>JBILQT010000184.1:0-14559 GCA_044373065.1 Sandaracinaceae bacterium
GAGTTCACGCAGATCGACATCGAGATGAGCTTCGTCAACCAAGACGACATCTTCGAGATGGTCGAGAAGCTCATCGTGCGCTTGTGGAAGGAGATCGGCGGCGTCGATCTCACGGAGCGCTATCCGCTGGTCGACGGCAAGCACTTCCCCCGCATGAAGTTCGAAGAGTCGATGCGACGCTTCGGCAACGACAAGCCCGACATGCGCTTTGCGCTTGAGCACACGGACCTCACCGAGGTCGTGATCACGCATGCAGGCGGAGGCCTTCCGATGCTTCAACCCATCGCGGAGAAGTTCACGAACGGCACCTACCGCCGCGACTTGCCCGAGGAGATCGTGAAGGCCATTTGCGTCCCCGCAGAGAAGGCCACGACGCTCTCGCGTGCAGAGCTCGACAAGCTTGAGGGCTTCGTGAAGCAGATGGGCGCCAAGGGCCTTGCGCGCGCGAAGATCGGCCCCGCAGGCGAGTGGCTGCAGAGCCCGATGAGCAAGAGCGCAACGCCCGAGTTCGTGAAGGCTGTGAACGATGCGTGCGGCGCGAAGGAAGGCGATGTCCTTCTCTTGATGTTCGGCGCCGATGCGATGGTGCACACAGTCATGGCGAACCTTCGTCTTCACCTCGGCAAGAAGCTTGGCTTCATCCCCGAGGTGGGCGCCAAGAGTGCGACGCACCCTGCAGGCGATTGGAACTTCCTCTGGGTCGTTGAGCCGCCCCTCTTCGAGAAGAACGACGACGGCACCTGGGCCGCGGCGCATCACCCCTTCACGCGTCCGCACGACGGCTCGCTCGACATCCTTGAGAAGGATCCGGGCAACGTCCTTTGCTACCGCTACGACCTCGTGCTGAACGGCGTCGAGCTCGGTGGTGGCTCGATTCGTCTGCATGACCCCGAGGTGCAGAAGCGCGTCTTTGCCGTGCTCGGCATCGATGATGCGACGGCGCAGGAGAAGTTCGGCTTCCTCCTCAACGGCCTCAAGCACGGCGCGCCTCCCCACGGCGGCCTCGCGCTGGGCTTGGACAGAGTCGCGATGTTGCTCACGGAGAGCGAGAGCCTGCGCGATGTCATCGCCTTCCCCAAGACGGGCAAGGGCTCGGATCTGATGACGGGCGCGCCCAACACGGTGCTCGCCTCGCAGCTTGCGGAGCTCAAGGTGAAGAGCACAGTCGGCGAAGGCTGAATATAGAAAACAGATAGCAATCCTATTGCTATCATCTCGAAGAAGCCGCGCTGGAGCACCTGCTCTGCGTGGCTTCTTCTTTTCGAGCGTGCCCTCTACGATCCTGTCCATGGCATCACCGCTTGCCCGTCTGCATGTTCAATATGACGACGGCTACTTCGACAAAGACGAGCAAGGCTGGTGCGCGAGCAACGTCCGGATTCACGTCGCGGATGGGGTCGTTCACGTGGATCAATGGGGCGATGCGAACGGTGCCCGGCCCTACGCCTATGCCTGGGAAGGGCGCATCGCGGAGGTGGATGAGGCGAACGAGATCATCTTGATCACGCGCGGCAATGACACCCTCGTCTTTGATCTGCGCAGTCAGCGCCTGCTCGGCAGTGGCGGGCACGTTCAAGAGAGCGTGCCCCTCCTGGTGCCGCCCGCCCACGAGACGGCTGCGTACTTCGGCACGCGCATGCAGGCCCTCTTCGAACACGCGGGCAGCATCGAGGTGATCGCCCGCGATGGCATCTTCCACGGGCTCGATGTCAGCAGCGGGACACATCGGTACACCGCGCGGTGGCGTGATGACCCGAGGCTCTCCCTGTCGATCTCGGGGCATGTGGAATCCGCGGCGCTGCGTAACTTTCGTCAGCGGCTGCGCGCGTGGAAGGCGCCTCTTCTCGCGCGTCCCTCCCTTGTGCTTCGTGCGCTCATTGCGGAAGCGAAGGAGGTCGGCTCGTACCTCTCGGCGCTCGATCACGGCGCAGGCGCCGAGGCTTGGGATCGCATTCATCGCGCGGGTGCGACCGCACGCGTGCTCATGACACTGGTTGACCCCGAGACAGCCACGCGCATCGCGCCCTTCGCGGCGAACACGGACCTCTGGTACCAACTCGTCCCTCTCGCGCAGTCGGAGCTTGCCCTTCGTCCGACGACGGCCCGTGATGTGTTCGCCGATGCGTGTGCAGTGATGCATCTGAGCACAAGCGAGACCACGCGCGCCCCTGTCTCCGCGCTCGCGGGTGAGCTCCTACAAAGCCTTCCAGGCGGTATTCCCGATGCCGTTCGTGAAGCGCTCATTCAGGCAAAACAAGAACAACCGGAAGCCAAACAAGCACTATTCCTGGCCCTCGAAGCCTTCAAACCGGGACAACCATGACTCGCGTACCTTTTCTCGCCCTCGCGCTCACCCTCTCAGGGTGCGGCGCTGCCACCACATCGATCGGCCCAGGCACGCCGCCTGTCGACGAGGGACAAGCGCTTCATGCACAGGAGCTGCGCGTTCGCGAGGCGCTCGATGCCTGGCATGCCGCGGCCGCCGCATCCGATGAGGCCACCTACTTCGCGCTCATGACACCCGATGCGATCTTCCTTGGCACCGACGCGACCGAGCGTTGGACGCGCGACGCGTTTCAAGCCTATGCGCATCGTCCTTTCTCGGAGGGACACGGCTGGAACATGCACGCAACGCGGCGTGACGTGGTGATGGTCAGCACTTGGCTCGCGTACTTCGACGAAGACCTGGATGCGATCAACCTCGGTCCCGCGCGCGGCAGCGGTGTGCTCCTTCGCGATGCCCAAGGTCAGTGGCGCATCGCGCACTACAACCTCGCGATCACGGTGCCCAACGATCGATTCGACTCGGTGCGGACGCTCCTCGCAGTACCGGCCGCACCTACGCCGTAGGCCTCGCAGCGAATACGAAAGAGCCTCTCAACGCGGCCAAGATGACCGAGATGAGAGGCCTCGTGTTGTCGGACGCGGGGGTCAGTTCATGCGCTTGCGACGTGCTGCGATCACGAGCCCAAGGGCCAGCATTGCGAACGCGCCGGCGCGCGAATCACGCTGACCCGCCCGACAGCCACATGTGCCTGTCACGCTGCTCGGGCCTGCGTCGCGACGCACGCCTGTGTCGATGGCAGCCAAGCCAGAGTCGGGGACTGGGCCGACATCGAGGCCCGCGATCGCGCCGGCATCAAGCCCCACCACCGCACCCGCATCGACGTCCGTCATGCCCGCATCCGAACCAGGCAGCACCATGCCCAAGCCCTTGAAGCCCTCGGTCGCGAGCCAGGCAGGCATCCCCGAGGCATCGCGCTCATAGGCACCCACATCGCGCATGCCTGTGCGCACGCGAAGGTCGAAGTCCTCGCCGAGCGTCTGCGTGGCATCGGCCGCATCGATCAACGTCGAGCCGCTCGGTGGATAGACACGCGCCATCGAGGTCATCGCGCCGAGGTCTGCGGCGAGGCTTGTGCCCATACGAAAGCCCGAAGGAGCGCCTTCGACGGAGCCGAGACCGACGTTGCCCACGATGACAGCGCTCGTGCTCGAGGTGATGCGCAGTGCGCGTGAGGACGCGCAATAGAGCGCGTTGTTCGCGATCACAAAGCCCATTCCGGTATCCCAGCTGTTGGTGCGAATGCACGCATCCCCCGCGCCTACCACGGTGTTGTGGAGGATCTGCACATCGGTCGGTGTGGCCATATTCGGCTGCGATGCGATGCCGCTCGCGCCCGCGCCGATGACGATGTTGTTCCGCACGATCGTGTGTCCCGTGACCTGGATGCCGTTGTCCATCGTGGTCCACACGAGGTTGCGCTCGATGATGTTCGGCGTGCGTCCGGGTGCCGCGTCATACGAGTAGAGCGTGATGCCTGGGTAGTTCGCGCGAATGACCACGTTGTCGCGCACGATGTTGCTGTGGCTGCCCTGCTTGATCTCAATCCCATCGCCCTGTGAGCCACCGAGATCGTGCACGTAGTTGTGCTCAATGATCGAGTTGGAGAGCTCGCATCCCGCGCCGTTGCAGCCGAGGTACATGCCCTCGCCCGTGCCATTCGTGTGATGAATTTCGCAATCGCGGATCGTCAGATACGAGCAGGTCGCGCCACCGATGTTGCAGGAGATGCCGACGTCGCCGGTGTCGTGCACGAGCAGATCTTCGAACACGGAATGGTCCACATTGCTCGCGCGAATTCCGTGGCTGCCGCCGACGATCTCAAAGCCGCGCAGCGTGAAGTAGCTGCCATGGATGTTGAGGAGGTTCTGGCCGCCATCGCGCGTCAGCACAGGCCTCGCCTCGCCCTCCGCCGCACGAATGATGATCGGCATCGCGGCCGTGCCTGCCCACGTCGCCTCGAAGCGTGAGGTCTGCGCATAGGTGCCGGCGTGGACGATGACCTCGTCGCCCGGCGCAAGTGTGGCGAGGCGCGCCCAGAGGTTATCGCCTGCGTTGATTTCGTAGGTCGCAGCCTGCGCTGGGAGTGTGAGGCCAAGCGTCAAAGCGAGCGTGGCAGTGGAGACCAATCGAGATGTGCGCATACGTTCCTGGTGCATCACGGGCAAAGAGTGCCCGACGCCGGATGATCGCAAAGACGCACAAAGCGAGGGCGAGTATCTGCGCATCCAGCGACGAACGCGAAACATGACATTCAGCTGACAACCTCATCGGCCAGGCTTGCTGCGAGCCCTTCTTCACCGCTCACGGTAGAAGGCAAAGAGGAAACATGGCCGAACATCAGCCCTTCGTTCTCGCGAGTGGAATGACCCCCAAGGGCGATCAGCCCAAGGCGATTGAGGCGCTCGTTGCGGGCATCAACCGCGGCGAATCACGCCAAGTGCTCCTTGGCATCACGGGCTCGGGCAAGACCTTCACCATCGCGAATGTGATCCAGCAGACGCAGCGCCCCGCGCTCATCATGGCGCCGAACAAGACGCTCGCGGCGCAGCTCTATGGCGAGATGAAGGAGCTCTTTCCACACAACCAGGTCGAGTACTTCGTCTCCTACTACGACTACTACCAGCCCGAGGCGTACATCCCCTCGAGCGACACGTTCATCGACAAAGACGCGATCATCAACGACACGATTGATCGCATGCGTCACGCGGCCACACGCGGCCTCCTCTCACGTCGTGACGTGATCATCGTGGCCTCCGTGAGCTGCATCTACGGTATCGGCTCGCGCGAGTCGTACGCAGAGATGCTCCTTCGTCTCACCAAAGGTCAGACGATTCATCGCGATGCGCTGCTGCGCAGCCTTGTCGATATTCAATATGAGCGAAATGACTACGACTTCGCGCGCGGCACCTTCCGCGTGCGCGGCGATGTGATCGAGATCTTCCCGATCGGTGAAGAAGAGAAGGCGCTGCGCGTCGAGCTCTGGGGCGATGAGATCGAGCGCATGTCGGAGATCGACCCCTTGCGCGGCAAGGTGCTCGCCGAGGTCACGAGCTACACGATCTTCCCCGCATCGCACTACGTGACGCCCGAGGCAGAGCGAAAGCGCGCGATGGTCACGATCAAAGAGGAGCTGCACGAGCGCCTCCAGTACCTCTCGAATGAGATGAAGCTCGTCGAGAAACAGCGCCTCGAGCAGCGCACCTACTACGACCTCGAGCTGCTTGAGCAGACCGGTTTCTGCAACGGCATCGAGAACTACTCGCGGCATTTCTCCGGGCGCAATCCTGGTGAGCCACCGCCCGTGCTCGTCGACTATTTCCCCCGCGATTTCCTGCTGATTCTCGATGAGTCGCATCAAACCGTGCCGCAGATCGCGGCGATGTATCGCGGGGACAAAGCGCGCAAAGATGTGCTCGTCGAGCATGGCTTTCGCTTGCCCTCGGCCCTCGACAATCGCCCCCTTCGCTTCGAAGAATTTTGGGAGCGCGCGGGGCAGACCATCTTCGTCTCGGCGACGCCGGGCGAGTGGGAGCTCGATGAGACGCAGGGTGAATTCGTCGAGCAGATCATTCGCCCAACGGGCCTTCTCGACCCGGTCATTCACGTGCGTCCGGTCGGCACGCAGGTCGATGATCTCCTTGGAGAGATTCGCCTTCGCGTCGCGCGCGATGAGCGCGTGCTCGTCACGACGCTGACCAAGCGCATGTCGGAAGACCTCACCGAGTACTACTCGGAGCTCGGCATTCGCGTGCGCTACCTGCACTCGGATGTGGAGACCTTGGAGCGCGTCGAGATCCTGCGCGACTTGCGCAAAGGGCTCTTCGATGTGCTCGTCGGCATCAACCTCTTGCGCGAGGGTTTGGATCTCCCCGAGGTCTCGCTCGTCGCGATCTTGGATGCCGACAAAGAGGGCTTCTTGCGCAGCCCGCGCTCGCTGATTCAGACGATCGGTCGTGCAGCCCGCAACGTGAATGGCGAGGTCATCATGTATGGCGATCGCATCACGCCCGCGATGCAGAACGCGATCGATGAGACGCTCCGCAGGCAGAAGATCCAGCGTGCCTACAACGAGGAGCACGGCATCACGCCGGCCAGCACCAAGCGCATGCAGCACGAGATGGATCACTCGAGCGGCACCAAGGACTACGCGCCCTTGCCCTCGACCAAAGCGACGGGCGCGAAGGTCGATGAATCCAAGCTCAGCGGCGAGGCCTTGCTCGACTACATCGAAGAGCTGCGCAGCGAGATGCTCGTGGCCTCGGAATCCCTTGAATTTGAACGCGCTGCCAAGCTTCGCGATCGCATCGTGCAGCTCGAGGGGAAGGTCACGGGCAAGGACGTGAAGCGCGTGAGCGATGTGGCGCCGCGCGCGCTGGCGAAGCCGAGCAAGCCGAGTGCGGGCAAGGCGCGGCCGAAGAAGAAGGCGTAGCGCCGTCGAATCAATCGTATCTGTATACGATTGAACTCATAGAGGCTGCGCCATCTGGATGACGCAGCCTCTGTTTTCTGTCCGACCCGCCCGAGGCGCTACGCCGTGTACCGCACGACGCGACCAGGCTTCGCACCCGTGAGTCGATCGTTCTCTGCCGTGATCACGCCACTGCAGATCGTTGCGCGATAGCCGACGGCATCCTGCAAGAAACGCTTTCCGCCTGCGGGCAGATCACGCACGAGGTGGGGTGGCTTCAGCGCCAGCTTCTCGAGGTCGATCACGTTGATGTCGGCCTTCTTGCCCACCTCGATCGTGCCGCGATCGCCAAACCCCATGAGCTTCGCGGGCGTACCCGTGAGGCGCTGAATCGCCTCCTCCAAGGTGAATCGGCCCTTCTCGCGATCGCGCGCCCAATGCATGAGGAAGTAGGTCGGCGTGCTTGCATCGCAGATGGTGCCGACGTGCGCGCCGCCGTCGCTCAGCGCGGGGATGGCGAAGGGGTGGTGCAGCATCGTCTCGACATCGTCGAGGCTCATGCCCGCGTAGTTGTAGATGGGGAAGTAGATGAGCGCGTGGCCGTCTTGCTCGAGGAGGCAGTCGTAGATCGCAGCGAGCGGCGTGGTGCCGTTCATCATCGCGCGCGCCATGAGTGAGTCGCCCGGCTTGGGCTCGTAGTTGGGCACTGCACCGAGCGGGAACATGCGCATCGAGATGAGGTCGATCATCTGGAGCATGCGGTCGGCGAGGATCGGCACTGGGCTTCCGTCGCCTGCGATCTTGTCGCTTGTCTCGCTCAACACCTTCGCGCGGAAGGCCGGGTCGCGCATCGCCGTGACGCGCTCTTCAAGCGAGAGGTGCGCGATCGTCTTGTATGTCGGAAAGCCCACGAAAGGATGGAAAGTAGCCTCGAGGCCGAGGAGCACGCCGATGCCGCGGGGTGCCGTCTGAAAGCGAATCTGCACGCCCTTCTCGGCAGCTTTTTCGGCGCGCTTGAGGATGTCCTTCCACTGCGTTGGGATGAGGTCGCGCTGCATCAGCGAGACAAACGTGGGCCTGTCTTTCGCGGCCTCGGCGAAGCGCTCGATGACATCGAACTCGCCGTCAAAACGTTCGGCGCCGCGCTCCATATCGAAGTCACTCACGGCCTGCAGCACGCCGCGCCCCGTCTCGGCCATCGCACGCGCGAGTGTGGTGAGCTCAAGCTCCGAAGCCTCCGAGGCGGGCGTGTGCGAGCCATCGATCGCACGGTGATTGTCTGTGCGCCCCGTGGAGAGCCCCACAGCGCCTGCCTTCATCGCTTCCTTCACGATGGCAGACATCGCCTTCAAGTCCTCTTCGGTAGGCGTGGACCCTGACACGGCGCGCTCACCCATCACGTAGACGCGCAGCGCGTCGTGCGTGAGGTAGGCGGCCAAATCCATCGTGTGTGGCCTCGCATCCACCTGGTCGAGGTACTCGCCAAAGCTCTCCCACTTCCACGAAATGCCTTCTGTGAGGGCCGTTCCGGGGATGTCCTCGACGCCCTCGAAGAGCTTGATCAGGCGCTCGTGATCTTCCTTGCGGCACGGCGCAAAGCCGACGCCGCAGTTGCCCATCACGCTCGTTGTCACGCCATGCGCAGAGGAGGGCAGCATGTCTTCATCCCACGAGGCTTGGCCGTCGTAGTGGGTGTGCACATCGACAAAGCCCGGCGTGACGATCGCACCCGACGCATCGATCGTGCGCGCTGCGGCCTCATCGGTGGGGCCGATGGAGACGATTTTTCCATCGCGAATCCCGATGTCTGCTTTCCGCGCGCCTGCGCCCGTTCCGTCGACGAGGGTCCCGTTTTTGATCAGCAATGAGAGCGTCATGGGTTGGGAGGATACCAGCGCCGTTTCCTGTGCGTCCCGCGATGAAGAGTTCGTTTGCGACTTCGCACGTGAATCGTCTCGGCAGCACGCACGTCTTGTCCGTTGTCCAGTCCCGAACCGAAGGTCTTCCGATGTACGGCCAACGCACTCAATCTCTCTTCCTCGCTTTCTCGCTGAGCATCGCTCCATGGGTCTTGCCGCAAGTGGCTCTGGCGCAGAGCGAGCAGGCGCAGCCATCCGACCATCCGCGACCCTTGCCGCCTGGCCAACACAACGTCATGCCGCACGAGCAAGAGGCCCAGGCACGTCAGGCACGTCTTGAGGCCCAACGCGCTGCCCGTATCGCTCGCCAAGAGCAGCGCGCAGCTGCGCGGGCCGCACGAGAGGCAAGGCAGGCTGAAGAGCGCGCTGCGCGCCAAGCAACGCAAGCAGGCCGACGTGCGCAGCGTGAAGCTGAACGAGAGGCTCGCCGTCGAGCCCATGCGCCACCGGAGGGAATGCGCGACCACGACGAAGCAAGCCTCGCGCGGCAGCGAATGTCTGACCCCACGCCGCCAGAGCCGCAGCCACCCGCAACAACGCACTGACGAAACACCTTAGATGACATGCAACCGAAAGGTTGCGTGTCACAACAAGGGCTGTGACATGCAACCAAAGGGTTGCGCATAGATACGCAACCAAAGGGTTGCGCATCGCGTCGACAAGGTTGCGTAGCTCTGGCGCGAAGCCGTGGGTTGTTGTCTGATCTGCGTCCGAAATCGCCAACGCATCGAAGGCGAATTCAGAGAGAGACGCATGTCAGAACCCCGCGCCATCGTCGGAATTGATCTCGGCACCACGCACACGGTCGTCGCCTACGTGCGCCTCGATGTTCCGCCCACGTCCGAAGAGGCCAAGCCGCGCATTTTTCCGATCGAGCAGCTGATCGCCCCGGGTGAGATCGAGGCGCGTCCTCTCCTGCAATCGCTTCGCTATCACCCCGCCGAGGGTGAGCTCGCCGAGGGCGCGATGACATTGCCTTGGGAGACCTTGGAACTCGCGGGTTCGAGCGGTCCCTACATCACGGGTGAGCTTGCACGTGTGCTCGGCACCCGCGTGCCGGGAAGGCTCGTGGCGAGTGCGAAGAGCTGGCTCTCGCATGTCGGCGTCGATAGGTCCGCTGCGATTCTTCCGTGGGGCGCCCCGGATGGCATCGGCAAGGTCTCGCCGGTGGTCGCGAGTGCGAGCTACCTCGCGCATGTTCACGCGGCTTGGAACAAGCGTCATCCCAACATGCCGCTCGCCGAGCAGGAGATCGTGCTGACGATCCCCGCCTCGTTTGATGAAGGCGCGCGCGCCTACACACTCGAAGCCGCGCGCCTCGCAGGCCTGCCCCGCGTGCGCCTTGTCGAGGAGCCCCAAGCGGCCTTCTACGATTGGCTTGGACGTGCGCCCGATGTCGCGCAGGTCGCCAAGGATGTGAAGCTCGCGCTCGTGATCGATGTGGGCGGTGGCACGACGGATCTGACCTTCATTCGCATCGAGCCCCGTGCATCCGAGACAAGCGCGATGCGCCTCTCACGCATTGCCGTGGGCGACCACCTGATGCTCGGGGGCGACAACATGGATTTGCTCCTCGCACGCGAGGCCGAGGCGCAGCTCGGGGGCAAGCTTCCGAGCGCACGCTTCACGCAGCTCGTGCAGCAATGCC
Source organism: Sandaracinaceae bacterium (assembly GCA_044373065.1). Taxonomy (GTDB): domain Bacteria; phylum Myxococcota_A; class Polyangia; order Polyangiales; family Sandaracinaceae; genus JAFLCL01. The sequence goes on from JBILQT010000184.1 coordinate 10,323, forward strand.
GCGATGTGAAGGAGCGCTTGCTCGGACACGCACCGCCCGAGAGCGCACGCGTCACGGTGCTCGGCTCGGGCTCGAAGTTGGTGCAGAGCGCGCTCTCCGCCGAGCTCACGCAGAGCCATGTGCACCAGCGCATCGTTGATGGCTTCTTCCCCGAGGTCGGCATCGATGCGCGACCCCAGCGTCGTGCGTCTGCCATCGTTGAGTTCGGCCTGCCCTATGTGGCCGATGCCGCGATCACCAAGCACGTCGCAGCCTTCATCGCGCGCCATCAGAACGTTGCGAAGGAGGCGGTGGGTGAGGGCCTCATCGATGGCCTTGCATTGCCCGATGCAGTGCTGCTCAACGGCGGTGTGTTCCGCGGTGAGCCGCTCGCGACGCGCATGATCGATGTGCTCCGCACCTTCCGAAAAGGGGCGCCCCTTCAAGTGCTGGAGAACACTGAGCCCGAACTCGCGGTTGCACGTGGCGCGGTCTTCTACGGCCTCGCGCGTCGCGGCGTCGGGATGAAAATTGGCGGTGGTTCCGCACGCTCGTACTTCCTCATGCTCGGTGCCCAGAAGGGCCAAGAATCCAAAGGAGAACGCGCCATTTGCCTTCTTCCACGCGGCGCCGAAGAGGGTGAAGAGGTGCGTCTTTCCGCACGCTCGTTCGCACTCAAGTTGGGCCAGCCCGTGCGCTTTCATCTCGCGTCTTCCGTCGGCCAAGCGGCCTATGTGCGGGCGGGCGATTTGGTCGAGCTCGTCGATGAAGTGCCGAAGCTCAGTGACGACGAAGTAGCCCCCGAGGTGCTTCCGCTGGAGCGCGATCTCTTTCGACCGCTGCCGCCGATCGCTGCTGTGCTCGATGATCGCCAGAGTGAGGGCAAGCAGGGCTCACGTGAGGCACGTGTGACCTTGGCTGCGATGCTCACCGAGATTGGCACGCTGGAGATGAGCTGCCTTGCCGAGGCCGATGCCTCGCAGCGCTGGAACCTTGAGCTTCAGCTTCGTGGAGACTCGAACGAAGGCGAGCTCACACCGCAGCGCGTGACGCAGCTTCATCCGCGCTTTGCCGAGGCGAAGGCGAAGATCGAGATCGTCTTTGGCAAGAGCGAGACGGCGATGGAGAGCAAGCCCTGGAAGACGCTGCGCCAAGACTTGGAGAAGATCCTCGGCCCCCGTGCATCGTGGGAAACGCCTCTTTTGCGTGAGCTTTGGGGCGCGCTCTTCGCAGGCGCGAAGCGTCGAAGGCGCAGCGATGATCACGAGCGTGTGTGGTTCAACCTGATCGGCTTTTGTCTGCGCCCAGGCCTTGGCTATCCACTCGATGGCTGGCGCGTGAAGCAGCTCTTTGAGCTCTTCGATCAAGGCGTGCAGTTCGCACCCGAGGCGCAGAATTGGTCCGAGTGGTGGACGCTCTGGCGGCGCGTCTCGGGCGGCCTCGATGCCGCACAGCAGACGAAAGTGTTGAACGCCCTCGAGTACTACCTGCACCCGCCCGGAGGTCGCACACGGGCTCGCCCTGCAGGGCCGCGCGCACAGGGTTACGACGACATGGTGCGCTTGGCGGCCTCGCTGGAGCGGGTCTCGGCCGAGCAGAAAACACGCGTGGGCAACTGGCTTCTTGAGCGTCTCAAGGAGCACAACGAGGGCTCGTTCTCCTGGTGGGCGCTGGGTCGCATCGGCGCGCGCGTTCCGTTCCATGGCAGCGCGCATACGACCGTCTCACGCAGTGTTGCGGAGGGTTGGCTTGCGGCTGTGCTGGCCCTCGATTGGGCCCAGGTCGAGCCTGCGGCGTTCGCTGCCACACAGCTCGCACGCGCGAGCGGAGACCGTCAGCGCGACATCGATGAGAAGCTGCGCGAGGAAGTCATTCGACGTCTTGAGGTGCGCGCGGAAGCGGCTGGCAAGCCGGTTCCCCCGGCGTGGATCTCTCTCGTACGCGAGCCCACGAGCCTGGAGACGGAGACCGCGCAACGCATCCTCGGCGAGAGCCTGCCGCCCGGCCTCGTGCTCGTATGAGCGCTTCATTCACAAATGAATGAAATCATGCGGATATATGATTGAGATAGTTTCTGATTCCAGACGCGGTGGGCGCGGCGAGCACAAGAACGCGAGGCGCTCAGCGGTCGGAAGAATCTGAAGCAAACTTGTCAATCCCTTGTTCGGCATGGGGTTCCGGCCCCCGCGCGTGTTTGCGTGACGGATCCGTCGCGCGCTTCGTGTGCCCTGGACACACACGACGTAACGACTGCTCTTTTTCGGACTCGTCGATCCGAACGCACGCGTTCTTCCGTATGGCCGCAACCAGCGCTTGATTCCTGATCGCGCTTTCTTTAACAACGGCCTCGCTTCCTTCTTCGCTTGATCTCGAAACGAGATCGCTCCTTCCCGCGAGGGAAGAACTCTTTCACAACGCGTTCGCGCTCTTCCGCAACCTTCGCAGGCGGCAAGAGTGCACGAAGCCCGGCACGAGCCGGGGGCGACCCGAAGACGACGTGGGATACGTGCGTAAGCGTCTTTGGGTTGGGCGATCGATGCGACAGCCGTGAGGCTGGCGGTACAGGCAGCGATCAGAACGACATCGAAGGTTGGATCGAAAGCGCAGTGCGCTCTGGAGGTCTTGTGGCGGTCGATATTCGCAGTCAGTCGGTCCCAGGTTCAGTGAAGGCAACGGACCCGAGCGCGGGTGTGCACGTTGCGCGGCGCTTCACCGAGCCTGGAGAAGAGCCTCTCGATCAGATCAGCTACGAGCTGCGCGACAGCGTCATCACCAACCCCGATGGCTCGATCGTGTTTGAGATGCGCGGCGCGGAGATTCCCGAGACCTGGTCGCAGCTCGCGACAGACATTGCGGTCTCGAAATATTTCCGTCGTGCAGGCCTGAAAGGCACGGAAAACAAGGGCGCGGAGACGAGCGTAAGGCAGATGGTCGTGCGCATCGCGAAGACGATTCGCGAGTCTGCCGAGCAGCAGGGTGGCTACTTCGCAACGCGTGAAGATGCCGACGCGTTTGAGGCCGAGCTCAGCTATCTGCTCGTCACACAGCGCGCCGCATTCAACTCACCTGTGTGGTTCAACCTGGGCCTCTGGCATCGCTACGGCATCGAAGGGCAGGGCGGCAGTTGGGCGTGGGATGCCAAGCGCGAAGAGATCACCGAGACAACGAATGCCTATGAGCGGCCGCAGTGCTCGGCGTGCTTCATCCAGTCGGTCGATGACGACCTGATGAGCATCTACGACCTGGTGAAGATCGAAGCGCGCTTGTTCAAATACGGCTCAGGCACGGGCACCAATTTCAGCGCGCTACGCGGTCGCCAAGAGAAGCTCGCGGGAGGCGGCACGAGCTCAGGCTTGATGAGCTTCCTCGAGGTGCTCGATCGTGCTGCAGGCGCCACAAAATCAGGCGGAACGACACGCCGCGCCGCGAAGATGGTCTGCCTCGACATGGACCATCCGGAGATCGTCGACTTCATCGAGTGGAAGGTCCGCGAGGAGAAGAAGGCGCGCGCGCTCATCGCTGCGGGCTTCTCCAGCGACTTCAACGGCGAGGCCTATCACACGGTCAGCGGGCAGAACTCGAACAACTCGCTGCGCGTTACCGATGCCTTCATGCGCGCGGTCGAGCAAGACGGCGATTGGCAGACCACGCAGCGCACCAATGGCGAGGTCGTCGATACGCTCAAGGCGCGTGAGCTCTGGAAGAAGGTCGCGGAGTGCGCATGGCAATGCGCCGACCCGGGCCTTCAATACGACACGACGATCAACGCTTGGCATACGTGCCCGAACACGGCGCGCATTCGCGCGAGCAACCCGTGCAGCGAGTACATGTTCCTCGACGACACGGCTTGTAATCTCTCGTCGATCAACCTTGTGAAGTTCCTCGATGAGGAAGGCAACTTCGATGTCGAGGGATACCGCCACGCGATCCGCGTGATGTTCCTCGCGCAGGAAGTGCTCGTCGATCTCTCGAGCTACCCGACGAAGAAGATCGCGAAGAACAGCCACGACTACCGCCCGCTTGGCCTTGGCTACGCCAACCTCGGCACGCTCTTGATGCGTCTTGGCATCTCGTACGACTCGGACCTCGGTCGCGCGTGGTGCGCTGGATTGACCGCGATCCTCACGGGCCACGCGTATCGCGTCTCGGCCGAAATGGCGGCCTCCAAGGGGCCCTTTGCGGCCTACGCACGCAACCGTCAGCCGATGCTGCGCGTGATGGGCAAGCATCGCGATGCGGCCTACTCGATCGATCGCCC
>JBILQT010000186.1:0-14534 GCA_044373065.1 Sandaracinaceae bacterium
ACGACTGCAATTTTCCTTCGAAACGAGGCCAAATCCACGTCTCGCAAATCATGCCCATCGATCACGATGCGGCCGCTCACCGGGTCACGCAGCGCGGAGAGCATCTCCACAAAGAGGCTCTTGCCCGCACCCGTCGAGCCCGCGATGGCAACGCGCGCGCCTGCAGCAACGGTCAGGCTCACATCCTTCAAGGTCGTGGCGCCTCCCGCGTAGCCGCCCGCAACGTGCTCGATGCTCAGGGTCGCGCCTCGACCGCCAAGACCCACATCGGCGCATGCATCGCCACCGACGCGCTCAAGCGGCAAGTCCGTGAGGTGCCCGAGCTTGTCGATGGCCGCGATGAGGTCGTAGTAGCTCTCAAGGTACTTGCCGACTTTCGCGATGGACGCGACGACCGTCGTGACGATGAGCTCGGCCGCCACGAGCTGCCCCAACGTGAGCTGCCTTCCGATCACCAACCAACCGCCGAGACCAAGCACCGCAGCGTTGGCCATCGCCTGCAGCGCGAGCACCGCGATGGTCTGACGAAAGACGACGGCAAAGTGCTTCTTGCGCTTGTCGAGGTACTCGCCCGCAAGGTCCTCGGCACGCAGCTCCGCATAGCGCAGACCACCACCGAGCTTGAAGAGCGCGTCATGCCGCGCGAGCTCTTCAAGCCAGGCCGCCATCTCGTACTTTCGATACGACTCATCAATCGCCGTCTTCGTTCCGCGTCGCCCAAGGCCGACGACAATCCCTCCGACGAGGAGCACAAGCACGATGTCGAGGCCGAGCAAGAGCGGGTGGTAGAAGGCCAAGACGAGCATGCCGACGAGCACGGTCAGCGTGATCTCAAGACCATCCAGCAAGAGCGTCGCGGCCGACTTCTGCACGGTGAACGTATCGAAGAAACGGTTCACCAACTCGGGGCCGTCTTTGCGATCGAGCGCAGCACGGGTGACGCGTGGCAAGCGGTAGGAGAGGTCGGCGACCACGCGAAGAAAAATGCGCCGCTGCACGATCTCAACGACGTAGGTTTGCGCCGCACGCAGCGTGCCCGAGAAGACCAGCGCACCGAGCAAGAGCGCAGTCAGCACCACGAGGGGTTGCAGCAACGTTCCAAACGCGACCGTGCTTACGAGCGCCTGCGCTGCAACGGGCAGTGTGAGCGTGAAAACGCCCAGAAAGAGTGCGTAGACGAGGATGGCGCCAAGGTCGTGCTTCTCGGCCCGCATCCATGTTCGCAAACGCTGTTGTGGTGTTGGGTGATCGCCTCCGTGATGTGCGTCCGCACCGGTGCCGGAGCCAAGTTCAAGCGGGGCGTCGACAGCAAGCCACTGGCCCGACATCGCCATCATCGGTGCCAGCGCATTCAACTGCGCGAGGTTCATCCAACGCTGCTCACCCGTGCTTGGTGTCTCGATCAACACGAGCCCTGGTCGCGTGTCGCTCATGAGGTGAATCTCACCCTGGCCATCCACGCCCGCCGAGAGCGCGACAGGTTGTTGGGGCCCCACGGTGCTCATCGCAGAGGAGGCCGGCATCTTCATCCGCGAGGCGCGCACGCCAAGCGCCTGAAGCGCGCGCTGAAGCACCCGCATCCAGTGCGGCGTGTCGTCCTCCCCGTCATGGGCCGACTGAAGCGCGTCCTGAAGCGCGGCATGGATGAGGGCCGTGCTGCGCGAGCGCTCCGTCAAGACGAGCAACCGTTCAACGATGCGAGCGAGGGGCTCGAGATTCTCGGTCAATTCAGGCCCGGTGGTCGAGGTCGTCATCTACTCTCTGTCTGGGGACAAACACGACTCGCGTCATCCCAGGTTCTTTCGTCTACAGTCATCGGCGCAACCGATGAGTCGCCCCAACTCATCGGGAAAGGCAACTGATGGAATGGCTCAACTACCACCACCTGCTCTACTTCTATCTCACCGCGCGTGAGGGAACGATCGCCAAGGCCGGCGAGCTCCTGCGACTCGCGCAGCCCACAATTTCTGGGCAGATCCGTGCGCTGGAGGAGGCGCTCGGCGAGAAGCTTTTCGTGCGCTCGGGCCGGATGCTTGAGATGACGGAAGCGGGAAAGCTCGTCTACGGCTACGCCGACGAGATCTTCGGGCTGGGCAACGAGCTGCAGGAGACGCTCAAGGGGAGGCCCAGCGGGAAACCCGTGCGCCTTCACGTGGGCATCTCGGATGTGGTCCCGAAACTGATCGCCTACCGGCTTCTGCAGCCCGCGATGCAGGACCCAAACATTCAGCTCGTCTGCAAGGAGGACAAGGGAGACCGACTGGTTGCGGCGCTCGCGACGCACGCGTTCGACCTCGTCGTCACGGACACGCCGATGTCACCAATGCCCGGCGTCAAAGCGTTCAACCACTTGCTCGGCGAGTGCGGTGTCTCGTTCTTCGCGCGCAAAGACATCGCGACCAAGCTCGCACGCGGCTTCCCCAAGAGCCTGCACGGCGAGCGCGTGCTCTTGCCCACCGAGAACACCGTCCTGCGACGCACGGTGGACCGTTGGTTGGAGAACGAGCAGGTCGTGCCGCGCGTGGTCGCCGAGTTCGAAGACAGTGCGCTGATGAAAGTGTTTGGGCAGCGCGGCGAGGGTGTCTTCCCGGGGCCCGCAGCCATCGAGAAGGAGATCTGCGAGAACTTCCGCGTCGAGGTCGTGGGGCGTGCCCCCGAGCTGCGCGAGCGCTTCTACGCCATCACCGTCGAGCGGCGCATCAAGCACCCCGCGGTGCAGCGCATCAGCGAAGCTGCACGCGCCCAGGTCTTCAGCTGATCCGACCGAACATCGTCAGCGCTCGCCGCGACGGCGCGTCCCCCAGCGGATGGCCGTCGGGTCACGCTCGGGCTTCGCGCTCGTCGCAAGCGCCTTGCTGATCGTATCGATCACATTCGCGCGCTCCGACGAGCCATGGCGCGCAAGCCTGTCGATGGCCGACTGAAACGCCCTTCGCGCATCGGGATGGAAGGCGCGCGCGCACTCCATCTCGAGCCATGCAGCGCCGTCTGGCTCGCCGTGAATCTCACGCACAAAGACACACGAAGCCTGCGTGACGGTGAGGAAGCCGCGACGTCGCGACTCAGAGCGCTCTGCCGCACGGCGCGCATCGACCATCTCTTTGAGCCAGTCCGAAGTCACCTCAAGCAACGCTGCTCGGTCCTTGGTGTTGCCAAGCGCTCGCTCCGTGATCGCATCAAGCGTGGTCGCGATGCTGCCCCAGCGAATCTCGCGGTCCTCGATCTCCCTGAACTCGCGCATCGCCTGCACGAGCAAATCACCACCGCGCGGGTCGCGTGCAGCGAGCGTGGCCAACGCCTCGGTCGTCCCGACACGCACGGGCATGCGTTCGTCGGCCGCGAGCTCAGCCAAAGCAAGCCAAGCAGCTGGCTCGTTACTGCGCCTGCGGATGAGCCCCGCGTAACCCCACGCCGCCACGATGCAGAGGAAAGGCCCAGCCGTGTCCGGTGGTGAAACATCCGCGGCGAGCGGAGCGAGAATCATCAACGCCTCGCGCGCTGGGAGTGCAGCAAGCGCCTCGCCCACGGCCTCCGCGAGCGTGAGGTTGGGCTTGGGCCCGGGCAGCCCGGAGAAGCGCAGGAGGAGGTCTGTAAGACGCTGCGGTTTCCGCTTCGTCGCATCATCGATCGCACGCTTGAGCTCTTCGCTCTTCAGCGCGTTGGTGTTCGGTCGGGTCATGTCTTCTCAATCGCGCGTTGTGCGCGTCAGGGATGCAGTTGCAGAAGCAGGTCGCTCGCCACGCTGTACTCGTCGTGACCCACCATGCCGGTCGCGATCACACGCTCAAATGCAGCGCGCGCCTCGACCTGTTGATTCGCGCGGAGAAGGCGCATCGCCTCGTAAAACTCCGCCTGACAGCGCTCGCCGTCGTGCTCGGCTGCGGCAAGCGTCTCCTCAAGTGTGTGACGACCGAGGGCAAGCGCAGCGAGCTGTGCGTGCCAGCCACTGCGGGCCGCGTCGCTCTCGAAGATGTGCGTCACTTCGAGGTCGGCAGGCTCATGCGCCATGACGTGAACGGTCTCGGTCCAGAGCGCGAGGTAGACCTTCCACGCATCGCTGATGGGCGAGCCCATGCGGGCACGGCGAAGCACCTCATTGGCCAGCTCACTGTCTGGCGCGTTGACCGCGATGTGCTGGAGAATTTCAGCAGCGAGATCGGCCTCGGGCGCAATCGCGAGGGCACGTCGAAACGCCTCTCCCGAACGTGCCTGATCACCTAGGCGGCGCAAGAGAATGCCGTGCAAGACTTCGCGCGCAGCCCGCTCGCTCTCGTTGCCGGTGTCTTCATCCACGCCCTCCAAGAGGACGAGGGCGCGTTGATAGTGGGCAGCAGCCTCAGTCGCACTCCCCTGCACGCGGAAGGCATCGCCCAGGAGGCTCTCAAAGCGAGCACGCGAGGTGTCGCTCGCGGTGTTCTGCGGGGTGATCTCAAGGCCGTCCGTTGCAAGCTCGATGGCGTGCGCTGGCGCGCCCAAGCGCAGCACGAGCCGACCAAGCTCCAAGCGCGAACGAATCGAAACGAGCACATCCACGTGCTGCGTTCGCGTTGCGGTGATCGAAGCCTCGAAGTGTCGCGTCGCCTCGGAGGCGCGTCCTCGAAAGAGCTCTGCGCGCGCGAGCGCAAGCTCAAGGCGCGTAGTGTCGAGGGGTGGCGACTCGGCGCTTGGGAATCGCTCCAGACGTTGCGCGATGATGAGGGTCGAGGCGCGACCGGCGATCCGTACTTCGCCGATATCGCGCGCGTTCTCAAAGGCACCGCGATCGATCATGGTGCGCAGCGTATCGAGCGCCTCGTCGTAGAGATCGAGCTCGGTGGGCGCGAGATCGACTGCGTGTACATAGTAATCGGCCGTATCGCCAAGCACGCCCGTCGCGGCACCGATGCGGGCGAGGCAAAGCGGAAAACGCGCATCGGTCGGGAAGCGTCTCAAGCCCAATCGACAAAGGCCAAGCGAGACATCCGGCCGCGCCTCGATGAACACATTCGCGAGTTCGAAGAGCGGCGCAGCGTCTGTGCGGTCGGCCTCTTCCAACGCGGCGATGATGCGCCTGTCTTCACTGCGGGGCGCGGACGCACCCTCCGAGGGCTGCCCAAGGCGCGCACGCGCACCACGTAGATCGCCGCGCGCAAGAAACACTGCGGCAGCCTCGAGCGGGGCGCGCTGCATCACGGCCGCAGCCATCTCAAGGTGCTCCATGTCACCGAACGAGCGCGGTGGACGAAAGCCCTCCTCGGTCGTCGTTCCCGCCACTGCATCGCGAAGATGCAGGTACATCCCAGAGAGCCGGTCGAGCACCGCTGGGGTCGGCGTGAGCCGCGCGTGTTCTTCCCACACGTGCACAAGGCCAACGCCGCCCTCGACGATGCCAATGATGTCGTGGCCCACAGGCTCGCGTGCCTCACGGCCCCATGCGCTCACACGCTCGTACTCACGCTCATGCACCGCCTGATCATCCCGATCGAGACGCGCCAAGATCAGATGCGCGGCAAGGACGCGCGCCTCATCGCCACGCCGCGTCCCGTGTGTCGCAACGAACTCCGCCAAAGGACGCAATTCCGCGGGCAATGCGCGCCCTTCTTCGAAGTCGAGCGGTGCCAGGAGGGCCGTCATGTCGGCCAAGTGAACGACGACTTCGTCGTAGTCAGCCGCGAGGAGCACGGCCTCGGTGAGGGTGGCGAGATGGGCTGTGAGCTGCGTGCGGAGCGCTACCCGTGCCGGGTCCTCTGGCGCGAGCTCAAGGTAGCGGCGCCGAGACTCATCGAAGCTCACGTCATCGATCGCATCCTGAAGACGCGTCGACTGGACTGCCCCTCCACAGCCCACGAGCGCAGGAAGCGGAAGAGCGAGGAGGAGTGGAAGCGCCGCCGAAAGGCGCGCGTTCTGTAGGCGACGCATGAACACGTGAGCATAGCGGGAACAATTCTCGCGCGCTTGGAACGCTTACGGTGCTCGCCCAGTGCGCTCCATCGAGGCGAGAGCCATCTCTCTTTTTCAGCACCCGTGTTCTTTGCCACTCGACGGAGGCCCGCATCCTTCTGTTAGGCTCGGCCATCCCTGTGGGCGCGCAAGAACAAGAAGACGGATACGCCCTCGAGCACGATGAACCGCGTGCCTCGAATCTCGACGCGTTGGACAGCGGCTCCACCAACGAGGACGAGCGCATCGGAATGGTCGTCTCTGACCGCTACCGAATCCTCTCGATTCTCGGAACCGGCGGCATGGGCGGCGTGTACGCAGCCGAGCATTTGCTGATCGGCAAGAAGGTCGCGCTCAAATGCCTGCATCGCGAGTATTCGCGGGATGGCGACATCGTCGCGCGTTTCAAGCGCGAGGCGCGTGCGGCGACCCTCATCGGCAATGAGCACATCATCGATGTGACCGACATGGGCGACCTGCCCGACGGTGCGCCCTTCCTCGTGATGGAGCACCTGGCCGGCAAGCCTCTCGCAGCGCTCTGCGATGACGGCGCAGTCGCGATCAAGCGCACCGTGCACATCTGCCGTCAGATCGCCGATGCCCTTGGGGCCGCGCACGACAAAGGCATCGTCCATCGCGACATGAAGCCGGAGAACGTCTTCCTCATCGAGCGGAACGGCGACCCGGACTTCGTAAAGGTGCTCGATTTCGGCATCTCGAAGATGCACTCGAGCGGCGTCGACAAGGGCCTCACGCGCACGGGCATGGCGATGGGCACGCCGACGTACATGTCCCCCGAGCAGGCGCAGGGTTCCAAGAACGTCGATCACCGCACCGACATCTGGGCTCTCGGCGTCATGCTCTACGAGCTCCTGGCGGCGCGTCGTCCCTTCGATGCGGAGAGCTACCCGATGCTCTTGATGAGCATCGTCGCGACCGACCCCGACCCTGTCTCGCTCTTCCGAAAAGACCTCCCGCAGGGCCTGGCCGATCTGATCATGAAGTGCCTCGAGAAGGATCTCGACCGGCGTGTTCAGACCATGCGCGAGCTTGAACAAGGTCTCGCCGCATTCGCCCAGGTCGATGCAGCCCCCGAGCTGAGTGATCCCGGGGCGCGTGCAAACTCGGAGTCGGCCGCGGACAAGTTCAAGGCGACCGCACTCGCTCGAAAGAAGCCGCGCGCCGAGATGGAGCCCGACGGCCCCTCAGGCACGCGACCGGACGGCTCGTTCCAAGGCCCCGCGTCGCCCGCGACGGTCGTGCTCACGACAGACCCCGGCTTGCGTGGCGCGGCGCCCGAGGGGCAACGAAAGCAGACGACGAGCATTCGGCCCGCGGTGCGTGAACCGCTTGCGACGCCAAGCGACTCGCCGGTGACGTTGCCCTCGTCCAATCGCGGCGTCCTCGTAGGCGGCGCACTCGCGGCAGCACTCCTGCTGGGCCTCGGTGGTGCGGCGGCTTCGGGCGTGTTCTCCAGCAATCCGGAGACTTCCACATCAACGGAGACCTCCACGCCTCCGAGCGCAACGCCACCCGTTCCGGTTCCACACGAACCTGCAGGGACACGTGTCGAGGCCCCGGCCACGCCGACTCCCGCAGCAGAAGTGCGCATCCGCATTCGCGTCGAGCCCTCCGAGGCACGGATCCTCATCGGCGGTGTGGAGTATCCAAACCCACTCGATGCACCACAGCTGCGCACGCTTACGCCGACCCAGATCCGCATCGAGTGCGAGGGTTATCGCGCCATCGAGCAGCTCGTCGTGTTCTCCGAAGACCAGAGCCTGATGTTCCAGATGTCCCGTGGGCGCGGCACAGAGCAACGCGGCCCAGGTGGCGGCACGCCGGCGACGACCATGGACACCACCACCATGCAGGCGCCCGTCGAACCCACGATGGAGACCACGATGGAAGCCACGACCACCATGGACTCCTTCCGAGGCTGGGAATAGCGCGGCACATCGGCTGCGACTCGAAACGACGAAAGCCCAGTCTGAGACTGGGCTTTTTGATGTCGACGCGATTGACTGACCATTCAGTCAATCAACCTTGGGCTCACTCTTGGATGAGCTGTCCTTGCGAATCGCGGCGGCGCGGACGGGGGCGTTGCGCTGCGATTGCGCGCTCGCCTGGGGTGAGTTCGCGCCCGTCGGCGGCATGCGTTGGCCCACTGGTCTCGCCACCCGAAGTCGCATCCGACGCAGCCGCATCCGTCGTCGAAGAGACACCCTCAGGGTGCTCGTCCTGCATCTCACCCGCGAGCGCTGCGCCCATCTCTCCATCCTCATCGATGAGAATCTCGGAGTCCGCGCCAACAAGGCGCTGCGGCCCGCCGGTCACATCGAGGTAGAGCCCATCGTCGCCGCCCACGATGTCTTCGCCGGCGAGTGCAAAACCATCGCCCTCGCCCACCCAGTTCTGGCGAACGGTCGTCTGGTGAAGCTCCATCGTGTTGTCATCGATCCAGCTGTAGGTGACGAGGCTCTGCGCGCCGGCCTGCATCATCGCGATGTTCGTCACGTCGAGATCACCAATCGAGATGCCGCGGCCCCAGCGACGATGACTGCGCACGAAAGCCCCACGATAGGCACGTGCACAACGACCCGCTGCAAGGTCCACGCGTCCCCAACGCGCCTCGTCGTTGAGCATGTAGACGTGGTCTTGAAGGCGATTCTCCGGGTTCAACCCCTGCGCCATCGAGCACGCGGTGAGCATAGGAAGAGACGCGAGCGAGGCCGCGCCGAAGGCCACACCAAGAGCGAGGGAGAGAGCAGATCGGATGCGCATGAGCCCGACCCTAGATGGAGCGGGATCGGCCTCCAAGAATTCTGCGGACTCGTTCGCTACCGACTCCGTGCACTCACCTCGCGCAATCGACCGCGCAGCCACGCCGCGAAGAGGACGAGCCCAGCCACGCCCACCGCGACCTCGGCTCTTACGGCGGATTGAACGACCGCGTGACCGATGTACTCGAGCCGCTCTGAGGTCATCACGAGGATGCAAAACGTCGCGAGTGCGTCGACGAGCGGGACGAGCAATGCCCAGGCGCCGAACATCCGAAGGGGGGTCCAGCGGTCGCCGCGCTTGCCCAGGGCGATGAGCGCCCCCATCGCGACCACGATGGCGACAGCGCCAGGGATGACGAGCGCAGCGACGAGCTCATCTCGTATCCAAGCCTCCCCAACAGCGAATGCCACGGCGAGCAGAATGCCCGCGATGATCGAAGAGGCGACGATGACGCTCGTCGCGGGACGGGACGCGCGAGACTGCACGGGAGGGTGAACGCCGGCGGACATGACGGCAGAGATTCCCACAGCGCGTGAGACTCCCAAAGAGTCCTCTGGCACGGGGAAGCACGCGTAAACTCTGCGCATGCCCGAGCTTCCCGACATCGTGGCCTACCAACATGCGCTGACGAAGCGGCTCGTCGGACAAACACTGGAGGGCATCCGCCTCGCCTCGCCCTTCGTGTTGCGCTCCGTCGACCCAGGGCCGCGCGACTTCTACGGAGCCCAACTCGAAGGCATCGAGCGCATCGGCAAGCGCATCGTCTTCGCATTCAACGAGGAGCGCTTCGCCGTCATCCACCTGATGGTCTCCGGGCGCTTTCAGTGGAGCGATGACGCAAAGGCCAAAGTGCCGGGAAAGATTGGCCTTCTCGCATTCGATTTCCCCGGCAGCACGCTTCTGTTGACTGAGGCGTCCACGAAAAAGCGAGCCTCGCTCCATCTCGTACGTGGCCGTGATGCCCTCGAGCCGTTCCGCCGCGGAGGCGTCGAGCCACTCGAAGTCACGCGTGATCAATTTCGCGAGGCGCTCCTTCGTGAGCGGCACACGCTCAAGCGCGCGCTCACCGATCCGCGCCTCTTCTCCGGCATCGGCAACGCCTACTCCGACGAGATTCTGCACGCCGCCAAGCTCTCGCCCGTGACGCGCTCAGACCGCTTGAGCGAGGACGACATCACGAACCTCTACACGACCACACAGCGCGTGCTGCGCGAGTGGACGGCGCGCCTCGTCGCAGAGACCGAGAAGGCCTTCCCCAAGAAAGTCACCGCGTTCAGGCCCGAGATGGCCGTGCACGGAAAGTACGGAACGCCCTGCCCTGTCTGCGGATCCGACGTACAGCGCATCGTCTACGCCGAGAACGAATCGAACTACTGCGCGCGCTGCCAAACCGGTGGAAAGCTGCTCGCTGATCGCAGCCTCTCGCGTCTCTTGAAGGACAACTGGCCCAAGACCATCGACGAGCTTGAGGGGCGCTGAAACGACAAAGCCCGCATCCAGAAGGACGCGGGCTCTGTCCATGCTGCGTTGGGAATCAGCAGCGCTCGAGCACGACGGCCAAGCCCTGGCCGCCGCCGATGCAGGCCGAGCCCACCGCGAAGCGCTTGTTGGTGCGCTTGAGCGTGTAGATGAGGTTTGCCGTAATGCGCGCGCCGCTTGCGCCAAGCGGGTGTCCGAGCGCGATGGCGCCGCCATTCACGTTCGACTTCTCCTCGGGCAAGCCGAGCTCCTTCTGGACCGCAAGGAACTGCGGCGCGAAGGCTTCGTTCACGTCGAAGAGATCGATCTCGTCGATCTTGAGGCCCGCGCGATCAAGCGCGTTGCGGATGGCCGGTGCGGGGCCGATGCCCATGATCGTCGGGTCGACGCCTGCAACGCCCCACTGCACGAGCTTCGCGAGCGGCGTGAGACCGCGCGACTTGGCCCACTCGCCATCGACCACGATGAGCGTCGCTGCGCCGTCGTTGATGCCCGATGCGTTGCCAGCCGTGACGAGACCGTTCTTCTGGAAGACGGGCGAGAGCTTCGCGAGGATCTCCATCGTCGTCGCGCGCGGGTGCTCATCCTTGTCGATGACCTTGGTGCCCTTGCGCTCCACGATCTCGATCGGCGCGATCTCATCCTTGAAGCCGCCAGCCTCCCAGCATGCGGCCCACTTCTGCTGCGAGCGAAGCGCGAACGCATCGCACATCTCGCGCGTGATGCCGTATTGCGCGCCGAGCTTCTCCGCCGTCATGCCCATCGGCGAGTTCGTGAACGTGTCGTGCAGCGCCGTGTAGAGCGTGTCGACCATCTCTGGCGGCTTGCCGAACTTCGCACCGCCATCGCGCAAGCCCCACATCGCATGCGGCGCCTGGCTCATATTCTCCGAGCCCGCTGCGATCACCGCCTTGGCCTCGCCCATCACGATTTGCTCGGCCGCGTTGATCACCGCCTGAAAGCCTGAGCCGCAAAGGCGATTCACCGTCAACGCATGGCGATCGATCGGCACGCCGGCCTTGAGGCCCACGTGACGGGCGCCGTAGATCGCGTCCTTCGAGGTCTGCTGCACATTGCCGAGGATCGTCTGATCGATCTCGTCCGCATTGAGGCCCGACTGTGCGAGCGCGGCCTTCGTCGAGTGTACCGCGAGGTCGATCGCGCTGATGTCCTTGAGCGAGCCGCTGAAGCCGCCGAATGCGGTTCGCTTGGCGCCAACGATCCAGATCTCTTTGTTCAGCTTCTTCATGTTCTTCCTCGTCTTTCGGTTCCGTGGAACTCAGCTCTCAACCCTATTCAAATCACATTGAAATCATCTTCGAACTAACGGGCAATCTCGGCCCAGGCGTTCGAGAAAATCGGCTCTTCGGGATGCTCTTTCGTACCCGCGACGACAATCACGCGCCCGTCTTCGCGCCAGCCTTCGACGACCAAGGTGTCGCCAGGCCACACGGGCTTGGAGAAGCGTCCCACAAAGAGCTTGAGCTTCGAAGGGTCACCGCCGCACTCGTGCTCAAGCAGCGCGCGACCGATGTAGCCGTAGGTGCAGAGGCCGTGAAGGATGGGCTTTCCCTCCGTGACCTTCGCGGCCTTCTCGGCAGCGCGCGGGTCGGCGTGCAGGGGGTTGTGATCACCGCTCAAGCGGTAGAGCAGCGCTTGATCACGCGAGGTCGGGTACTCGACTTTCCAATCCGCCGGACGCTCGGGCGCGCGCACACGGATGCTCTTGGGAGGCGCCTCACCGCCGAAGCCGCCGTCGAGCAGATACATGATCGTCCACTCGGTCTCGCAGACGAGATCGCCCGCTTCATCGCGCGTCTCGGTCGCGAAGACGACCTGCGCCATGCGTCGCAGATCACCGACATTCTTCACGGTGCCGATCGTCATCAGCGTTCCTTCCGACGCGAAGGGCTTGTGCAGACGAATGAGCTGGCCGCCATGGACGACGCCCCCGAAGTCACCGCCGACGACATCGAAGAGCGCCTTGCAGGCCTCGAAGGTGGGGATGACGGCGTAGGTCGGGAGCACGAGCGGTCCACCGGCCTGGCCTTCTTCTCGCCAGCCCTCGTAGACAAAGGGGAGCTCGCTCTGGCCCGCGCCGACGCCGAGCGCGTAGAGCGCAACGTCTTGCCAGCGGTAGGTAAACTTGAGCGGCTCGGTGGTCTGACCGACTGCGTTTGGATTGAGTGGTTTCGCCATGGCGGTTGCAGTGTGCGAGGTGCGTGGAGCTTGAGCTTGCTCACACACGTGAGAGGTCGCACGCATCTGCGCGAGGAAGGACTGAGGGCGGACCGTACGGTGGCGTATGGCCATCGACGAGCATTGGATCGCACCGAAGAAGCCGCCCACGCAGCGCGTGAGTTCCAAGGTGTTCGCGAAGGGTTCGGCGAAGAACACGACCCACATCGTCGCGATGCCCGATGGCTCCTACGTGGTCGCGCATCACGAAGGCTTCGCCGCATCGCCAGGCGGCATCACCCACCGCAACGCGGATGGCTCCATTCGCGCAGCACAGACGGGCGTGTTCGGTCCATTTGATGCCTCGCGATCCACGTGGCTCGCCGCGGGTCCGCATCACGAGGGTGAGAACGCCTCGATGTGTTTGGTGAACGCGGCAACCCTCGATGTGTTGGAAACGCTGCCGCTCGTGCGGCCCTTCCGATGGCTCTCCGAGACAAGCCTGCTCGCGCACACACCCAAGCCGAACATCGCAATCGACAAAAAGACGTACGCAACGACGCGCCTGCCCGGCTACCGCGCGAACCCTGCGTTGCTCGCGCAGCTCGCACTCCCCGAGACGCCGGGACTCGTCTCGTTTGATCTCGTGACGCGCCAAGCACGGTTGCTCTGCGAGGCAGAGCTGCTCGATGAGTTCACGTGTGCGGTGCCCTCGCCCGATCAGCGCGTGATCTACGCGGCCACGCGCGGTCGACGCATCGTGGCCCTTCGGCGCGAAGACGGCGCAACGTTGTGGGAGCTGCCTTCGTTGAGAGACAGCTTCCGCTTCTCCCTGCTCGCCCTCGCGCTGAGCCCCGATGGCACCCAGCTCGTGTGCGCAGGTTCGGGCCTTCCGCATGATTGCGTTGTGCTCGATGCCGCCACAGGCACGGTGCGCGCGGAGTACGCGCTGCGCCAAGCCGTCGACGACACGCGCGCGTTGCGGAAGCGCTCGCATCACCTGACAGCGCTTGCGTTTCACGACGAGGGACATCTCGTCCTCGGCACCAACTCGGGCGCAATCGTCGTTGTGCGTCGCGACGGAAGCATCTCGGCCTTCAAGGCCTCGGCGAGCGGAGTCGGTGCGCTCGCATTCTCGGTCAGCGGGCGCGAACTCATCTCGGGGAGCCATGAAGATTGTCTTCGCGTGTGGCCCTTCGAGGTTTGATTCGGAGGCGCACTCTTGCTGAACGGAGTGCGCGGGCACAGGCTCGCCTCGTGACTTACGTCCGGTCTTCTGTGCTTGGCTTGGTGGTGCTCTGCGCCACGGGCTGCCCGACGCCGCCTCGGCAGGATGCAGGTCGCTCGGATGC
Source organism: Sandaracinaceae bacterium (assembly GCA_044373065.1). GTDB lineage: Bacteria > Myxococcota_A > Polyangia > Polyangiales > Sandaracinaceae > JAFLCL01. Next base: position 13,713 of record JBILQT010000186.1, read on the forward strand.
CGTGGAGCCTGTGCGCGACACCGATGGCGATGGCCTCTGCGACCGCACCGAGCGCGAGCGCGACCTCGACATCAACAGTGCCGACACCGACGGCGATGGCTTCTCCGACCTGGCCGAGCTCCAGGTGTACGCAGACCCGCTCGCGATCGATTCGCCCGATCGCAACACGCTCATCACGCTCATCACCGACCGACTCGCCACGAACAACACCGCGCTCACGTTCACGGTGCGCGGCGAAGGTGGCGACTACTCGGGCGCATTCATCGCGCGACCAAGGCCTTTTGGGATGGGCGAAGGCGCCGCTGATTTTTACCTGCAAACCACCGCCATCGGTGCGACCCCCGTCGCCAACGTCCGCGGCCTCTCGGGGCCGACCTTTCAAGGTGTCGTCGGGCGCACGCTGCTCACCTATGAGGTCACATTTCAATATGGGGGAGATGCGACGATTGAGTGCATGAACGTCTACCCCTTCGCCTACCAATCGAAGCTCGACGACGTTGGATCCGTCGGGACGCAATCGCGCATCTTGCTGACCGCGCCGCGCAACATGGAACCTGGCAACGGCACATGGTGCGTGCCGGTCGGTGGCTGCCTTTAGCGAAGAGCGCCTCGCTTGCGCGCCCAGTCCAACGAACGATCTGCCACCTCTTCCCAGCCTGGCTCGGCAATGACCCAGTGGCTGCGATGCGGCAGTTCTAGAGCGTGTCTTCAAACCCGCACATCCTCTTTCTTTGAGGATCGACACGAATTCGAGAACGTGATCTACGGTTTCGGTGCGACGTCACGAACTCACCGACATTGAATGGTCCCGGATCGAGCCCC
>JBILQT010000542.1:0-3285 GCA_044373065.1 Sandaracinaceae bacterium
ACGACCTATCCAATCGCCCCGGGCGATTTCATCGGCCCCCCGACGACCTATCCAATCGCTCCGGGCGATTTCATCGGCCTCCCGACGACCTATCCGACCGCCCCGGGCGATTTACTTCAGGGTCACTCCGCCGCGCAGACGATGCGCTCGCGGTTCACGTTCACGCAGATGCGTGCCGCCTCGACCTGCACCTCGGTGACGTGATCGAGCCCTGCGACAAGCCGTGGTGGCTGGAGGAATGCGCGGTGGTCGGTGCGTGCGCCGAAGCATGCGAGGTGGCCATCCAGCGAGACGGCGCAGCCGAAGCAGCCGTGCATCGAGAGGTCTTGCACGTTGGGCATCTCGATGCGCTCGCGTGGGTCCCACTCGCCGATGCGCGTAGTGATGCACATTGCGACGTGATCGGCCGTGAGGATGCAGAGCGGCTCGCCACAGCCGTTGCCGACCTCGACATCGATCGCGGGCGGAAAGCCAGTGAGCTCGAAGGTGCTTCCATCGGGGTGCGCGCAGAAGACGCGGCCCTCGCGCGTCACGCCGCAGGCTTGCTCTCCGTCGCCGTCAAAGCGCACGACGCCAAACCTGTCGAGTGCCTCGGGAGGAGCCATCTCTGCGAACTGCACATCGCCTGTCTCCACACCGGAGGGCAGCGCGGTGGGCGTCGCAAAGACGGGCGCTTGGGGCGGCGTGGGCGCTGGGGCCGTCGTCTGTGCACCACCGCAACCAAGGGCGAAGAGGGTACTGGCAAGAAGGACGCGCATCGCAGCTTGGACAACAGCATCGTTCGCGGGTTTCGCTGCTTGCCGTAGTCGATGCGACGCAGAGAGAATCCGCGCATGCCCGCCTTTCATCTCGCCTTCCCCGTCCACAACATCGAGGCCGCGCGCCGCTTCTACGTCGACGAGCTCGGCTGCAGCGTGGGTCGCGAGGCGGAGCGCTGGATCGACTTCGACCTCCGCGGGCATCAGCTCTCCGCGCATCTCGTGGACGGTCTTCAGCGCTTGCAGATGCCCACCAATGAGGTCGATGGCGATGGCATCCCCGTGCGGCATTTCGGGCTCATCCTGCCCTGGGAAGAGTGGCAGGAGACCTCGCGCGTCTGGACGGAACGCGGCGTGCGCTTCCTCGTCGCGCCGCGCATTCGCTTTGCGGGGCAAGTCGGAGAGCAAGCCACGCTCTTTGTGGAAGACCCGAGCGGCAACGCGATTGAGTTGAAGTCGTTCAAGGACCCAACGCGCGTCTTCGCTCGTTGAAGGAGTGTCGATAAGTCGACGCGAGGGACGACTCCAAGACATACGAGCGTCGGTTTCTCGACACTCCTGAAACCGCCTTACGGGGTTTGGGTGCCCGAAGGGCCCCAACTGCGAAATCGCGGGAGCGATTTAGATCCCGTTCATGTTGACTTGAGACCGCTCAGATTTTGATTTCAGCCTGAGCGCGCCCGCAGGGCCCGACTGAGGCGTAGCGGAGCTACGTCGCAGGGAGGGCCCGAGGACGTAAGCCAGGATCAAATCAAAAGATGAGCGGTCTAGCGACAAGCTCTGAATCAAGCCTTCGTGAAGCGCTCGCGGAGGTAGGCGATGATGTCGGCCGACTCGGGCATCCAGGTGTCGCCGTTCGGGCCTGCGATGCGCAGCACGGGGACAGTCTGCCTTCCGCGTGCGGCGACGAGTGCATCGAGGTGCTTCTCGTCCTTGTGGATGTCGCGGTACTCGATCTGCAAATCGAGGCTCGCGATCGCGTGACGCACACGCGCGCAGTACGGGCAGGAGTCGAAGTGATAGAGAGAGAGATCCGGTGAGGTTCGCGGCATGCGCGACCTTGCACCGCGCATTGGAGCCCAGCAATGACGGCATACGACTTCGACCTCTTCGTGATCGGCGGCGGCTCAGGCGGAGTCCGCGCATCGCGCATCGCAGCATCGCTCGGCGCCAAGGTCGGGCTCGCGGAGCGCGCACGCATGGGCGGCACCTGCGTCAACGTCGGCTGCGTCCCGAAGAAGCTCTTCGTCTACGGCGCACACCTCGCGCATGACTTCGCCGAGTCGGCCGCGTTCGGCTGGAGCGTCCCGGATCGCACCTTCGATTGGAACGTGCTGCGCACGAACACCTCGCGCGAGGTGGAGCGACTGAACGGCATCTACAAGAAGCTCGTCGAGGGCGTCGGCGTGGAGATTCTGGAGGGCGATGCGCGGCTCATCGGCGAGCACACCGTCGAGGTGCGTGATGCCCTCGGCAAGGCGCGTGTGGTGCGTGCGCGGCATGTGCTCATCGCGACAGGCTCGACGCCGCGCAGGCCATCCATTCCAGGCGCAGAGCTTGGTTGGGTCTCCGATGATCTCTTCACGCTCGAAGCCTTGCCCAAGCGCCTGACCATCGTGGGCGCGGGCTACATCGGCCTTGAGTTCGCGGGGATCTTCGCCGCGCTCGGTGTGCAGGTGCGTGTCGTCGCGAAGCATCAGCAGGTGCTGCCGCACTTCGATCACGATGTGTCGAGCTTCGTCGCGAAGGAGCTTGAGAAGCAGGGCATCGAGGTCTCGTTTCATGACGAGGTGACCTCGCTTGAGCGCACTGGAGATCAGCTGCGCGTGCACACCAAGCATGGCGCGCACGAGTCCTCCGCGGTGCTCTTTGCGACAGGCCGTGAGCCCTTGATTGAGGGGCTTGGTCTCGATGCGCTCGGTGTGGTGCAGCGTCGAGGCGCCGTCGCCGTCTCGGAGGCGTACACGACGAACCTGCCTTGGCTTCATGCGGTGGGCGATGTGATTGGCCACATCCAGCTCACGCCGGTTGCACTCGCAGAGGGCATGACGCTCGCGCGCAATCTCTTCGGCGCAGGCCCCAAGCAGACACTCGACTACGCGCATATCCCGACGGCCGTCTTCACCGCGCCGCACGTTGCAACGGTGGGCCTCACCGAGTCCGATGCGCGTGCCTCGGGCAAGAAGCTCGCGATCTACAAGGCCGACTTCAAGCCGATGCGCCACACGGTCGGCGGCTCATCGCAGCGCGCCTTCATGAAGCTCGTCGTCTGCCGCGACACGGACAAAGTGCTGGGCGTGCATGTCGTGGCCGATGATGCGGGCGAGATGGTGCAGGGCTTCGCGGTGGCGCTGCGCTGCGGCGCGACGAAGGCGCAGTTTGATCAGACGATCGGCATTCATCCGACGGCCGCAGAGGAGCTGGTTACGATGCGCACGGCGAGTGCGATTGACGACTAGTCAGAACGCGCTCGAGTTGATCTGAGACCGCTCAGATTTTGGTTTCAGCCTGAGCGCGCCCGGAAGGA
>JBILQT010000187.1:0-14455 GCA_044373065.1 Sandaracinaceae bacterium
GCTGTGGTGTCGACGAGGAACTCGCGCTCTTCTGTGACGCGCAGCGGAGCACCCTCGCGCAACGCGATCGTGGGGGCCGTCTCCTGCGTGCTCTGCGTCACGGGAGCTTGCGCGGGGGCTGCCTCCTCACTGCAGCCAAGCGCCGCTGCGCTCGTGACGAGAAGGGCAGCGCGCGCGCGCCTGCGCCACAAGACCGCGCTCATCAGGAGGAGGAAGGCGAGCGATGCCGAGGCGCGATGGGGCGCTGTTGCTGCGCTGCATCCGCAGCCAACCGAGAGCGGCCGGATGACGCCACCGGTGTCGCCGTTGACTGTCGCATCGACAGCGGCGGCGGCCGCGTCGACGGCGGGCGCACGTGCGTCGACCGGAGCGACCGCGGCATCCACAGGACGACCTGCGTCGGGCATGAGCACGGCCGCGTCTTCCATCGCGGCGGGGAAGAGCCCAATCGAGCACCACGTCGTGCCTGTGGTGACCATGCAGGTGCGCGTCGAGCGCGTGTGTCCGGCGGCATCAACCACGACGGTGTAGGTGCCGGCAGGGAGCATGAAAGACCACGCGCCGTCGGGCGCTGCGGCGGTGAACGTCGCGCCTGTCTCCATGATGCGCACGCTTGCACCCGGAAGGCGCACGGAGAGGTCCATCGTGCCGACGCCCTGGTCCTCAAAGACGACGCCGCGGAGGATGCCGCCCATGACCGGTGAGACGCCAAGCCAATCAAGAATGGCCTGGCCCTGTGCCTCTGCGAGACGTTGCCGCGCGGTGGCCGACCCAAGCAGTGCAGCATCGGGCGTGCAGCGGTTGGTGAACGCGAGCTCGGCCAGGGCCGAGGGCATTGTCGTGGCGCGGACGACAACGAAGTCAGCGCGCTTCACACCGCGGTCTGCGAGCGCCCATTCCGCGACCATCGCATTCTGAATCCCCGTTGCGAGTGAGAGGGAGCGCGCACCCGCAGCGTTGGCGATCCACGTCTCGGTGCCGGTCGCGGGTGTCCCGCCGTTGGCGTTGGAGTGGATGCTGACAAAGCCATCCGCGCTCATCCCATTCGCGAAGGTCGCACGTGCCGTGAGGCCCACCGCGACATCGCTATCGCGCGTCAACGCGACGCGAATGCCAGCGCCCTCCAAGAAGGTGCGCAGTCGCGTCGAAACATCGAGCACGACATCCGCCTCTTGGAGCGAGCAGCCGACAGCGCCCGGGTCCGATCCTCCGTGGCCAGCATCGATCACGATGAGTGGCTGTGCCGACGCGCGTGTGGGCGCGAGGCAGAGGAGGGCGATGAGCGAGGCGATGAGGCAAAGCGTGCGCATGAGCGCAGGCTATCAAAAAGCGGCCAACGCTGTGCCGCCGATGACGCTGGAACTCAGGAAGGTCGCGAGTTCAACGTGAGTGTGGCCTCGAAGGGCACGACGCGAAGCGCAGGCACCGAGCGCGTCATCCGCATCCGACGGCCGCTCTGAAAGTCGACGCGCCCGAAGGGAGAGGTCGCGCTGGCCTGCAGCGCCTCGCCGACATCCAACAAAGGAGCCGACCTGGAGTCGTCGTCCGCGACATCGACGGTGTTCTCCACGGCGCTCGGATGGCCGACCTCGCGTTTGCCTTCTCCGGGCGTGGATGCGCCCTGCGACGCACTTGCATCAAGCCAGCCCTCCATATCGTCGACGATGGAAGCAGCTGCATCCGGGCGACCACGACGACGTGCCGCATCGGACATTGCGCGACGCTGCGCGGGATCATCAAAGAGACGCTTCATCGCGTTGGCGAGCGTCTCCGCATCGACGCTCTGATCGGCGAAGGTGAGTGCTGCGCCCGAGGCCTCAAGGCTCTTGGCGTTCTTCGTCTGGTGATCATCCGCGGCGAAGGGGTAGGGGATCAGAATCGACGCGCGACCAACCGCGCAGAGCTCGGCCAAGGTCGATGCGCCTGCGCGACAAACGACGAGGCTCGCGTTGGTGTACGCGCGCGCCACATCATCGATGAAGGGAACGACCTTCGCGTTCACACCGAGCGCGCGGTACTGCGCCTCGACTTCGTCCTTCATCGCGGCGCCCGTTTGATGCACAACCTCGATCGAGCGCGTGTGCACGCCGAGCTTCGCGATGGCCTCGGGGACCACGCGGTTGAGGGTGCGTGCGCCTTGCGAGCCGCCCATCACGAGGATGCGCTGCGTTGTGGAATCGAACCCCTCAGGGTCGGTGAGTGCGAGCTTGGCCGCGTCGACGAAGGTGCGTCGCACGGGGTTGCCCACCACGCGTGCTGCATCACCAAAGGTCGCGCGCGTCTCTTCGAAGGAGACGTAGGCGCGGCCCACGAGCTTGCTCAAGATGCGGTTGGTGAGACCGACATGCGCATTCTGCTCCAGCAGTGCGCATGGAATGCCAAGGGATCGCGCCGCCATCAACATCGGCCCGGAGGCGTACCCGCCCACGCCGAGAACGACGTCGGGCCGATGTTGACGGAGAATCGCAATCGCATGCCCCCAGGCTGAAGGCAGCTTCGCGAGGCTCTGGAGTCGACCCAGGAGTGTCGTGCCCTTCAATGGGCTCACATCGAGCGTCTCAAGCTTCTCGTTCATCTGTGGGATCACGCGGGATTCAATCCCCCGCGCCGTGCCCACGTAGAGCACTTCGAGCCCTGGATGACGACGACGAAGCTCGTCGACGACTGCGATGCCGGGAAAGAGATGGCCTCCCGTGCCACCTCCCGCGACGATCACGCGCTGGATCATGTTGTGACTCCTCGAAGCCCACGTACCGCGCTCGCCCGCGCAATCCGTGAGCCCTCACTTGCTGCCGCCATGCCTGCTTCTCGCGCGACCACCATGTCGTCGTCGGCACCTTCCACATCGTGCGAACCGCCTCGTTCGCCCGATGCTTTGGTTGCCGATGCACTTGCGTTGACCGTCTCGTCTTCGCGTTGTGCGTGTCTCGACACAGAGAGCACGATGCCCATCGCTCCCGCACAGACCAGGAGCGATGAACCGCCATAAGAAATGAAGGGAAGAACAAGCCCTTTGGTGGGCAAAAGACCCATCGCTACCGCGAGGTTGGCGAAGGCCGAAGTTCCAATGAACGTCGTGATTCCGACGGCCAAGAGAGAGGCGTGTTCATTCTCGGCGCGGAAGGCCGCACGAAAGCCGCGAATGATCACAAGCGCGAAGGCGCAGACGAGCAAGACGATGCCGACGAAGCCGAGCTCTTCACCGATGATGGCGCCGATGAAATCCGTGTGCGCCTCGGGCAAGAAGAAGAGCTTCTGACGGCTGTCGCCCAGGCCCACGCCCGTCCATCCGCCGGAGCCGAAGGAGAGAATCGACTCGACGATTTGGTAGCCAGAATCACGGCGATGGGCGAAGGGGTCGAAGAAGGCTTCGATGCGTCCGCGACGCCAGGGAGAGAGTGCGATGGCGAGTGCGACGAGGCTTGTGGTGCCAAGCACGATGAGTGCGATGGGACCGATCTTTGCGCCCGCCGCAAAGAGCATCACGAGCGTGAGGATGCCGAACATCATCGCGCTGCCAAGGTCGTTCTGGCGGTACGAGAGAATCGCGAGCACGCCGAGCACAAGAAGGTGCGGAAGGATGCCGACCTTGAACGAGCGAATCTGATCGCTGTTCTTCTTCGAGAGCGAGTGCGCCAGGTAGATGACGATGGCCACCTTCGCGAGCTCAGCCGCCTGGATGTTCACCGGGCCCACTTGAATCCAGCGCGTCGCGCCACCGACGCTGTGGCCGATGAAGAGCGTGGCAAGCATGAGCGCGGTGGTGATGGCGAGAATCGGATACGCGAGCGGCTGCCAGCGCTTGGTGTCGATGCGCGAAACAAGGAGCATCACGGGCACGGAGACGAGCGCGTAGAGGCCTTGGCGAATGAGGAAATAGTTGCCGTCGTGGTTGGTGAAGCGCGACTGCGAGGCAAAGACGGCGCTGGCCGAGAAGACCATCACGACGCCGAAGGCGATGAGCGCAACGACGGTTGCGAGGAGCACAGGATCCGCCTGTCCAACTGCCGCCTTGGCGGTCTTGGTCCACGCAAAGAGTGGCGCCTTCGACTGGCTGCGGAGCGGCTTCTTCGGGGTCATGGTGTTGCCCCCAAAGCCTTTGCGGCGCGGGCGAATTCATCGCCGCGATGCGCGTAGTTGCGGAACATATCCATGCTCGCGCACGCCGGTGCGAGAAGGATGGCATCGCCTCGTTGTGCCAGGGCACGTGCCTGGATGACGGCGTCGTCCATCGAGCTTGCGAGCACGACGGGAAGGGCACTTCCAGCAAAGGCCTCTTGGATGATCGGTGTGGCCTGTCCGATGAGCACAAGGCCGCGACCATTCGCCTCCATACGCTCGCGTACGGGCGCGTAGCTGCCGCCTTTGTCGAGGCCGCCTGCGATGAGCACAACCTTGCCGGCCAAGTCCTTCAGGCCATCGAGTGCAGCGACGGTGGCGCCGACGTTCGTTGCCTTGGAGTCATTGAAGTAGACGACGCCCTCCAACTCGCGGATGTGCACCATGCGATGCGGAAGGCCACGGAAGGAGCGGAGAATGGCGGCGATCACATCGCGCGGTGCGCCGGCCAAACGGGCCGCAAGCGCTGCAGCGCAGGCATTCGCTTGGTTGTGAAGACCACGGATGCCGAGCTCGCTTGTAAGCACACGAAGGCCCGAGACGGTGTCGACGATGGCGCCGCCCTCGACACGGACTTCGCCCTTCTCGCCGCCGTAGGTGTGCAGGGTTCCGGCTCCTGCGCGTGCGATCGAGATACAGAGCGCATCGCCCTCGGGGACGATGGCGTGATCGGCTGCTGTCTGCGTTGCGAAGATGCGTCCCTTGGCCGCTGCGTACGCCGCGAACGTTCCGTGCCGATCGAGGTGATCATCGGTGACGTTGAGCAGCACTGCGACCTGGCAGCGCATCGTCTCGATGTCTTCGAGTTGAAACGACGAGAGCTCCGCGACGACATGTCCGTACTTCGACGCCTCGCTGCCGACACAGAGCGTGAGTGCATCGCCGAGGTTGCCGCCGGTGAAGGTTGGCTTGCCCGTCGCGGTGAGCATCTCGCCGATGAGCGTGGTGACGGTGCTCTTGCCGTTGGTGCCCGTGATGCCGACGATGGGGCTCGTGATGAAGTAGCTCGCGAGCTCCACCTCCGAGATGACTTTGGCGCCGCGCGCACGCGCCTTCTCGACGACGGAAAGCACAGGCACGCCAGGCGAAAGCACGATCAGGTCAGCGCTCTCAAAGAGCGCGTCAGGGTGACCACCGAAGTGCAACTTCACGTCGAGTGCGCGTGCATCGATCGCGAGCTGCCCGAGCTCGGCTTCCGTCTTCTTGTCGTTCACGTGCACGTGCGCACCGGCTTGTGAAAGCAGGCGTGCCGCCGCGAGACCGCTCTTGCCGAGGCCGACGACGACAGCGCACTTGGAGCGCAAAGAGTCTTGCAGCGAAGCCATGATCATCACCTCAACTTCAGCGTGGCGAGGCTCGCGAGGGCGAGCATGACGGAGATGATCCAGAAGCGGACGATGACGCGCGGCTCAGGCCAGCCCTTCTTCTCGAAGTGGTGGTGAATCGGCGCCATCAAGAAGATGCGCTTCTTGAAGAGGCGGAAGCTCAGCACCTGGCCGATGACGCTCACGCCCTCGATGACGAAGATGCCGCCGAGGAGGACCGAGAGGAACTCGTTCTTCGTAAGGATGGCGAGCATGCCGAGGCCTCCGCCGAGCGCGAGAGAGCCCACATCGCCCATGAAGACTTGCGCGGGGTAGGTGTTGAACCAGAGGAAGCCAAAGCCTGCGCCGATCATCGCGCCGCAGAAGACCGAGAGCTCCGAGGCGCTCTCAAGCTGCGGGATGCGGAGGTAGTCCGCGATGGACTCTCCGAAGAGCAGAAGGCCCGAGACGTAGGCGAGCACCGCGTAGGTCGCCGCGTTGATCATCACGGGGCCAATCGCAAGACCGTCGAGACCATCGGTGAGGTTCACGCAGTTCGACGTCGCGACCACGACGAAGGCCGCGAAACCCACGTAAACCAAGGGCGGGAGCGAGAATGTGTAGTGCTCAACGTTCTGGAAGGCGACGAAGGGAAGGGCGAGCACATTGCGCTGCGCAAGCCAATCCGCGCTCAAGCCCTCTTCGCCAAACCAGAGGTAGCCACACACTGCGAAGGCCACACCGAACTGAAGCAAGAGCTTCCAGCGACCCGCGAGGCCGCCCGTGTCCTTCTTCGTGATCTTGCGCGCGTCATCGATGTAGCCAACGACGCCGTAGGCCGCCGTCACAAGCATCGTGAGCCAGACGCTCGCGCTCGTTGGGTCAGCCCAGAGCACGGTCGAGGTGATCACGGCGAGGAGGATGAGCGCACCGCCCATCGTGGGCGTGCCAGCCTTCGAGAGATGGCTCTGTGGGCCTTCCTTGCGAACGACTTGGCCAATCTGCTTGCTCTGCAAACGACGGATGAACCAGGGGTACAAGCCGAACGTGAAGAGCATCGCCGTCATCGTCGCGGCGAGCACGCGGAAGGGCACGTAGCGCAGCACGTTGAGGAAGTGCAGCTGGTTTACGTACGGATAGAGGAGCGCGTAAATCATGCGTCCTCGCTCTCGACGGCATCGTCACCGAAGGGCGCGTTCGACATCATCGCCTCGTCGGTCGGACGCGACTCGCTCTTCTTGCGGAGCGCATCGACGACGCGCTCCATCTTCATCGAGCGCGAGCCCTTCACGACGATGACATCAGCGGGCTGAATGAAGTCGAGTACGTGCGCGACGGCCTCCATCGGGTCGCTCTCTTCGACGACAAAATCTGCGCCGAGCTCACGCGCCTCATCGGCCGCCACACGCATTCGCTTTCCGCACGCGACGAAGAGCGAAACGCCCACGCGCGCAACGGTCTCGCCGACGCGAAGGTGCTCTTCTTCCTCGTAGGCGCCGAGCTCAAGCATGTCGCCGAGCACAGCGACAATGCGGCCCTTGCGCGTCTGCGCGAGCTCCGCTGCAATCTCAAGTGCGTTCACGATGCTGCGTCGGCTCGCGTTGTACGCGTCGTCGAGCAGGAGCGTTCCATCGACGCCCTCGACGCCCATGCCGCGGCCTGCACCGGGTGTGAGCGACTCAAGTGCTTTGGCTGCATCCGCGAGACGAGACCTCGACACGATGGTCGCGAGCCCGAGGGCGCAACAGGCGTTCTTGGCGGCGCCATCACCAGGCGAGGCGAGTGAGAGCGTGAGCTCAGGCAGTACGCCCAGCGATGCTGCGAAAGCGACTCGGATTCGGGTGCGTCCATCGAGCGTCATCTGGCGCTCGACGAGGCGTGCCGATGCGTCCTCGTGACGACCAGTTCCGATCTTCAAGTGGGCAGCGGATGCGACCACGAAGGGCTGAAGGTTGCGGTCATCGACGGTGAAGATGGCCGCGCCGTTGGCGCTCAATGCCGTGAGCAGCGAGCCCTTCTCCTTCGCGACATTCTCGATCGAGCCAACGCCCTCGGTGTGCACGGCGGCGACCGATGTCACGATGCCGACGTTGGGCCGAGCGATGGTGGCAAGCGCAGCGATTTCACCCGGCTCGTTCATGCCCATCTCAAGCACGAGGGCCGTCGTCGAGGCGTCTGCGCTGAGCACGGTGAGCGGAAGCCCAATGCGGTTGTTCAGGTTGCCGGGCGTGCGGTGCACGCGCTCGCCGATGCCCTCAAGCACGGCCGAGCACATCTCCTTCGTCGTTGTCTTTCCGACCGAGCCCGTGATGCCGATGACCCAACGAAGCGCGTGCTCACGCTCCAAGCGCTCGCGGTAGGCGTGTGCGATGGCGCCAAGCGCGACGAGCGTGTCCGGAACGACGAGCACGCATGCAGACGATGCGCTGACCTCACGGTCCACGATCACCGCCGTCGCGCCCGCGCGGATGGCCGCATCGACGTAGGCGTGACCGTCAAAGTGTTCGCCACGAAGCGCGATGTAGAGGTTGCCGGCCTTCAGCGTGCGCGTGTCGGTGGAGACGCCGACGATGCGTGCTTCGAGCGGCCCGAGTGCGCGTGCGCCCGTGGCCTCGATGATCTCGGGCACAGTGAACGCGGCTTGATTCTGTGGGGTGAGCGTGGCCATCAGCGCTGTCCTCGGGGACGTCGTGCGTCCGCCTGCGCGGCTTCTTCGCGGTCATCGAAGTGAATCTTCGTCGTGCCGAGAATTTGGTAGTTTTCGTGGCCTTTTCCGGCGATGAGCACGGTGTCGCCGGGGCGCGCTGCAGCGACTGCAAGGCCGATGGCTTCGCGCCTGTCGACAAGCGCGTAGAAGCCACGCGACGCGGTGGCGAGTGCCTCTGGATTCAAGCGCGCAAGGCCAACCTCGGTGATGGCTGGCTCGACGTCCGCGAGAATCGCCGCGGGCTCCTCGGTGCGCGGATTGTCACTCGTGAGAATCGCGATGTCGGCGCGCGTGGCCGCGCGACCCATGAGCGGACGCTTCGTGCGGTCACGGTCTCCGCCGCATCCAAACACGACGAAGAGGCGTCCCGGTGTCAGCGGGCGCAACGCGTTGATCGCGTTGTCGAGCGCGTCAGGCGTGTGCGCGTAGTCGACAACAAGCGCGATGTCGTCCTCGCTTGGCACGCGCTCAAGACGCCCTGGGGCGCCCTTCACGGAGGCCAGCGCAGCGGCAATATCACCCGGGTACTGTGTTTTCTCGTTCACCTCGCGGTGAAACCCTACCGCTCCGAGCGACGCAATCGCGAAGAGCAGGTTCTCAAGGTTGTGCCCACCGATGAGCTGGCTGCGAAGGGCGACCTTGCCCCAAGGCGTGACGACCTCTGCCGTGAGCCCCTCGCGCGTGCTCGTCCACGAGGCGGGAAAGACATCTGCGCCCGTGTGGTTGTGACGCGAGACGCGGATGCACTGCGTGCGCGAGGTGTCGATGCGCGCTGCGAGTTGCTCGCCCCAAGCGTCGTCGATGCGGATGATGGCCACGCGTGGCGCAAGCGCGGTGAAGAGCTTGGCCTTGGCCTCGAAGTAAGCCTCCATCGAGCCGTGGAAATCGAGGTGGTCCTGCGTGAGGTTGGTGAAGACAGCGACATCGAAGCGGAGGCCGTCGACGCGGTGAAGTGTGAGCGCGTGACTCGACACTTCCATCACCAGATGCGTCGCACCAGACTCGAACATGCGCTTGGCGAAGCGTGAGGTCTCGTCGGCCTCGGGCGTCGTGAACGCGGAGGGAGCACGGAAGCCTGGGCCGCGTGACTCGACGGTGCCGAGCAACGCGGGCTTCGCCCCGAGCTGCGTGAGCGCCTCGTCGAGGATCCACGTCGTTGTCGTCTTGCCGTTCGTTCCCGTGACGCCGATGACTGGCATGCGGTGCGAAGGGCTGCCGTAGATGCACTCGGCGACAGCTCCGAAGGCAGCGCGCGCATCCCGCACGAACGCAACGGGAACGCTTGCAGCGAGGTCGTCGCGATCGGTGAGCACCGCGACCGCGCCGCGCTCGATCGCCACCGGCACAAACTGTGTCCCGTCGGTTGCAGCGCCGCGCAGCGCGATGAAGAGGTCACCCGCTTCGACGTGCCGTGAGTCGTGATGAACACCCCGCAGCGCGACATGCGCGTCGCCCTGCACGCGCTCAATGCAGTGCGCATCGAGGAGCCTCTGAAGCGTGATGGTCATCGCGGCCTCGCGGCTTCAGTACCCGCGCTCTCGACCTCGATCGGAGCGTCATCCAGCTGCGCGGAGGGGCGACCCAAGGTCACGTCGACGGCACTGCCACGCGCCACCGAGGCGCCGGCCTCGGGCGACTGCGAGATCACGACACCCGAACCATGCACGTGGGCCTCAAGCCCTTGTGCGCGAAGGGAATTCATCACTGCGCGCGCAGTCATCGACTCCAGTGCGGGCACGGCAACTTGGCCTTCCGCAAGCTCTGCGGGTGGGGCTGGGACGGCAACGTTCGGCTCCGCGTCATCGTCTGCAATCGCCTCGGCTGCGGCCTCGACACGGGCCTGACGAACGCGTTCACGTGCGCGCTGCGCGAGTTCTTCGAGGGCATCGCTGCCGCCTGCGGGAGGCACGCCCATGTGGCGCATCGTGGCCTCGCCAACGCGACGGAACACGGGGCCCGCAACGACGCCACCGTAGTGGTCGATCACAGGCTCTTGGATGATGACGGCGATGACGACGCGCGGTGCCTGCGCGGGAAGAAAGCCAACGAACGATGAGAGCCAGCGGTCCTCGGAGTAGCCGTTGCCCGTGGTGTTGGCCATCTGGGCCGTCCCCGTCTTGCCTGCGACCAAGAAGCCATCGATTGCAGCCTCGGCGCCTGTGCCTTCTTCACTCGTGACGGCCGTGAGCATGTCGGCGACGAGGCGCGCGGTGTTGCGCGGAACCACCTGACGACGAACGTCCGGCGTGGCCTCTTCGATCACGCGCTCGCGACCATCTTCCACGCGACGCACGAGGATGGGGCGCATCAAGCGACCACCGTTGGCGATGACGCTCATGGCCGAGGCGAGCTGAAGCGCGGTGACGCTCATGCCCTGACCGAAGCCCACCGAGGCGAAGTCACGCTCGTACCAGCGGCTGTGATGACGCAGCGTGCCCGAGACCTCGCCAGGAAGCGGAATGCCCGTCGACTGTCCAAAACCAAAGCGACGAAAGGCGCGATAGAGCCCTTGGCGTCCGAGGCGCATGCCGATCTGGGCACTTCCGATATTGGAAGAATGCGCGAGGATTTCTGCCGGGCTGAGCTCGCCCCAGGGGTGCGTGTCGGTGATGGGTTGCTCACCCTCAACGACAATCCAACTGCCGTCGTGGCAGTGGATCTGCTCGCTCGGACGAAGCACACCGCCAGCGAGTGCGCTCGCAATCGTCATCGGCTTGATCGTCGAGCCCGGCTCGAATCGATCGGTGATCGCACGAAAGCGTCGATGCGCGGGCGTGGCCTCGCCCGGCATGTTGGGGTCGAAGGTGGGGTAGCTCGCCATCGCGAGGATCTCACCCGTGTGCGGGTCCATCACGATGACGCTTCCAGCCTGTGCCTCGAAGGTGCGGACGGAGAGCGCGAGCTCACGCTCCGCGAGGTGCTGGAGCGTCTTGTCGATCGTCAGCACCACGTTCTCGCCAAACGACGATTGGTCGTCGAGGAGCTGCTCGGAGAAGACAACACGACCGCGACGATCGCGGAGCGCCGGCACCGCAACATCGTCGCCGCGAAGCTGCTCGTTGTAGGTCAGCTCAAGGCCCTCGATGCCCTCACCGTCGACATTGGAGAAGCCAAGGATGTGCGCCGCGAGCGAGCGATTCGGGTAGTAGCGATGCGCCTCCTGCGTGATCGAAACGCCTTCAATCGCAAGGGCGCGAACGGCTGCAGCCTCTTCCGGCGTGACCTGACGCTCAAGCCAGACAAAGAGACGGTCCGAGCTCAAGCGCGCAAAGACACGCTCGCGATCGATGCCCAGCGTGGTCGCGAGCTGCGTCGCTGCGAGTTCGATGTTGATCCCATCGCGATGCATCTGACGCGGGTTCGCATAGACGCTGTCTGCATCGACGCTGACCGCAAGCTCGGCGCCATGACGGTCGTAGATGGTTCCGCGTCTTGGTGCGAGATGCACATCACGAAGCTGCTGCGCATCGGCGGTGGCGCGGTGCTGATCGCCTTGTGTGATCTGAAGCTTGTACGCGCGCACGAGGACCGCGAGGCCGCCCGCGAGGATGCCCATCAGGAGGATCGAAAGCCGTACGCGCGCCCAACGCTTGGAGGTGACGGCGGGCGCCTCCACAGCCTTCGCAACGGGCGCTGTCGTACGACGTGCACCACGCGTGTTGGAGACCGATGCGGCCTGGCGTGCGACCTTCATCGCATGCGCCCGGCCGCCGTGCGGCGCTCGCGGCTGCCGAGCGTGACCACGCGGTCGGCATTCGGAATGTCCATGTTGAGCGCACCACGCGCGACCGTCTCGACACGCTCGGGCGCACGAAGCGTGGCTGCTTCAATCGAGAGCAAGCGCTGCTGCTCGACGAGACGACGCTCTTCTTGGCGCGCACGATCGACGTCATAGCCGAGCCGCACCGTCTCAAAGCGCAGGGTGAGATGCGCGATGAAGGCGAGGCATGCGGCGCAGATGGCTGCGATCCAAAGCGCGACGAAACGACGCCTCATGCTGCACCTCGGGTCGCGTCTTCTGCACGCGGCAGACGCTCCGCACCGCGAAGTTTTGCGCTGCGTGAACGAGGATTGGTCGATGCCTCCTCTTCGCCCGCCTCGACGGGACGCTTGGTGATCACATGCAAGCGCGGCTCATCGCGCCACGTGTGCTTCACGGCGCGATCCTCAAGCGAATGAAAGCTGATGAGCGCTGCGCGACCGCCATCGGCGAGCACCTCGGGGAGGGCCTCAAGAAGCTGCTCAAGCTGCTCAATCTCGCGATTCACGGCGATGCGCAGGGCCTGGAATGTGCGCGTCGCGGGGTCGATGCCCACGCCGCGCTTGGGCCCTGTCACGCGCCACACGGCACGCGCGAGTTGAAGCGTCGTCTCAAGCTCGTTGTCCGCCTCGGCGCGCTTGATCGACCGAGCAATGCCGCGTGAGCGCTTCTCATCACCGTAGTGAAAGAGCAGGTCGGCGAGCGTGCTCTCGTTCATCCCGCTGATCAGCTCACGCGCGCTCTCACCGCTCGAAGGATCCATGCGCATGTCGAGCGGGCCCGATGCGCGAAACGAGAAGCCGCGCGAAGCATCGTCGAGCTGTGGCGAGGACACGCCGAGGTCTGCCAAGAGGCCGTCCACCTGCGAAACGCCTGCTGCGCGAAGGTGTTCACGAAGTCCACCGAATGCGCCGTGCACGAACGTCACGCGCGCGCCGAAGCGCTCCAAGCGAGGCCTCGACTCCTCCAGTGCGCGCGCATCACGGTCGATCGCGATCAGACGACCCGAGGGTGACGACGCCTCAAGGATGGCCTCCGAATGGCCACCGCGTCCAAGCGTGACATCGACGTACACACCGCCATCGCGGGGCGCGAGCAGGGTCAACACTTCGGCGCGAAGCACCGGGATATGGGGCGTTGTGGGCTGCATCAGAGACCAAGCTCCGCGAGGCGTTTGCTGATCTCAAGGCGCTTCTCTTCCGTCGAGATGGCCGACTCGCGCACGGCTGCGAATCGCTCTTTCGACCACAGCTCAATGTGGTCGCCCATGCCGGCCCACATCGCCTCACGCTCAAGCCCCGCAACATCGCGAAGCTCCTTGGGCACAAGCAAGCGACCGAGCTTGTCGATCTCTGTCTCGACCGCGCCAGAGAGATAGATGCGACGAATCATCGTCACCGCAGGGTCGAACTTGGGAAGTGCGGCGAGCTTCGCCTCGAACGCGAGCCACTCCTTCATCGGATAGGCGAGCAAGCACGGGTCAACGCCGGACGTGATGACGATCCGAAGCTCGCCATTGCTGCCGGCACTCGAGAGCGCGTCACCTGCGAGCACGTCGCGAAAGCGCGAGGGCACGGAGGTCCGTCCCTTCGCGTCAATCGCATGCTCGTAGTGCCCTCGAAACATTGTCATCCGCTTGCTCTCGCTCTCGCTCGGTGAAGGCCTGTTTGGTCAGTCGTCGATCCTAGAGATCACACTCGTTACCACTTCTTGCCACGAGGCCCGAAACTAGAGGGGTGTACGGGTTTGTGTCAACTTCCGTTGAGCAGAAATTTGACGTAATTCGTTGGCATTCGAACGAGGTGGTAGCTGGTGGATCGAAATGACTTCCAAAGTACCGATCGTCTGTTCATGTGTGCCTTCAAGCGCCTCGCGATTTTTGGGTCGAGGCGCGATACTCGGCGCGCATGAGTGACGATCCGATCGAGCGCGCTTGGGCCGACGTGGAGGCCAGCTGGAATCAGCCCGAGGTGCACAAGCGCTTCCTCTTCGTGTGCGATTCGTTGGACCGGCTCGCTGAGGCAGGGCGTCGCTATCGCGCGGTGAAAGATGGCGATCCGGAGCGACGCGCTGTGGCCGAGAAGCAGATCGACGCCTTGCTGGGTCTTGCGATGACGCGCGTGAAGGCCGACAAGACCGAGCCGCGCACGGGACGCTCACGCGTCGAGTGGATCGGCATTGGCCTAGCCGTCGTGCTGCTCTCCGTGGCGCTGATTCAGCTCATGCGGCTTGCGGGAGTTTGACCCCGCACCGCGCGTGAATCGTTGAACTTTCCGGCAGAGAACCGATACGCTGCGCTCGCTCACACGAGGCAGTTTTTTGTGTGAGCGTGTAGCGATGTCCCTCGAACGGAGGAAGCGTGCAGCTCGACTTCAAGCAGCGTGAGCTCACCCTGAAGCTTGTCTATTACGGGCCTGCGCTCAGCGGTAAGACAACAAACCTTCAGGCGATTCATGAGTTGATCGCGCCCGAGTCACGCGGGCGCCTGATGACCCTCGAGACGAAGGATGACCGCACGCTCTTCTTCGATCTCTTGCCGCTCTCGCTTGTGGCAGGTCGCGGCCT
>JBILQT010000188.1:0-14415 GCA_044373065.1 Sandaracinaceae bacterium
GCTCACGAAGAGGCCCTTGCCGCCCACCTTCGCGAGCGGCTTGTCGAGCACGCGATCACCCTCGGTGACGATGTGCACTTCCTCCACTTCGACCGAGGCGTTGCGCCAAAGTTGTGCGGCGACCCAACGGGTTTGGGCGAGGGCGAGCGGGCTCTTACGTGTCGCGATGCGGATCTTCACGCGCGCGAAGCTAAACTGAATCGCACGTTTCGCGACCCCTGTTTCGTCGTTTTGTCCGAGAGCCCGATGCGAAGCTGGGCTGCCCACAAGGAGAAGCTTTCATGAGTGTCGTCATCCTGATGCGCGCAAGTCTTGCCGAAGACGATGAGCTCTTGGTCGCACAAAAATACTTCGATGTGTTCACATCGCGAGGCCGCATTCCCAAGGATTCGCTGGTGATTGGCCGCTACTCGGTGCTGCCGTACTACGCAGAGCTGGAGGAGGATCTCGCGGCGAACGATGCCCGACTCGTCAACGCCCATGCCCAGCACCTCTACGTGGCGGACATGCGGGAGTGGTACCAGGACCTCATGGGGTCGACGCCCAAGACGTACTTCTCGCTCGAGGAGTTCAAGCGCAGTGCATCGAGCGCTTGCTCGTACGTCTTGAAGGGCCGAACCAACTCGAAGAAGCAGCAATGGAACACGCACATGTTCGCCAAGTCCGCGAGCGATGTGGATGTCGTCTATGCGCGGCTCGCGGACGACTCGTTCATCGGAAACCAAGACATCTACATCCGTGAGTTCGTGCCGCTGCGCTCGTTCGGAGAAGGCATCCGCGGGCTCCCGATCACCGAGGAGTATCGGTTCTTTGTCCTCGACGGGAAGGTGCTCGCGAGCGGCTGCTATTGGTCTCAGTTTCCGGAGATTGCCGAGGAGCATGGCCTTGCCCCCTCGCAGGTGGACGAGGCCTGGCTAGGGGGCGTGATCGAGAAGATCAAAGACCGCATCCGGTTCTTCGTCATCGACGTGGCAAGGACGGCCGAGGGGAGCTGGATCGTTGTGGAGCTGAACGACGGATGCATGTCGGGCCTGTCGGATGTGAGCGCCGATGCGCTCTACCAAGGGCTGCGCGCGGCACTCCCACGCGACTGAGGTTGCCCCTTCAAAAGAGCGCCGGGACAACCCGCATCACGGCGCGCACGTCGGGGAAGATCACGACGCCGAGCGATGTGGGCTGCGCCATCCCAAGGCTTCCATCCATGCCCGTGAAGAGCAGTCGCGGGCGTGCATCGCCCTCGACCAAGACGATGGCCTCATGTGGCTCTGTGCGCGTTTGCGGCCTGCGCAGCGAGGCATCGACACGGGCTAGCGCATGCACGCAACGCGCATCGCTTGGCAGCACTGCCAGGGCTGCAGCGCGCTCTTCCTCGGCACCCTCAAGCGCAGCACAAGCCCACGGCGCAAGGCTGGAGGCATCCTCGAAATGCGAGAGCGCAAGCAATGCCGCGGCACGGATGCGCGGCGACGGATCGTGCAGCGCCGCGAGGATGTGTGGGCGCGTAAGCGGATGCAGCGACGTCTGTGCGCCTGCGACGAGCAGCGAGGAGAAGCGCGTGCGCGGGGCCTCCAACCGCGAGGCCAGCAGCGAGGCACTCACTGCCATGCGATGACGCTGAACCGCGAGCGAGAGCACATCGCGCACCTCGTCGTTGGGCTCCAAAGCCCAGGCATCTGCGAGCCCTGCATCGGCCTCTCGGCTCACCCAATACGCATGCGCGACGTCCATTCGTGTATCCGCATTAACGGATGCTTCGCGCCAAGCAGCGGCAAGGGCACCGCGCATGTCTTCACCAACGAGGGCGCGTAGGTAGAGCGCTGCGCCGGTCGAGAGTGAGGCGGGCACCGTGAACGGCGTGCGGCAAATGCGTGCCTGACGTGCCGCGGTGATCACGGCGTGTGTTCCTTCGAGCTGCGCTGCTGGTGCGGTGCAGAGTGAGCGGTCCCCCTCGGCCAACACAAGGTGCGCATCCGATGCGGCCTGGCGCGTCGTGATCGGCACAGCGTCGCTCGTCATCAGCAGAACGTAGGCCGCGTGCGCGGCGGGATTGGGCGATGCGAACGATGCAGCCCAAGCACGCGCATCGTCGTCTGCATGCGCGAGTACGTCTTCTTGTGTGAGCCGCGCGGGGTCGTGCGCAATCAAGAGAGCGCGCAGCGCCTGCTGCACCTCGCTCGGGCCTGCATGCAGCCACAGCGCAAGCTCCTCCGCGTTCGGGTCTGCCGCGTAGAGTGCACGCGCCATGGCAGGGGAGGGCACGGTGGTGAGTCGCGCACGAAGCGTGTCGGCGGTTGCGGCATCCGGCCGCAGTGCAGCAAGGCCCTCCCATGCAAGCGGGCTGAGCGCCGGGTCATCGAGCAGGCTCACGTAGAGCGCGCGCGCATCCTCATGCGCGAGTTGAACAAGCGCCTCGGTTGGGGCCATGCGGGGAGGTTGCGCTTCACGCAAAAGGAGCGGGACGACGGCATCGCGGCGTGCTTCTGCAAGCGCAATGAGAGACACGCGCTCGGAGGCCGGAGAGGTGCCCAGCGCGAGCGTCGGTTGCGCGACCTCGATCGAGACTGCCCCAAGCGCAGCGAGCTCCTGCGCCAAGAACGCATCGGAGGCCTCGGTGCCGAGCTGTGCAATCGCGACCACGAGCACACCGCGAAAGGGCGAGCGAATCGTCGGGGCGATGCGAATCAGCCGCGCATCGTGCTCAGGGCCGAGAAGGCGCGCGACGGCGTGCGTGAGTGGGCCAAGCACCTCGGGCGAGGTCTCGCGTTCGAGCGCATCGAGAAGGCGCGGCATGACGAGCGCGTGTGGGCCGTGCCGCATCAGCCAGCGCGCTGCACCCGCGCGGTGTGGAGGGGAGGTGCTGTCCTCGAGTTGCACGAGCACGCGATCCACATCGCGCGATGCAAAGAGGTCTGCCTGTGCGTCGGCTGAGTGCAGCAACAACGCGAGCGCGAGTGCAGCCAACCGAAGTTGCCTCACGGAGGTGTTCCAAAGAGCGTGGTGAAGTTCTCACTGAGCCGCTCCAGCACCACGCTCACGTCTTCCTTCCAGAGCTCTGCAGCGAAGGCGATCGTGCCGGCAACATGCGCAGGCTCGCTCTCGCCACCTTGTTCTGGCGCGAGGTAGGGGCAGTCCGTTTCGAGCAAGAGGTTCTCGCGCGGCAAGGTCTGAAGGATGCGCGTGAAGGACTCATGCCTGCGCACATTCGCTGGAATTGAAAGGCAATGACCGCGCTCGGCGATCTGTCTCGCGAGGCTCACCTTGCCGCCAAAGCAATGCCAATCGACGCGCTTGGTCCCCATCTCATCGAGGATCTCAAGCACACGCTTCTCGCGCTTGCGGGTGTGGATGATGATGGCCTTGTCCGCCTCCATCGCGACCTTCACCAGTGCGCGAAAGACGCGCTCTTGCTCGGCCCAAAGTGCCTCAGGCACCCAATGGCCATCGAGGCCGATCTCGCCTATCGCGAACGCCTCATCGGCATGCGCGCGTACCCAGGCGACAGCGTCGTCGGCATGCACGGCGGGCGCATCGCGTGGGTAGTCCACACCGAGCGCTTCCATGCCCTCCATCACCGCATCGACGGGATAGAGACCAAAGCAGGGCTTCACGATCGGCTGCACTTGGGCGAGTGCGCGCACCGCCTCGTTGTCGCTTGGATTCAAGCCATTCGAGAGGATCGAGGTCACGCCTACGCGCTCGGCATTGGCCAGCACCTCATCGATGCGCGGGGCCATCCTCGGATGCGTCAGATGCGCGTGAACATCGAAGAGTCCCATCAACGCGCTCCATGGATCAGAAGAGAGAAAGCGTCGTCCATCGAAGGCAATGAAGGGTGCAACATCAGCGCTGCAGGCTGTCCAAGCGCGCGCGAGGTTGCAATCGCCAAGTGCGTCACTCGTCCCAGGAAAATTCGGTCAGGCAGTCGCCCGCGCTGGTCAT
Source organism: Sandaracinaceae bacterium (assembly GCA_044373065.1). Classification (GTDB taxonomy): domain Bacteria; phylum Myxococcota_A; class Polyangia; order Polyangiales; family Sandaracinaceae; genus JAFLCL01. Next base: position 3,940 of record JBILQT010000188.1, read on the forward strand.
CTCACGACGCGAGATACGCGCATTGCGCGCACCCGTGCGGCCAAGAAGGAGGCAGGTGCCTGCACTGAACGTCGCGTGCATGAGTCGATTCGCGCCGACCATCCCGTGCGACTCAAGTCGATAGTGGTTGGCTCGGAGCATCGTCGTCTCGAAGCGAACGCCCTGAAAGTAGGCACGCAGCGCGAGGTCGCCGTAGCGCACGAGCAGTTGCGGCGATGTCACAGAGAGGATGAAGCCCAAGAAGCCGACGAGGTCGTGCTCCGTGGCCGCGCGACCCAGCTCCTCTGCATACTCCTCACCGCCTCCGAACACCGAGTCGATGGCCGTGTGCATCGCGGCGACATCGCTCACTGGGTACCAGTCATCACGCGCAATTCGCCCCTGGCGCAAGGCATCGGCGAGCGCGGGCGGCAACGCACCTCGCGCTGCAGCCTCGGCCTCGGAGCCACGCGTAGCGCGCACTGCGATGAGCGTTGAGAGGAACATGGCACCGCGCACTTTGGGCACGGGCGGAGGCTATCCCCGATTGGATGCGCGCCTCGAAAAATCCAAGTGACGAGATGCGTTCGTTGCGCGGCGCAAGTTGGAGTTGTATGCGCGCGCCGTGCTTGGAGCCTCCCTTCCTTCGATCCGTTCCGCTCTCCCCGGTGCCCTCGGTGCACGCTGGGTCGAGCTTCTTGCGCGCACGGAATCGCCGGCGCTGACAGCGCGTCGCGCGCGTCGCCAGGAGCGCTCGGGCACGCCGCAAGATCCGATCGTCTGGCAGAAGGCGGTGGGCGCCAATGTCGTCGATGTGGATGGCAACGTCTTCGTCGACTTCACGAGTGGCTTTGGTGTCGCCGCGCTCGGTCATCGCCACCCGCAGATCGTCGCCGCGATCGTCGAGCAAACAGAGTCGCTCCTGCATGCACTCGGCGACCTACAGCCAAGCGATGTGAAGATCGCATTGCTTGAAAAACTGGCCACTCTGGGGCCTTGGACTGAGTCGCGCGTCATCCTCGGAGCGCACGGTGCCGATGCGATCGAAGCGGCCCTCAAGACCGCGATGCTGCACAACAAGAGGGCGGGTGTGCTCGCCTTTGAAGGGGGCTACCACGGCCTCTCGCACGGCCCGCTCGCGCTCTGTGGATATCAGCCAGCGTTTCGTGCGCCCTTTGCGGCGCAGCTCAACCCGCATGTGGCCTTCGCGCGCTATCCCGATGCATCCACTTCGATCGATGAGGCGATGATCGAAGTGCGTCGTGCGATCGCGGCGTGTTCGTCGGAGGTAGGCGCCATCGTCGTTGAGCCGATGCTCGGGCGCGGTGGTGTTGTCCTTCCGCCACAAGGCTTTTTGCGTGCGCTACGCGATGAAGCGACACGCATCGGCGCCCTCCTTGTCGTCGACGAAATCTACACAGGCTTTCATCGCGCAGGCCCGCGCTTCCTCTTCGAGGAGGAGCTTGAGGGCGCGCCGCCCGACTTGATCTGCATCGGCAAAGCGCTCGGCGGAGGCCTGCCGATGTCGGCGTGTCTTGGTGACGAGAAGGTCATGCGCGCATGGGGCGACCCCGATGGCGAGGCGATTCACACCGCGACCTTCTTTGGGCATCCGCTCGCGTGTGCATCGGCCATCGCGATGCTCGATCTCATCGCCTCGACGGACATGGTTGCACTCGTTCGATCGCGCAGCGAGCAGCTCACAGAAGGCCTTGCTGCGCTCGTCGATGATCGCATCACCAAGGCCGTGCGCGGGCGTGGCTTGGCGCTGGGCCTTGAGCTCGACTCAGGCGCGCGAACCCTTCGCTGGATGCGTCTTTTGCTTGAGCGTGGCTACCTCGTTGTGCCTGCGGGCGCGGATGCCTCGGTGCTTCAAATCGCACCGCCGCTCAACATCGACCCGCCCTTGATCGATGCCTTCTTGGGCGCACTTCGCACCTTGCTCCGCGAGGAGACGCGATGACCATGCGCGAGGAACGCGACGCGCTGGAGGCACGCATTCATGCCTTCCTCGATGTCTGCGCAAGCTCGCCTGGGACGCTTCGTGATGCCGAGCGCGATGCGCTGATGTCGGAGGTCGCGCGCCTCCAAAGCGACCATGTGCGCCCCTTTCAGAAGCTCGCGCGCGCCCGCCATGCGCGCTTCGATCGAGGCCCTTCGGGCTGGCCTGCATTGCCGACCGATGTGTATCGCTTCGCGCAGGTGAGCCTCTTTGCCGAGGCTGAATGGACGCGTGTCTTTCGTACCTCGGGCACGACCTCCGGTGCCCGCGGAACGCACCCCTTCCTCTCGCTCGCGCTCTACGATCACGCAGCCCGCATCGCTGCAGATCACGCGCTTTTTGCGCACGCAGAGCAGCCGATGGATTTTGTGCTCCTCGCGTATTCGCCGGAAAACCATGGCGATTCATCGCTGAGTCATATGCTCGACTCGTTCGCGACAAGGGCCGCGCGTGATCACGGCGCGCGCGTGACCTGGGCCCTCGATGAGCATGCGGTGAATGTCGATGCGCTCGATCGCGCGCTCTCCCAAGCGACGCGTGAGGGACGCCCTGTGGCGCTTCTGGGCACCTCGTTCGCGTTCGTCTTCGCCGAGGATGCACTCGCCTCGCGCGGCCTTCGCTATGCGCTGCCTGAGGGCTCGCGCTTGATGTTTACGGGAGGCTTCAAGGGCAAGTCACGCGAGGTCGCGCCCGATGAACTGCGTGCGCAGTTGAAGGCGCGCTACGGCGTGCGCGGCACGCACCTCGTCTCGGAGTACGGCATGACGGAGCTCTCCTCACAGCTCTACGGCCGCAGTCTTCTGACGCTTCAAGAAGAGTCGCCCGAGCGCCTGTGGGCACCGCCCTGGATGCGCATCACCGCGGTAGATCCGATCACGCTCGAGGCCGTGCCCGAGGGCGAGGTGGGCATCTTGCGCATCGATGATCTGGCGAACCTTGATTCCTGCGTATCGATACAAACCGCTGATTTTGGAAGGGTTTTCGCGGATGCAGGGGAGGGCCATCGCAGCGTGATCCTTCTCGGGCGCGACCCGACGAGCACGCCACGTGGTTGCTCGCTCGCGATCGAGGAAGCGCTCGCGCAGAAGCCGTAGCTCACGCAGCTTGTTCGAGAATCGCATCGAGGTTGAGCGAGGACTCGCTTGGCGCTGCGCCCGCATGAAGGAGCCCTTCCTCAAGCGAGGGTGATGCCTTCGCTGGCTCGGCCCAGCCATGCGCCATCGCAACACGCAGCGCGGGGACGGCCTCTACAGCGAGCCTTCCCGCGCGAAGCTCATCGAGAGAACACACGCGTGCACGGAGCGCATCACGCACACGCACGAAGCCCTCGAGGTAGCCCGCATCGCGCGCCACGCCGCCTCCGCGATAGGCGCGCTCGGTGGTCGCGATGGCTGCCTCGGGCGAAAGGCCGTGCGCCATCATCTCGCGCGCAGCCTCGCCGAAGGAGGCGCCCTCGTGCAGTCGTGCCGTCACCACAACGCGCGCTGCGAGCGTGCGGAGCCGCGAGGCGTCCATCGTGCCGGCCGCCTCTTCGAGACAGAGCGCCAGCCCCTCTTGATCGGCGAATGACCCGGCCACCCCAATCTCAAAAATGCGCAGTGGGTGCTGACGCGCGCGATGCGAGGCGATGAGGTGACCAAACACTTCATGCGCGACGAGGCGCCGTGCTTCGACACGCGAGAACGCCCTTTTTTGAACGTAAATGGTCTTCTCGCCGGCCGCCGCTGCGGCGCTCAAGCGCGCATCGACTACGCCCCGAATCGTGATGCCGACGAAGGCTGCGGCCCGCTCCATCTGCCTTGCAAGCTCGTCCGCGTCGACGTCACGGAGTGGCTCACGGGGCGCGGGCTCAAGCTGCGCAAGACACGCCTCGGCAACATCGATGGCCGTCTTTGCGCGCACCCGAGATGTGCCCGTGCCGTAGCGACGCGCCGAGAGTGGCCGCACGCGCTTGGCATCTCCGAGCGCATCGAGCAGCGCGATGTCGAGCTCAAGTTCCTCCATGCGCCCGACATAGAGCGCACGCACTTCGTCTGGCATCGCAGCGCGCAGCGTCTCTACCCGTGCACGCTCGAGAAGATGAAAGAGCCCGTGGGTCGATCGACGTGCAAGCGGGCTCCAACGTGGCGCGGGAAGCTCACCGCGTGCGAGCTCCGTCGTCATGCGCAGGCGCTCGGAGGCAGCGTTGTCCGCATGCAAATACGGCAGAATCCGCGTTCGATGCGCAACCTCAAGCAGGCGCTCTTCGAGCGTCGCTAGGCCCGCGAAGGTCGTGGCGGAGAAACTGGCCAGGTCGCGGTGCGCGGAGACGCTCATGAACCCGTCATCTTCGCATACGAGGCGGAGGCGCCAAGCCTGCGTACAACAAGGGTACGCTCGCTTTGTGACTCCTCCCCCCGAAGCACTGCGCCGAGACCTCGCAGCCACTTGGTCTCAAGCCGACATTGCACGCATCGATGCGGCGCTCGACGATGCGCGTACGGGTGATGCGATCGTCGCGTTCGATTGGGACAACACCGTCATGCGCGGCGACATCGGCGACCTCGCCATGCTCCAGCTGCTTCGCGCGCATCCGATTCCAAAGCCTGCGCAGTGGTCGGATTGGGGTCCGCTCACACGCGAGGCCGTCGACGCCTTGGAGGCTGCCTTCGGCGAGGCAGAGGCGCTCTCGCTCGATGCAGCGGATGCGCGTGCGTTGCTCGCGGAGATCGCCTGGCGTGAGGAAGTGAAGGGCGCTCCCGCGTTTGAACCGCGTCTCAACGAGACCCTTCGCGCGGGCTATTGGATGATGGCGAGCCTGCTTGAGTCGTATCCCGAAGCGCTGCGCAAAGCCTTGGCGCAGAGGGTGTTTCGTGATGCGCACGAGGCGGAAGTGGGCTTGGTCGCGCGCGTTTTCGGCGCCTCTGTCGAGGCCTTCGCACGCCCTCGCCGTTCGATGCTCGCCCTCGCACGTTGGGCAGAAGCACGCGGTGTCGCGACTTGGATTGTGTCGGCCTCGGAGGAGACGCTCGTGCGCACGATTGCAGCCTCGCTCGGCTTTGATGCGTCACGTGTGATCGGCGCTGCGCCCCGCGCATCACACGCGCTCTTCGGTGAGGCGGTGATGACCTTTGATGAGGGCAAGCGCATGCACCTTGCGCATCGGGCCTTTGGTGTGAGTGCAGCAGAGGCGCGAACGCATGTGCCGCGCATCGCGATCGGCTGTGGAGACTCGGACACCGACCACGGCATGTTGGTCTGTGCAGCGCTCATCGTGCTCGTTGATCGTGGTCAGCCACGTGTGTCGAAGTTGGCAGAAGCGCGATTCGCGATTCGCGTTTCTCACGAAGCGTTTTGAGCACGCACAAAGTTTCTGTGATGGGCCGCCAGAGGCTTGGCCACACTTCCAACGACACGTCGCTTCGCGCTTCTCTCGCATCCTCCCCGACAACCGCGAGATGAGCCTTGAAGCAGGTGTGTCCCTCGACAAAGCGGACCCTCCAAAGGGGCCCGCTTTGTCGTCGTTCCGTCGCGCATAACTATCCGTATTCATTGGCGAAGTTGTGCGCAAAAGAGTCGCAGTTTTGGCACGCTGTGGCGCACAAAAGCTCGGCACGCGTGTTGCGATAGAGGCTCTCGTCGGGACAACGAACTTTGGAGAGCAACGCCATGAAGAACTACACCCTGAAATCCACCTCGCTTCGTCTCTGTACCGGCCTCGCCCTCATCGCGGCGCCGACTCTGATGGGCCCCCAAGGCTGCCCTGGCGACCCGGGTGGCGGCGAGGTTTGCCCCGCGAACTACGCGCCCGTTTGCGGCACCGACAACGTCACCTACGGCAACGACTGTGAGGCCGATCGAGCAGGTGTTGGCATCGCACATGAGGGTGTCTGCGAGACGATCGCTTGCCCCGAGATCTACGCACCGGTCTGCGGCGAGGATGGACGCCTCTACGGCAACAGCTGCGAGGCCTCGCGTGCAGGTGTTGGCATCGCACACGAGGGTGCTTGTGAGTGCGCAGAGATCGCATGCGAGGGCCTGCTCGGATGCGAGTACGGCTACGCGACGAATGCCGCTGGATGCCCGACCTGCGAGTGCGCGCCACCGCCCGTCTGTGAGCCTCTCGCGTGCTTCCTCTACTGCGAGACTGGGCTCGTGGTCGACGAGAACGGATGCGAGACGTGCGCGTGCAATCCAACACGCACGGAGTGCGCCTCGGATGCTGATTGCGCGTCCGGCGAAGCCTGCCTTCTTCCGGCATGTGCCCAGGTGTGTGACCCCGCATCGCCTGAGACATGCCTGACGGATTGCGGCCCCGGCTTCTGCGCGCCGATCGAGGAGACGAACTGCTCCAGCGATGCCGACTGCGGAGACGGATCCTTCTGTGAGGTCCTCGGATGCTTGCCCGTCGAGCCCGGTGTGGAGCGCTGCGGCGATGACCCGACCTGCGCTGGCTACTGCCGTCCGCTTCCTCCTCCGCCCGTCGAGAATTGCTTTTCCGATGACGACTGCAGCGAGGGCTCGCTCTGCGACCTGAGCGTCTGCGGAAGCCTCCCGGATGACGGTGGCATCGTCCCCGCGGTGTGCGTTGGCATCTGTCGCCCAAGCGCGCCTCCTCCGTCCTCGTGTGAGTCTGACATCGACTGCGGCGAAGGCGCGCACTGTGAGCCCGTGGCTTGTGCTGCTGTCTGCGCGGAAGGCACGGATTGCGATTGGTCGTGCCCCGGTGGTCTCTGCATCATCGACGCGCCTCCTCCTCCGCCGGCAACCTCCTGCGAGACCGATCTCGACTGCCTCGATGGCCAGGCCTGCATGACGATCGAAGTCGAAGTGATGTGCGTCCGTGCGCCGTGCCCGCCTGTGCTTGAGGGCCGCTGCGAGTGGATTGCCTCGGCGATCTGAACACCTCTTTGAAAGCGCTTTCCCTCGGGTGACGAGGCTCGCAACGACTCGTCGCTCAGCCATCTTCCTCCCTACCTCCGACCACCAAGAAGCGGGGCGCCGTGCGAGCGGCGTCCCGTTTTGCTTGTGCATCGCCCAGCGCGGGAATTCTGATCGAACTCACCGACGAGCCGACTAGCATCGCCTCATGCGCAAGCTCGCCTTCGTCTCGATCGTTACCTCGCTCGCCACCTTCACCGGATGCAGCTGCGACACACCGCAGCCGAGCGATGCGGGCATGGATGCACCCTTGGAGGATGCGAACGACGATGCGAGCCCAGATGCGACGTTCAATGACCCTGCAGCACCTGCGCCCTTTACGGATGTGCCGCAGACGGGGCGCTTCACGGTGCCGGGGCTGACGGGCCAGGCCTATGTCGTCCGCACCGAGCTCAACGTGCCGCACATCTATGCGAGCAACCGCGTCGATGCGATGCGCGTCATGGGCTTTGTCATGGCCCGCGATCGCTACTTTCAGATGGACCTCACGCGTCGTCTCTCGCAGGGCCGCATCTCGGAGCTGCTTGGTGATGCGGCGCTGAGCCAAGACCTTGAGAATCGCCTCACGGGCGCGAACTACATGACCGATGTCTACCTGGCCTCGACCAATGCGGAGGAGGCCGCGGAGCTCGATGCGTTTGCGGCGGGCATCAATGCGTATGTCGCCGAGGTGCGCGCACGACGTCTTCCCGCGCCGCGTGAGCTGCAGCTTGCAGGGCCACTTCTGGGCACGCGTGCAGAGCTGCTCCTGACCGAGTGGACGCGTCGCGACGTCATCTCGACAGGCTCGACCGCGCTCTACGGGACGGCCTTTGACACGGGCGACCCGAGTCGCTCACGCGCCTTTGAGCGCATCGATGCGCTCTTTGCAGGCTTCCCCGATCAGGCCCTGCGCCGCGCAGGTTTGTTGGAGGACATCGTCGATCACTACGCCGCACCGAACGACATCAGCTCGGCCGCAGGGTGGGGCCTTGAGACGGCTGGTATGGGCGGTGGTGACGATGGGCCAGGCACAGCAATCGATCGCCCCTTCACGCCCGAGAACCTCGCTGCACTGCGCGGCGTGCTCCCCGAGCGACGCATGCTCGATGGTCTGAACAGCAGCCTCGCGCGCGTTGTGGGCCATCTGCATCGCGACCCGGATGAGGGCTGGGGATCGAACGAGTGGGCCGTGCAGGGCAGCGCAACGACCGATGGCGCATCGCTTCTCTGCGGCGATGGGCATTTGCAGCTGAGCACCCCGCCGCTCTTCTGGCAGATGGGCCTCGACACGATGTTGATGGGCGGCGCGACCGAGACGACACGCATCGTCGGCGCGACGATCGCAGGGCTGCCTGCCTTCGGTGTGGGCACCAACGGGCACGTTGCATGGACGCAGACTGCGTACTTCCCCGACGTGACCGACTGGTACACGGAGGTGCTCACTCTGGATGCTGCAGGCCTGCCGATCTCAAGCCGCTACCAGGGCAGCGATCGCCCGCTCGTGACGCGCGAAGAGCCCTTTGTGATCGCCAACATTCCAGCGCTTGAGTCGATCGGTCGCACCGAGATGATCCGACGCTTTGAGACCTTCGATGGCCGTTGGATCACCTCGATCGAGGGCACGCCAACGACGCCAGAAGCGGTGCTGATGCCAGGGCAGTCGAAGGTCTACACGCTGAGCGGGATGGTCATCCCGAGCGATGTGGATGGCGATGGCCGCATCACGGCAGTGAGCTTCTATTTCGCACCCTTTGCCGGGGGAAATCTCCTGCGCGCCTTCCGCGGTTTTGCGGACGCACAGAACGTGAACGACTTCCGCGAGGCCACGCGCAACTTCATCGGCTACGGCGGCAGCATGATGGCCTCGGATAGCGCGGGCTCGATCTTGTACAGCGCCTACCACGCAGTGCCGACACGCGATCACCTCACGCGTGGCCCGGACAACCGCTGGGTCGAGGGCGCAGACCCGCGTCGCTTGATCGACGGGACACGCTTTGGCTCGTGGACGATGCCGCTCGATGCCGAGGGACGCGTCGATGAGGTGGCCGCAGCCGCCGCACCGCCGAATGGTCGCGTCGTGCCCTTCGATCAATGGCCCACCGCGCTGAACCCCGGGCGCCAATACGTCGTCCACGCGAACAACGACCCGGCCAACATCACGACCGACAACGACTTCTTCAACGAGCCCTACTACATCGGCGGCCCCTGGCTTGAGGGCTACCGCGGTGCGCGCATCGCGACGCGGCTTGAAGACGCGATCACGAACAACCGCGCCGACATGGCGGAGATGGCACGCATTCAAGGCGACCATCACTCGAACCTTGGAGAAGAGTGGATTCCCGTCCTCCTCGACACGATCCGCGCAGCACGCGCCGCCGCGGCTGGCTCACCGGCTGCAGGCACCAGCGAGGCACGCATGGCCGCACGCTGGATGGCCGCACGCACCGACTACGAAGAGGTCGAGCGCCGCGTGATCGCATGGCGTGATGCAGGCCTGCACACGCCCTCCGGCGTCGAGACCTTCTACTCACCGGTGCGGGCAGGCGATGCCGAGAACAGCGTCGCGACGACCGTCTTTCACGCATGGATCTCCGCGTACTTCCAAGGCGTGATGGACGACGAAGGCATCTCGGGGGACTTCTCGCCCGCGCCCACGGGAGACACCTTCCGCACGGGCACGATGCAGCTCATCGAGCGCGGCCGCGGCGCGGGCGACCCGCTCAACCTGGGCTCGTTCAACCCAACCACGAACGAGAGCGTCTTCTTCGATGACGTGCGCACACCCGTCGTCGAATCAAGCCGCGAGATGGGCCTGCTCGCGCTCGACAGGGCGCTCACGTATCTCCGCTCCGCACCGACAGGACCAGGCGCTGGCGGCTTCGGCAACAGCGATTGGGATACGTGGCGCTGGGGCTATCGCCACATGGTTCGCTTCGACTCGCTGATCGGCGATGCGCTCGGGTCGGACCCCGCATTCGATGCGCTCCTCTCGCAGTTCTCGATCACGCCGCGCATGTTGCCGCTGATGCCCGACCTGCCTGCGACCGACCCGCGCGCCTCGCTTCCGCACTTCCCGCGCCCGGGCGATCACCTCGAGATCGATGCAGCCAACCCAGGCTTTGGCCTCGACGATTGGACGCATGGCTCCGGCCCCGTCTTCCGCATGGTGATCGCACTCTCGCCCGAGGGCGTGCGCGGTGAGAACGTCTTGCCCGGCGGCCAATCGGGCTTCCCCGGCGACCCGCACTTCAACGACCAAACGCGCCTCTGGCTCGCCAACCAAACGACGCCGATGCGCTACCTGCCAAGCGAAGTCGCCGAGGGCGCCGTGAGCCTGGAGCGCTTCGTCCCTTGAGCCGCGTGCACGCGAAGGCGCAGCAGCGCGCCGCCTTTTTCGATATGGACAAAACGCTGGTGCCGGTGAACACGGGCATCCGCTACGCGCGTTGGCGCGTCGGCCGCGGCGAGATGAAGCGCACCGAGCTTCTGCGCATCCTTGGCTGGTCGCTGCAGTACACGTTTGGTCTCGTCGATGCGCAGGCGGTGAGCACCTTCGCGGCGCGCACGATGTCGGGGATCGACGAGGAGAGCTT
>JBILQT010000189.1:0-14409 GCA_044373065.1 Sandaracinaceae bacterium
CAAGGAGTTTGTGGGTCTGTAGCGAGAGACGCCACTCGGGGTTTGCGCGGCAATAGTCGACGCACCGCTGCGTATTCTTCAGGCGCAGAAGGTCATCCATCGGCTGAAGAAAGAAGTGCTCGAACTGGAGCCCCGCGTAGCGCTCTGGCTCGGCGCCCTCTTGGGGGAACACAAGCTTCAGCTCATGGCCGCGCGTCTGCACGAGCTCTCCACGGGCCTTGGGGCTCACACAGACCCAGTCGATTCCGGGATGCACAGGCAGCGTGCCGTTCGTCTCGATCGCAATCTCGAAGTGCCGCGCATGCAGCGCGTCGACCAGCGCATCGTCGACTTGCAGCATCGGCTCGCCGCCCGTGAGCACCGCATAGCGCTTCCCGCCTCGATCGCCCCAGGCCGCAAGTGCAGCATCCGCAAGCGAATCCGCGTCTACATGCTTGCCGCCGCCCTCGCCGTCGGTCCCGACAAAATCCGTATCGCAGAAGCGGCATTGCGCCGTGGCGCGGTCTTCCTCGCGGCCATTCCAGAGGTTGCATCCGGCGAAGCGAACGAACACCGAGGCCCGTCCCGCACGCGCGCCTTCGCCTTGCAACGTGAAGAAGAGCTCTTTGACGGAATAGGTCATCGCGGGGCGCGAGGTGTGATGCGTCCGAGTGAAAACGTCGAATGCGGATTTCGACACCCCCGCGAAGCCAACGGGCGCTCCCTTCTCTGGTACAACGCGCAGGTGCGTCGCCTGTCGCAAGCACTCGCGATTCTCCTGATTGGAGCGGCCCTTTCGGGTCTCTCCTTCGAGGGTCGGCCAACACGGCTTCGCCGCGAGCTCACTGAGGGGCTTTTGGAGGAGCGTGTCCGCGCAGCGGGAGAGATTCGCACGCTTCGTCTCAGCGACGCTGCGCCGCTCATCACGCTCGCGCTGGATGACCCTGAGTTGCCCGTGCAGACACTCGGTGTCGAGGCCGCGATTGCGCTCCGTTGGACGCCCGTGTTGGATCAAACCCGCGCGCTTTTTGAGTCGGAGGACCCGCAACAGCGCCGCCTTGCCTCGCAGGCCGAGGGCGAGCTGGGCGATGCGGAGAGCATCCCCGCGCTGACACGTGCGCTCTCCGATGCGCGCGCGCTTGTCCGTGAAGCCGCGGCCGAGGGGCTCGGCAAGCTTGGTCTTGCGGCGTGCGCTGCGGCACTCGGGCCTGTGCTCGATGACGCGGATACGTCTGTCCGCGTGAGTGCAGCGAACGCGCTCGGTCAGACGCCCGGATCGCGTGCCACAGACTTCCTCCTCGCGCGCACGCTGGACCGCACGAGCGAGGTGCGCACCGCGGTGATTCGCGCGTTGGCAGACCGCACCGATCAAGAGCCAGAGCGCATTCTCCCCGTGCTGGCCGCCTCCTTGGAGGACGAGTCCGAGTCGGTGCGCCTTGCTGCCACGCTGGGGCTCGGCCGCGCACGCGAGAGCCGCGGTGTCGACACGCTCATCGCGCGCATCGAGCCCTACTTGCAGCCAACCGCAGCGCCTCCGGCAGGCGCAACCAACGCGAGTCCGACACGTCCAAGGCAGCCAGAGGAGGCGCTCTCCGCACTCGCAGCGCTCGGCCGCATCGATGCCCCCAACGCGCGCATGGTTCTCGTCCGCGCGCTCTCGGTGGACGCGCTCCGTGACACCGCATCTGCCGGCCTTCGAAGCCAGAGCGAGGTCAACGATGCGGCGGTCAGTCGCGCGTTCGCGGAGGCACTGCGCAGCCATCCCGCCCAGACAGACTTGCTCGCACGGAGCGTGATCGCCTCGCCCCACCCGAGCCCCGAGCTCGCCTCCGCACTACACGCGATAAGCATTCGAAGCGAAGGCGATCCCGCCCTCGTCCTCCCCGCACTCGCAGCCTCGACAACGAGCGATTGCGACGAGCACGAGTCGATCGTGATCCACATCCTCGCGCGGCTCGACGATGCCCCCTCGCGTCCTTCTGCGCTGCGTGCAGTGCAAACCCTGGCCGAGCGAAACCTGCTGGATGAGGCGGCGCGCGAGGCCTTCATCGCGCAAGCGCGCGGCGAAACCGAGGAGGCAGGGGAGCTCGCAGCACTGGCCGCGCTCTCGCCGCCACCCATCGCGACGATCCTTCGCTACGAGAGCGACGCAACACGCGCGGCGGTTCTCAACGCGCTGGTCTCGCAAGACGACCCGCGTGTCCAAGCGCTGGCGCTGCGTGCGATCACGGACGCGCAACCTCCAGCACGAGCTGCCGCCCTTCAGTACCTTCGCGCGCACCCAACCGCGGATGCGCTCCAAGCACTTCTGGGCTTGCTCGAGGCACCTTCGAACATCGATAGGTTCAGCCTCGTGGAGGCCGTTGCGCTGCTCAGCGCGACCTCCGATGCTGCGACTGAAGAACGAACACGAACGAGCCTCGCAGCGGCCCTCCACGCAGACGACCCACGGCTCTTCGGAGCGGCTGCAGCGGGCCTCCACGCGGGTGGAACCGAGGCGCATCGTGCGCTCTTCGATGGGGCGACCCCGAGCACGCTCAGCGTCGCGCTCGCGCGTGCGCAGCAAGGCCTTCGCGAGGGCGCATCGTTTCGCGCCTGGCTCGCCCTTGCGCCGGATGCAGCCTTGTCCGCACACGACTTTGCCTTCGATGAGTCGCTCTTGTTCCCGACAGCGATCACGCGATCATTCACCGCGCTTGTATTGGCCCGCGAGGGCGCGCTTCGTGAATCCGATGTCCCGCGACTCTGCGCGCTCGCAGCACGCCACGAGCCGAATGTGCGCGCCAACGCTGTGCTCGCACTCGCTGCGATGCGCGCTCCGTGTGAGGGCATCGAGCCGCTTCAGCTCACGCGACAGAGCACATCGAGCCAGGTGCAGCTTGCGGCGCTGACTTGGTGGAGCGCGCTGAATGCCACCCTCGATGCGCATGCCAGGAGCGTCGTCACAGAGTGTGCGGAGAGTGCCCTTGAGCCTCGCGTCGCGGAGGCCTGCCTCGCACTCGTTCGCGGAGACTCGACGCGGCTTCAGCGCGCAACAAGCGCCTCCGAATCCACATGGCTCGATGTGACTGCACTCGACGCGGGGAATGTTCCGCTTCCCCTTCACTGGGTCACCCTCGAGTTCACAGACGGCTCCTCGCTCGCGGCCCGTACCGACGAGTCGGGACGCATCGCGATGCGTGTCCCAGCAGCACCACTGCTTCGTCTCTCGGACCCCTTCGCCTCGGTGCTTGAGCCCTGATGCGCGCCCTCGTACTCACGCTGGCACTCGCATGCACCACAGCGTTGATCGGCTGCGGCGGAGCCATCCCCAACGGCCGCTACGGCGTGGCAAGCGTTGAGGTCGAAGGCCTGCACACGCTCGATCACGCGGCGCTTGAGTCGTGTCTTGGCGTGCGACGCATTCCCACGTTCGGCTTCGACATTGGGCCCTCGTCCACGCCTCCGTGCAACGAACCTCCCTTCGATACCAACCGCTGGCGCGTCGACCTCTTCGCCTGGCCCTGGGTGCCCTGGCCGCTCTTTGATGAGAGCGTCTTTGAGCGCGATCAACAGCGTGTCATTCGCTGGATGCATGCACGCGGGTACTACGAGGCGCGCATCGTCGACACGGAAGTGACGCCACCCGAGGCGCTCGTCGGTGAGGCGGAGGCACTCGATCATCCGCCCTGCGCCGATGAGGACCACGGCTGCCAGGTGCGCGTGCGCATCCAGGTCGAAGAGGGCCCGCCCGTGCTCATCGCGCGCATGGAGCTGCACGGCGACGACAGCCTCAGCGAGGACCTTCGTCATGCCCTTCGCGCAGAGGTTCCGTTCCGTCGCGGCGACCACTTCGACGAGGCCGTCTTCGATGCCTCACGGCGCGCGATGGTGCGGCGTCTCGCAGACGAGTCGTACGTCGACGCTGTCGTCGTCGGTCAGGTCAAGATCGACGTACCGCGCCACGAGGCATTCGTCGCATTCGAGATCGAGACAGGCACACCCGCAGTCGTCGGCCGTGTCTGCGTCTACGGCAACCGAAGCCTTCCTGCGACACCCATCCTCGCCGCGACCTACCTCGCACCGGGGGCCCGCTTCTCGCTCTCGCAACTCGAAGAAGCGCAGCGCGCCATCTACGCGTTGGGCACGTTCTCATCCGTCGAGATCCGCCATCGCACCGAGCCCGATCAGGAGGTGCGCAGCGAGACGGTCGATCGTGAATCGGGCGAGGTCGACCTCAGCACGACAAGCACCGTCCCCAACCCAACACCCGAGCAGGCGCCCGCCTCGGAGCGCGCAGAGATCACTCCGAGCGAGGATGATTCCGCACCCTCCGAATGCCGCGAGGTGGAGCATGCCGCGCCGAGCGGACACCGCGTTGTCGACCTCGACATCCGCGTCACACCCGGCCGCCTTGAGCGCACGAGCGTCGGCTTGGGCGCGCAGATCGGAAACTCGCTCCAGCTCACGAGCGCGGGCGCTTCGACCACCACGGGCCCCCTCGCCTCGAACCAGTGGGACGTGCATCTCCTCTTCGCCTACGAGCATCGCAACGTCTTCGACAACATGCTCCGCGTGAGGCTTGAGGAGAGGCCCCGACTCATCTGCCCGAATCAGTTTCCAGGCTGCGATCTCACGGGCATCTCGCAGCGCGTGCCCTTCGGCAATCAGGTGTCGATCGATGTGCGCTGGCCCGCATTCCTTGAGCCGCGAACCGTGCTCATCGGGGGCATAACCCACGATTATGGTCCGGCCCCTTTCTATAACTTCTTCCGGCACGAGCTCGACGGACGCATCGGCCTAGAGCGCAGCTTCCTCGATGGCCGCGTGTACCTCTCGGGCGCCGTCCGCGGAAACCTCTTCTTCCCCGACGAAGACCAGGGCGTGCGTGTGCGCTCGCAGCGCGAAGAGACCCGCGCGCTCATCCTCGAACAGAACCTGAACATCGACCTCCGCGACAACCCGCGCGACCCGCATGAGGGCGTCTACATCGGCATCGGTCTTCAAGAGGGCGGCTTTGGCGGCATCTCCTCCTGGGACTACGTGCGCGCCACCGCCGACGTGCGCGGCTACGTTCCTTTGCCACTCGGCATCGTGCTCGCAGGCCGCTTCGCCATGGGCGGCATGTTCGTGCTCGGGAGCTACGGGCTCGACCCGCAGAACGTCTACGACCTTGCTGGTCTGGGGCCCTTCTCCAACCAGCTCACAGGCGGCGGCCCAGTCTCGAATCGCGGCTTCCCGGCGGGCTTTCTGGGCGATGTCGAGCGACGCGACGTCGACGTGCGTCCCACACCCGATGGCGCGACCACACGGCCTCCTGTGCTCATCTCCGGCGGCGTGCGGCGATGGGAAGCCTCGCTCGAACTGCGCATTCCCATCACGCCGGATTTTGGCCTCGTGGCCTTCGCCGATGCCGGCGATGTCACCCGCCGACTTGAGTGGCGCTTCAACCATCCGCAGATCTCCGTCGGCGGGGGATTGCGGCTCAAGATCGAGGGCATCGGCACAGTGCGCTTCGACGTCGCGGGACGCCCCGATGCACTTCAAGTCTTCGGCGAGAGCACGCTCATCGCGCCCTGCACCAACGACTTTCAGTCGCAGTGCCGCCCCGTCGCGCTCGTCTTTGATTGGTTCCCAGGGGCTGTGCATCTCACCTTCGGTGAGGCCTTCTGATGAGCACCGAGGCGCCTGACCAAGAGACGAATGCAACCGTGGCGCAGAAGCGTTCGCGCTGGCGTCGCCTCGTCGCTCAGGTGCTCTGGTTTCACTTCGGCGTCCTCACACTCATCGCCGCGCTGCTCGTCTCGCTCGCGTATCACTTCGGTCTGCAAGAGACGCGCTCCCTTGCCCGTGTGCTTGTCGAGTCGCTCGCGAGTGATGCGCTGCGAGGCGACCTTGAGATAGGCCGCGTGGATGAGCTCACACTTGGGCGCATTCGCCTGACCAACGTCGTCCTCTACGACGACATGCATCGCCCGATCATTGCCGCTGAGGAAGTGACGGCCTGGCCCGACCTCGCGCGCATCCTTCAGGACGGCACGATTCGCATCGCGGGCGGGCGTGTCGTTCGTCCCTTCATCCACCTCCACACCGTGAACGAGACGGGCACGCTCGACCCGATGGGGCTTGAGGTCTCGCTCGTTCGCTCCTTCTTGCCGACGACGCCCGGCGACCCGAATGGAACGCCCACGCACATCCTGATCGACGGCCTGCGCGTTGAAGGCGCCACTGTCTTTGGCGACGCGCCGCGCTTCCCCGGCCTGCGTGTCGAGAACCTCAACCTCGCGGGACGCATCGACATCGAGGGTGGCGTGCACATCCAGGTCTTCGAGGCGACAGGGCAGATGGTCGCGCCCTACGAGGGCACAACCGAGATCGATCACGTCGCGCTCGACTTCACGACCGAGTGGGAGTCGGGCCTCAACGCGTACATCCGCGCGCATCGGGAGGGCACCAACGCAACGGCACGCGTTCGCGTCACAAGGCCCGGCGGTGACGTGGAGACGCCGCCACACATCTGGGTGCGCCTTGCAGTCGACCCGCTCGATACGGAGACGCTTCCGCGCATGGGCTTTCCGGGCACCGAGTCGCTGCTCGGGACGGCGCGCGGACACGCCATTCTCGAGGGTGAAGCAGGTGCCCTGCGGCTTCAGTCCTACCTCGAGACCGACGGCGGACCGGTGCGCATCGAGGGCCTCCTCGGCGACACGGACTACACCTTCACCGCGCACACCGCGGGCGCGAACCTTGAGCGCATCATCGACGGGGTCCCCGAGATGCGACTCACAGGATCGACGTCCATCGCGATCGACCGCGCCGACCCCGAGCACACGCGCTCCGTCGTCAGTGTGGACCTCGCACCGCTCTTCGTCGGCGGCTACGCAGTGCCCGCCCTGCGCGGCCGCGCGCGTCTCGATGAGGGCGCGCTCATCCTCGACGAGGTCAGCGCACCGGGCCTTGAAGAAGGCGCCGGCGGGACCATCGGAGCCACGGGTCGCATCGGCTACGACGGCTCGCTCGATCTGCATGTGAACCTCGATGTCACGGACATCGGCCGCGACCCGAATGTCGCGCGGCTCGTCCCAGGGGCACATGGCGCAGTGCAGGGACAACTCAACCTTCAAAGCGGCCCACGCGGCAGCGACATGAACTACGAGTTTGATGTCGACATCCGCAACTTTCGCTACAGCGCTGTGCGTGCGCGGCGCCTTGCCGCACGAGGCTTTTTGCGCGGCGACATCGCGCGCCCCGTCACGCGGATCACAACGCATGGCCAGGGCCTGCGCACAGGCACACTTACCCTCGGGTCATTCCGCGGAACGCTCGGCGGCGGGCCCTCGCACTACGACATCGAGGCACACACCGAGGGTGGCTCACCCCTTCGCTCGGTCGACTTGGTCGCCACCGCACGGCCCAACGGCACAGGGGCCTTCGACATCCGCGCCGACCGCTTTGTCGTCGATGCCGGCGTGGGCCCCTACGAGGCCGATGGTGCACTCACCCTGCGCGTCGGGCGCGAGGGCGTGCGCTTTGATCACCTCGTACTTCGACCGACAAGCGGTACCGATCAGCGCATCTCCGCAACAGGCTCGGTCGGGCCACGGGGCGCCAACGGTCTCCGCGTTGAACTCCATCACTTCGACTTGGTGCAGATTCGCGACCTGGTTCCGGACTCAATTGCTGGGCTACGCGGGTCGATCGATGCGCTGCTCGCCGTCGATGGTTCCCTCCAAGCACCGCACCTCGCGCTGAGCGGCAACGTCAACGAGATGAGTTTCGATGGCCTGCGTACCGCGCACTTTGCGTACGACATTCACCATGACGATGGCGTCCTTCGTCTGCGCATCGATGGCGGCCTTGGTGATGCGGGCGGCATCGCGATCGAAGGCCCGATCGATGTGCCCTTCGCCGCACTCACAACGCCCTCTCGCTTTGCCGACGAAGCCAACTTCCGCGGCGTCCGCGTGGCCATTGATCAGGTCTCGCTCGCGTTCATCACGCGCTTCTTTGGCGACCAACTCGCCGACCTCGACATCTCGGGCAAGTTCTCCTTCGCCGCCGAGATGAACGGCACCCTGCGTCGCCCGAACGTGCCCTCGCTCGTCGTCATTCTCGACCGCTTTGGCCTCGAAGGTTGGACACCCCTTCGCATCAAGCTTGAGGTCGCCCTTCAAGACGAGAACCTCCGCGTGCAGCGCCTGTGGGTCGCGGATGTCGACGGCGAAATTGCCCTGATGGAAGGCCGCTTTGTCGTGCCGCTGCAAGAGATGCCAAGCACCAGCGCAGGCTGGATGCAGTCGATTCAATCCGCGCCGTGGTCGCTCGCTGCACGCCTTGAGCCGCGCCTGCTTGAAGACCTTCCGCGCCCCTTCTCCAAGTCGCTCCCCCAGGGCATTCGTGTTGGTGGGCAGCTCACTGCGCGGGGCGGCCCAAGCGGCATCGACGCCACGTTTGATGCGACGGCCCAATGGATTCGCTACCCAAGTGCCGAGCTCTGCACGCGGCGTGAGATGCCGCTCGTGCAGCTCCACGGACGCACCGTGCGACATCCCTCTGGCAACGCCGACTTGCTGCAGACGGAAGTCGAGGCCGGCATGTACGCCGATGGCCGTCGCGTGGCCGAAGCGAGCGCAACCGCGCCCACCCCGCTCGAGAGCTGGATCACCGGCGGAAGCGTGCCCTCGCTCCCCGAGACGCTCACCCGGGTCGCCCTCCTCGACTTCCCCCTCGGCCGCCTCCCATGGACCTGCGCATCGATGTCCGGTCGCGCGTCCGGCGATGCCACCTTCGTGTTGTTCAGCGACACACCGCGCTTCGATTCGACGGTCGAGATCCAGCAACTGCGCATTCGCGATCAGAGTGCACAGGCCGCCTCGCAGCCCTTCCATCTCAGCGTTGCGGCGCGCACGGAGGGCGCCTCATGGACAACGCTCGGCACATGCGCCGTCATGACGGAGGAAGGCCGCGATCGAACGCCGATCGCACGCTGCCCGATGGCCTTCCTCGACCTGGATGAAGAGGGTCATGCGCGCTCGTACGAACGCGCCCGCGACAGCTCAAGCGTGCCCTTGGAGGGCGAGGCCATCCTCCGCGCTGCGCTCCCCGTTCACTTCACTCAGGGCACGTTGCTGCCTGATCTCGGCATTCAAGATTCGCTCTACCTCAGCGGACAATTCTCCGAGGCGCACATGGCGCCCCTGCTTGCATTCGTCCCAGGAATCGCCGAGGCCGACGCAGTGGGTGACGGCACGATCGAGTTCCGCGCTGTGCGTGGACAAGCCGATCTCTCCGGCGGTCTCGACCTCTCGCAGGGTCACGCACGCATCATCTCGCTTGGACAACATCTGCGCGAGATGGAGGGCCTGCTCCGCTTCACCGATCGCCGCATCATCATCGACGAGGAGAGGCAGCTCCGCGCAAGTGACCCAGCAGGTCGTATCGCCGTGGACGGCGAGTTCGGCTTCGAGGGGCTCGTGCCCACCACTGCGGATCTCCACGTCTTTCCGGACAATTTCCCGTTCCGACGTGAGGGCGCGATCCTCGCGAGCCTCGCAGGTCACTCGCACATCGTTGCGCGCTTTGGTGCTGACGGGCTCGCCGCGAACATCGAGACCAGCAGCCTCGAAGTGCGCCTACCCGACCGCAGCGCAGGCTCCGTGCTCTCGCTCGACGAGCGTCGTGACGTGCTTGTCGTCGGTGAGGATGCGGCCGAGCTCGGCATCGATCGCACAGCGCGTTTCCCATATCGAATTCATGTCGATGCATCGCAGCCCTTCGTCGTGCGTCGCTCCGACTTCGAGGCCCAGGTCACCGCGCAGCTCGACATCGTCTACGACCAACCCGACCTCACCGTCACAGGCTCGGCCGTGCTCCGCTCGGGCAACTTCGAGGTCTTTGGCAAGCGCTTCCGCGTCCAACGCGGCTCACTTCTCTTCCTCGAAGAGGCCCCGCTCGACCCCGTCGTCGACCTCGTCGCGAGCTACCCAATCCCGGGCCGCCCTTCCGCTGCGATCAGCATCGAGGCTGGTGGACAGCTCTCGGATCTTTCCATCGCATTCACCTCCACCGAGACCGGCGACGTCGGCGAGATCATCGCGATGCTCGTCTCCGGCTCCTCCAACCGCTCGACGGAAGAGACCGCGCAAGAGGCCGGAAGCCAGGCCGCCAACTTCATGGCCGGCCTCGCCTTCGGCGTTGTGACGCTCGCGCTGCGGCGCGAGCTCGGCGACATCGGCGAGGTCGTCCCCGCAGTCAGCATCGAGACCGTCGGCAACGCTGGCACCCTGCGCGCCCGCGCCTTCTGGGACGCGAGCTTCATCATCCCAGACTTCCTCCGCGAGATTGTCATCGGCGCGAGCGTCGAGGGCTTCTTCACAAGCGGTGGCCAAGGTGGAACCACAGGCGGCTCAAGTGCCTCCGGCGGCGTCGGCGGAGGCTTCACCATCGAGCTCCTCTTCCCCTACGGCCTATCGCTCGGAGGCACCTTCGTCCCCCCGCAGAACGGCGGCCTCGACTTGCTCTGGCAGCCTTGATCCACCAACGCGCCAAGGGGTTCCAAGAGGCTCGCCGGACACGCCCCTGTGTTCCGCACGACACGTCGCGTCTGCGAAGCGCAGCAGATTGCGCGGGCACGTCGGGTGCGTTGGTCCGCGGATGCTCCGTCCGGCTCTCACCCTCGCACTCCTCCTTCTGTCGCTCGCTGCGGCCCCAGTGCGCGCCGACAGCGTTGTCTTTTTGGACCGGTCGCCTGGGTTCCGTTCACTTCTGGTCGAGCATGGAGAGGTGGTGGGTGAGCGCGTGGGGCTCTTTGTTCCGAGCTCGCATGGGCTCGTGGAGATTCGCGTCGTTGCACGAGAGGTGACGTTGCCTTGGTGTGAGGCAGGCGCGCGCCCACATCCCTTCAATCCCGTGAGTCGCTTCGAGAGCGTGACCGCGCGGGAGGGCGCGCGAAGTATCACGCTGGTGGCTGAGCAACGGGGATCAGAGGGCGAGTTTGAGTCACGCACGCGGGTGCTGGGCGTCGTTGAGAGTCGTGTCTTTCTCACGGTTCAGACCAGCGAGTTCACGTGCCTCGCGCACGGTCTCTGGCAGGCCGAGTTCGTCGTCTTCGACGTTGAGACGATGACGCGCGTGCATCTGGAACACGACGCCGAGGTGCAAGCGTGGGGGCGGCGCCATCCGCCTGAGCCGACCTGCGAAGAAGGCTGCCTCTGCGAAGTCCCCACGTCGCTCTCGGTGCTCTACCCGCGCTGCACGGCAGACGGGACGCTGCGCGCGACGGCCGTGTTCCTCTGGGGGCAGGACGGCTACGTGTGTTCTGGCGAGTGGGGTGCCTACTCCTGGTCGGAGGAGGTGCGCGGCCCAGCGCCGCCCTCATGGTTGCGCGCCTATCAACCCCTGCTGGCCGATGCGAACATCGCGATGGAAGGTCAACGCGGACGCTTGCTCGGTGCGACGTCGCTGAGCGCGCAGCGCGATGAACTCCGCGCTGCGTTCGCTCCTTGAGTGCCGCGCTACTTCTCGCTCAAGTGCGACGCGAGGAACGCCGAGACCATGCCCCAGGCCTCGTTCGCCGCCTCGGCGTCGTAGCTCTTTCGCTGGTCGCAGAAGAAGCCGTGGTCGGCGTGCGAGACGTTCACCTCGGTGAAGGGCTTGCCTGCGGCCTCCAGCGCGTCGGCGGTGTTGCGGCGGTCGTCCTTGCTGATGAAGCCGTCTTTGCCGGCCCAGAAGAGCATGAGCGGGCCGTGTTGTTGCGGTGCGAAGGCGAGCTGTCCGGCGATGCCGCCGCCGTAGAACGAGATGGCTGCGTCGAGGGGGAGAAGCGCGTTGGCGATGAAGGCGAGGCGGCCGCCCATGCAGAAGCCGCAGGCGGCGATGCGCGGTGTGTTGGTCGAGGCCTCGAGCATCTCGCGGAGCATCGCGTGTGTCGCCGTGAGGTCTGCGCTGACGCCCTCCGCGCTGAGCTTCATCGCGTGCTCGCGACCGCTGAAGTCCGTGTAGGGCGCATCGAAGCGCGGCGCCGTGCGATGGAAGATGTCGGGCGCAGCGGCCGCGTAGCCGAGCCGCGCAAAGCGATCACAGACCTCGCGGATGTGGCTGTTCACGCCCCAGATTTCTTGGAAGACGAGCACGGCTGCGTGCTTGTTGTGATCGTCTGCGGGGCGCGCGACGTAGACCTCCATCGAGGTGCCATCGCTGGCTTGAACCGTGACCCACTCGTGCATGATTGAACTCATCGTCGTGCTCCTTTGTCGTCGTCTTTTGCATGGGCGGACAAAGAGAAACGCGCACTGCAGATGACTCCGTGGTGCGCGTTCTCGTTTGTCGTGGGCCGAGCGATCACTCGCCGTAGGGGACCCAGATATTCTTCACCTGCGTCGCCTCGCGGAGGAACTCGCGTCCCTCGCCCTCGCGGCCGTCGAACCAGTTGCGCTCGCGTCCGTGTGTGGCGAAGACGCGCTTCATGTTGCCTGCGCTGGCGCGCTCGACTGTGGCCGTCAGCGCCGCGGGGCCCTGGTACCAAATCGAGTCGATGCCGTCGTGTGCGGCGAGGACGGGCGTGAGCTCGTCGCGCTTGCCGGTGATGATGTTGATGACGCCACCGGGCACGTCGCTTGTGTCGATGACCTGGTAGAGGTCGGTTGCCACGAGCGGCCACTTCTCACTCGGCACCGCGACGACCGTGTTGCCCATCGCGATGGCCGGGGCGACCAGCGAGATGAACTGCAGGAGCGGCGCTTGATCACCGCAGACGATGCCGACGGTGCCGATGGGCTCGTTCATCGCGATGGTCACGTTGCGGTAGGGCGTCGAGTGCACCTGGCCGTCGTATTTGTCGGCCCATGCGGCGTAGGTGAAGAGGCGCTCGATCGCGAGCTCCACCTCGAGCTGGCTGCGTGAGCCGTGGCCCGTGAGCTGGGCGATGCGCGTGGCGAGCTCGGACTGTCGCGCGGAGAGATTCTCGGCGAGGTAGTAGAGGACCTGGGCGCGAAGATGCGCGGTGCTCTTGGACCATCCGGATGCGGCGTGTGCGGCCTCGACAGCGTTGCGGACATCCTTGCGGTTGCCCCAGGCAATCTGGCCTTGGACGCGTCCGTCAGCGCCTGTGACAGGCAGCGAGTAGCCCGAGTCTGGCCGTGCTTGCTTGCCGCCGACGTAGAGCTTGGCGGTGCGGTCGATGCCCGGGAGGCCGACGTTGACGCCGTGCTCGTTGGCGAAGATGCCAGACGCGGAAGGCGCCACGGCGGGCTCTTCGAGGTGGCCTTTCTCGGCCTGCCAGCGCGGGATCACGTACTCGTAGAGGCCTTCTTTGCCGCCCTCGCGTCCGTAGCCGCTCTCGCGGTAGCCACCGAAGCCTGCGGCTGCGTCGAAGATGTTCGTGCAGTTGATCCAGACGACACCGGCTTTGATCTTCGGCGCGATGTCGAGCGCGAGGTTGATGCTCTCCGTCCACACGCTCGAGGCGAGACCGAAGACGGTGTTGTTCGCGAGTGCGACGGCTTCTTCGGGCGTGCGGAACGTCATGAAGACGACGACGGGGCCGAAGATCTCCACCTGCGCAACCGTGCTCGAGGGGTTCACGTTCGAGAGGACGGTTGGCGGGTAGTAGAAGCCGTCCTTCGGGCAGACGAAGGTGCTTGGGCTGGGCTGCCAGAGCTGCGCGCCTTCGGCCACGCCTTGCTTCACGAGGCTCGCAATGCGCTCGGCTTGCGTGCCGTCGACGATGGCGCCGACGTCGATGCTCTTGTCGAGCGGGTCACCGCTGCGGAGCGAATCCATGCGCGTGCGGAGCTTCTGAAGGAGCTTCGGCGCGATGCTCTCCTGCGCGAGGATGCGTGAACCAGCGCAGCAGACCTGGCCCTGGTTGAACCAAATCGCATCGACGACGCCTTCGACCACGCTGTCGAGGTCCGCGTCTTCAAAGACGATGAACGGCGACTTGCCGCCGAGCTCCAGCGAGAGCTTCTTGCCGCTGCCCGCCGTCGCCTCGCGGATGATCTTGCCGACCTCGGTCGAGCCGGTGAACGCGACCTTGGCGATGTTCGGATGCTTGGTGATCGCAGCGCCCGTGCGGCCATCGCCGGTGACGACGTTGACGACGCCCGGAGGCAGGCCGACCTCGCTGCAGATGTCGGCGAAGAGCAGCGCCGTGAGCGAGGTGAGCTCGGCGGGCTTGATGACGAGCGTGTTGCCCATCGCGATGGCGGGCGCGATCTTCCACGCGAGCATGAGCAGCGGGAAGTTCCACGGGATGATCTGTCCGACGACGCCGACCGGGACGTAATCCGGAAGCTCCTTCTCCATCAGCTGGGCCCAGCCAGCGTGGTGATAGAAGTGCCGCGCGACGAGCGGGATATCGATGTCGCGTGACTCACGGATGGGCTTGCCGTTGTCGAGTGACTCAAGCACCGCGAACAAGCGCGAGTGCTTCTGCACGGCGCGGGCAATCGC
>JBILQT010000010.1:0-55770 GCA_044373065.1 Sandaracinaceae bacterium
CATTCACAAGGCGATTGCGACGAGCCGCGAGGACCGTTTCCCGAGCGTGTCGGAGTTTGCGCGCGCCCTTGAGCCCTTCGCCGAGGGCACGAAGTTCATCGCCCCGCAGCGTCGCCTCGGCTCGCCTGCGCCCACAGCAGTCACGAGCGAGGCACCCACCGCCTTGGCCACACCCGCCCTGCCGAGTGCACCCGCGTCGCGTGCCACGACGGGCCCGCTGAGCATGATGCCCGAGGTGCTCGTGACACCGACGGAGCACGCCATCGCGCCCCGCCCGTCGCGTCTGCCGATGGTCGCGGCGTCTCTTGCACTCCTCGCCACACTCGCGTTCGCAGGCTGGCGGCTCACGGCGACGGACGCGGTCACGGTCCCTCCGAGCGAGCCGACCGCAGTGAACTCAGCCCCCGTCGCAGTCGCGGACCCGGCCCCGGTCGCGGATCCGGCCCCTGTCGCGGACCCGGCCCCTGTCGCGGACCCGGCCCCTGTCGCGGACCCGGCCCCCGTCGCCGACCCAGCCGTCGATCAGGAGGTCATATTGCCATCTGATACCAATATGGGTTCCCGTGCGGCCGAGATTCTAGTGCGTCCTCATCGGCCGCGTGTTGAAGCGCCTGCGGTCGTGCAGCACGCGGCAGAGCCCGACGCGGGCCCTCGCGTGCGCACTGCAACGGGGCGTGCGGGCCTGATCTCCGCGGATGAGTTCTGAACATGAAATGCCTTTCAACCGCTCTCCTTGCGCTCGCGCTCCTCGGCGGAGTTGCCACGGCTTCGGCACAAACCCAGGGCGCGCCGCCCGCGTATCGAGGCCTTGTCGATACGGCGATTGAGGAGTCCGGCGCAGGACGCTGGGCCGAGGCGCGGGCACTCTTTCGTCAGGCCCACGCGCTCTATCCCAACGCACGCACCCTGCGTGGCATCGGGATGAGCTCGTTCGAGGTCCGCGACTATGCCGAGTGCATTCGCATGCTCAGCGCTTCGCTCGCGCATCCGGTGAATCCGTTGACGGAGGAGCAGCGGGCACAAGTGAACGAGCTGCTCCTACGCGCGCGCAGCTATGTCGCGACGTACACCTTCGAGGCGGCGGAGGGCGTGACGCTCACGGTGGATGGCCAACCGGTCACGCGCGAGTCCGATGGAAGCATCCTCGTTGGCCTTGGGACGCACGCCGTCATCGCGCGCACGACCGAGGGCCGCGTTGTACAGACGCAGCTTGAGGTGCGCGGTGGCGAGACGGGTGCGCTGCCGATCGATCTCTCGCCGCTCACGCCAGAGGTCGTCGCCGCTTTGCCCGAGCCGTTGGTGCCCATCCCTCCAACTCCGCCGCCGCCGCGTGAGGCTCCTGTGGGCTCGTTCGTGTTGCTCGGTGTCGGTGGTGCGTTCTTGGTCGGAGGCGCGCTCGCGCTGGGCCTCGGCCTCGCGGATTCCGATGCCGTTGCGAATGCAACGCCCGGCACGCGCTGGTCGAGCCTTCGTGAGGCCTACGACCGTGCGCCCGTGCTCGAAGGCCTGGGAGGTGCGCTCTTGGGGGTTGGCGCAGCGCTCGCAGTGACGGGCGTTGTTTGGTTGACTCTTGAGTCAACGGAGGCCGCGCGCGTCGATGTCGCGGCCTCGCTCACTGGCTTTGAAGTGCGAGGTGTCTGGTGAATCGCATGCGCTGGCTTGCTCTCGCTTCGCTCCTCGCAGTCGGCTGTAAGCCTGTGCTCACCGAGGGGCGCTTCGACTGCTCCGACGATGCATGCCCACCCGGCTGGAGCTGTCGCCTCAGCGATAGACGTTGCTACCTGGGTGCAGCGAGCGATGCGGGAACCAGCGATGCCCTCGCGCTTCGAGGCTTCTTCGAGCCCTGCCAACGCAATGCCGACTGCGCCTCAGGTGAATGCTATTTCGGAGACCTTGAGCCCAGTCCGGTCGGCTACTGCACGCAGGGCTGCGCCGTCGACGGCGAGTGCGCGGGCCTCGTCCCTGGTGCGACCATCGAGTGCAACACGCTCTTGATGCCGCGCGTCTGCACGATGCTCTGTGGCGTGGATGCGCTGACGTGTCCGATGGGCTCAGTCTGCGCATTCTTGGACCGACCGCGGGCGGGCGAGGAGTACGGCGATTGCCTCGCACCCGGTGCGATGCCCCAGCCCGTCGACATGCTGACTTGCAGCGTGGACGATGAATGCGCGGTGGGCGTCTGCACCAGCATCGGAGGGGCGCCCCGGGTCTGCGCACGGCCCTGCGGCGGTGAGGGCGTATGTGCCTCGGGAGAGTCGTGTATGGCTTCGTCGCGCGGCACCGTCTGCGTTCCGTGAGGCGATCGTGTTCATCGCATGACCGTGCAGGGCCCTCCGCGAGCCTAGGGTGAGCGCGGAGGCTCCCTTGATCACCATCCGCATCACGAACGTTCCCGCCATCGTTGAAAAAGAGAAGGGCTGGTTCGTCGCCAACGTCGTGGGCGCCGTCGTTGACCTCGAGAGCAAAGTCGAAGACGTCATCATCGAGAAGCTCAAGGCCTCGCTCTCGGAGCAGGGCATTGAGGCCGTCATCGAGCGCGTCGTGGTGAAGGTCCTCCTCGACGAGACCCATCAGCCCACCGACGCGTAGTCACGCCGCGTGGCGACTTGAACCGCCACACACGCTGGTCGTTCGTGCCGTCACACACTCGTTTTCGATGTGTTTTTCGTCCCGTTACGGCGCTTTTTGCTCAGGCACGCGGCATGCGTAGTGCGCGGCATGCGCCTTACCTCGATGCTCGCCCTCTCCCTCGCCACCCTTGTCGGCTGTGCCCAAAGCCCAGCGGCGGACAAGCCAAACGACCTCGAGACACGCCTCCTCACCGAGGAGGTCGGCGACTCCGACATTGCTGCCGATGGCTTCTCCCGCCTCGTGCAGGTGCGCGGCACGATCGACTTCGGTGAGTCCATCGCGTCGGCCTACGGCCAGGGCAACTACCGCGGTTGGCTCTTCACTGGCACCGCGAACGCGCGCGTGTCGCTCGATGCGTTGGCAACCGACGGCAGCGACACGGTGCTCATGCTCTACGGTCCGCAGACGGCCTCCGGTTGGTCGCGCGCCCGCCCGATTGCCGTGAATGACGACTACCGCGGCTCGACGAATTCGCACCTTGAGGCTCGCCTTCCGCGCGCAGGCACCTACCTCGTCATCGTGCGCGAATACTATGAGAGCGAAGGCGAGTTCACGCTGACGCTGGCTTGCTCCGGCGCGGAGTGTCGCACCGAGTGCGGTACGGCGGACCGCTGCCCGATGGGCGCAACCTGCAACCGCGTGATGTGCGTGCGCGCGCCCTGTCCCTCCTTCTGCGCAGCGATCGACCCGACGCCGCCCGCACCAGGCGATGTCTGCGAGGACACGACGACGTGCGGACCACGCCCACGCAACGTGACCTTGATGTGCTCCGATGGTTCGGTCGGTGGCAACACCGGTCGTTGCATTCGCGATGCATCGCTCGCGTGCGGCTGGGAGCAGCGCGCGTGTCCGGCCGATGTGGTCTGTGGCGGCCGCCGCGGAAACACCTGCACCGCAACGCAGTTCTGCGACTTCGCCGAGTCCGCCATCTGCGGTCGCGCGGATGCAACGGGCGTTTGTCGCGTTCGCCCCACCTCATGCACACGTGAGTCGGCACCTGTCTGTGGATGCAACGGCGTGACGTACTCGAATGCGTGCAACGCGAATGTCGCTGGCGTCGGCATCCTCCACGCTGGCCGCTGCTGAACTGAGCTGCACCCATTCCAATGAAGACGCCGCCAGCGAGAGCTTGGCGGCGTTTCCATTGGAGCGACGAAGTGTGATCAGAGCTCGGCGGGCTGCGTGTCGTGGAAGCGGCTGAAGTCGAAGCTGCGCGCTGTCATCGCGGTGCCAGGCGAGATGATGTCGACAAAGCGCGCGCCCCAGCGGAACTCCTCCGGCGCATACGAACGGCGTGTATGCACGGTTGCGGAGGAGTGCTCATCGACACCCGAGAGCACCACGATCATCTCCGCGCCTTTCTCCACAAGGGAATCGTGCGTCTCGCCGAAGAAGGGGCTCGACTCGTCAATGCGATGCATGGCCGTCCAGCCGATCCAGAAAAGCGGGTTGCTGTTGCGCACCAACTTCACGTCCATCACGCGGCGGAAGGTCTCGCCCTCAAGTGTCTTCACCGTCTTGGCGAGCGTCACGGAGAGCGAGGCCTCGATGAGGCGATTGCCGCGCGCGTTCGCGAGTCGGAAGAGCACCGTGGGCACGCCTTCTTGCTTCGAGATGCAGATGACGTTGGAGAAGAGAACATGCGCGCTCGGGGTCGCGAACTTGGCGAAGACAAGGCCCGTCATCACCGCGGTCATCAACATGCCGATGAAGGATTCGATCGTGACAAGCACATGCGCGAGCGTGCTCGTGGGCGCCATGTAGCCGTAGCCGATCGTCATCATCGTCTCGACGCTGAAGAAGTAGGCATCGGAATATGAGCCTTCCCTCATGTTTTGAACGCCGCCCTCATCGAGCCAGAAGAGCAGGGCAAACAGCGCGTTGATGCTGAGGTAGCTCGTGAAGGTGAGCACCAGAAAGGTGCGCCAGCGCATCGTGAGCACGCGATGGTACAGGTCACGCAGCGGCGCGGGCGGGAGGCCCTTCACCTCGATGGTGGGCTGCCCTTTGTTGTCGAGAAAGCGGTACGAACGCGCCATCCGCGCACTATCGCTTGGGCGCTCCTGATTGCCCTCTTCTTTGAAGAGCGACCTCCCTCGGTGTAGAGGTCGCCTCATGCGCATCATCTCTATCGACCCGGGAGAGAAGCGATGGGGCGTAGCCGTTTCCGACGAGGACGGTGAGTTCGCGAGCCCGCGCGATGCGTTCTTGCCGAAGACTCCAGCGGAGGGACTC
This sequence comes from Sandaracinaceae bacterium, assembly GCA_044373065.1. GTDB lineage: Bacteria > Myxococcota_A > Polyangia > Polyangiales > Sandaracinaceae > JAFLCL01. The sequence goes on from JBILQT010000010.1 coordinate 4,867, forward strand.
ACGCTGGTTGCTGAACTCGCGAGGGAGGAGGGCGCGCAGATCATCGTGCTCGGCCTGCCTCTTGATATGCGTGGCACCGAGGGAATCTCGGCGAAGAAGTCACGCACGCTGGCAGCCCAACTCGCGAAGGTAACGAGGGTGCGCATCGCGCTCTGGGATGAGCGGCTGACAACGGTCGAAGCCTCGCGCTCGATGCGTGCGCAGGGCATCAACGCGAAGAAGCAACGCAGCAAGATCGACAGCGCGGCCGCGACGATTCTCCTTCAATCGTTCCTCGATGCTTCGCCCGCAACGCGCCAGCGCGCGCTCATCGCACAGAAGGACGACGCTGCCCCGCAGGCGCCAAAGTGAGTCGCGCAAACAAGGCGCCGAAGCGGCGCGCATTGGAGTGGACGGGCGGGGCCATCGTGTCGCTGGCCATCGCAGCGCTCGCGTGGATCTTCCTCGTCTATCCCGCGAGCGTTCGATCCCGCCACGGTCAGGATGCACCCGAGGAGATGTCGATCACCATCGCGGACGGCGCGCGCATCGACACCGTCGCCGAGGAGTTGGAGCGCATCGGCGCGATCGATCACGCATCGTACTTCGCAGTCTACGCAAGGCTTTTGGGCGCTGAGGAGAGCCTGCGTCACGGCGAGATACGCCTTCGCCGCGACATGACCGTGCGCTCGCTCCTGATGCGCATCGCGGAGGGCTACGGCGAGGTCTCGCTCGACATCGTCGTGCCCGAGGGTTTCCATCGCTTCGCGGTCGCACGCCGTCTCGCGCGCTGGGATGTGTGCAGTGAAGAGGCCTTCCTCGCCGCGACGACGAACCGCGCATTGCTCGATGAGCTCGACATCCCCGGGCCGAGTGCGGAGGGCTATCTCTTTCCCGACACGTACACGTTCGTCACGCACAGCGAGCCCGAGGAGATCCTCCGCCGATTCGTGTCGAACTACCGCGCGCGCACGGAGGAACTCTTCGCGGGTGAAGGCGCCGCACATACGCGCTTGGAGCGCCTCTCCTTCTCACCGCACGACGTGCTCACGCTTGCCTCGGTCGTTGAGAAAGAGGCCGTGATGCGTGACGAGCAGCCGATCATCGCAGGCGTGTTTGTGAACCGCTTGGAGAGCGAGACCTTCCTTCCGCTCCATCGTCTTCAAGCGGACCCAACCGTCTCGTATGGCTGCCTTGTGCATCCCGGGTTGGCTTCGTGTGCAGGCTTCGATGGCCGTCGCATCACGCGCGCGATGCTCGATGACAGCACGAACGACTACAACAGCTACCGCCGCGCAGGCTTGCCACCAGGCCCCATTTGCTCGCCCGGATTGCCCGCAATTCGTGCCGTTTTGAATCACGCCCAGCACGACTTCCTCTACTTCGTTGCACGCGGTGGAAGGCGTCACGCGTTCTCCGCGACGCTCGATACGCACAACGAGTCGGTCGCAGACCTTCGCGAGCGTGAGCGACGCGCGGCGGCGCAAGAATGAAGAAGCCGCTGGAAGGGCAGCTCGGTCTCTTCGAAGCGCAGGCCACACCATCAAGTGCGCCCAAGCCCGCGCGTCGCAGCAAGGAACTCTCTGCCATCCCCGAGGCCGACCCGCGCCTGATCGAGCTCGCCACGCACGTGCCGAAGAACGTCTTCATGGGCGCATCGAGCTGGACGTTCCCCGGCTGGCAGGACTTCGTCTACCGAAGGACGTACCCCTCGCAGCAGTCGTTCATGAAGCACTCGCTCGAGGAGTACGCGCATCAGCCGCTCCTTCAGACCGTCGGTATCGACCGCTCCTATTACGGCCCGATCCCCGCGCATGAGCTCGCCGTGTACGCGAGCCAAGTGCCCGCCCGGTACCGCATGACGATGAAGGTCTGGGAAGAACTGACCACGCTCATCCCTTTCCCGCGAGGGAAAGCAGCGACAGCGCCGGATCACCCGCGCATGGGTGCGAAAGCGAACAAGGAGAACCCGCTCTTCCTCGATGTCGCGACCTTTGCGGAGCACGTTGCGTTGCCCGTCGAGGAGGCGTTTCGACCACACCTCGCGAGCTATGTGATTGAGGTGCCACCCGTCTCGCGTGTGCCCGACAACACCTTCTTCGAGACGCGCCTGGAGCGCTTCCTCGCAGAGACTTCGATGTGGGGGCCCTTCTCGATCGAGCTACGCGACGCGCGTCTGTTCACGCAGCGCTACGTCGACATCTTGAAGGCCTACCGCGCCAGCCATTGCTTCAACTTTTGGTCGCGCATGCCCAGCATTGCCAAGCAGCGAGAGCGCATTCGCAGCTTCGGTGTTGCGGAGTCAGGCGTGCTTGGGCCCGTCGTTGTGGCGCGACTCATGTTGCCGCCTGGACGCCAATACAGCGCGCAGAAAGAAGCCTTCGCGCCCTTCGATCGCATCGTCGTCCCGCAGCTGAAGATGCGCGAAGAGGTGCTCGATTTGGCCGATGCATGCGTGCGTGAAGCGCTGCCGCTCTACATCATCGTGAACAACAAAGCCGAGGGCTCCGCGCCCTTGACGATCGAGGCGCTGGCCGAGCTCTTTCGGGAGCGAGAGCAAGAGAAGGAGAAGACCTGATGAGCACCAACATCACCTGGCACGGCGGCGAAATCGGCCCGAATGAAAGGCGTTCCGTCGTCGGACAAGGCGGCGCCATCGTCTGGCTCACAGGCCTCTCGGGCTCGGGCAAGAGCACCATCGCACGCGCGCTCGAGGCGCTTCTTGTGCACGAGAACAAAGCGCTCCCCTACGTGCTTGATGGCGACAATGTGCGTCACGGCCTCAACGGGGATCTCGGCTTTGGTGAGCGTGATCGGAGCGAGAACATTCGGCGCGTCGCCGAGGTCGCCAAGCTCATGGCCGATGCAAACCTCATCGTCATCACCGCGCTCATCTCGCCCTTCCGCGCAGACCGTGATCGCGTTCGCACCATCGCAGGCGCGCTGCCCTTCCTCGAAGTGCATGTCGCCACGTCTCTTGAAGAGTGCGAGCGCCGCGACCCGAAGGGCCTCTACGTCAAAGCGCGCGCCGGACAGATTCGCGACTTCACGGGCATCGACTCGCCCTACGAGGCGCCCGAGTCACCCGAGCTTCGCGTGGGCGATGGGACGGTCGAGGCCTCCGCGCGCGCCATCATCGAGGCGCTCAAGTCACGCGGTGTGCTCACGCGCTGAGGCCCTGCGCGCCTTTTGAGCAGGTGCTCTCTCGCGCTGCGCATCACGAACGCAGCGCTTGCCAAACGCTTTGAAAAGAGGCCCGTTTGAGGCCTCTTTCGCTTTGGCATCGCGCTCGCAATACGGCCTCTTCATGCGCATCTCGCGCTGTGGAGGACATGCATGAACAACACGATGAAGGTTCGCTTTTGGGGTGTGCGCGGAAGCATTGCGACGCCGGGGGCGGAGACGTCCGGTGTGGGTGGAAACACCAGCTGCGTGGAAGTACGCGTGGGCGAGCACGTGCTCATTCTCGACGCGGGCACAGGCATTCGCGCTCTCGGCGATCAGCTGCTTCGCGAGCGCCTCTCGCACGCGACGTTGCTCCTCTCGCACCTTCACTGGGATCACATCCAAGGGCTGCCCTTCTTCATCCCTGCGTGGCTTCCGTCCTCCCGCCTCGATGTGATCGGCGCTGCGTCCACCTCGACGCCGCATCTCGGAATCAAAGAGTCGCTTGAGATGCAGATGCAGCCTCCGCACTTTCCTGTTCGCCTCTCGGATATGGGGGCCTGCATCACGTTTCGCGCACTCGACTCGGGGCAGCGCATCGACCTTCATGGAGGTGAGATCAAGGTCACTGCGCGCCGCCTCAATCATCCCGGTGGCGTGATGGGCTACCGCATCGAGGCCTTCGGAAAGAGCGTTGTCTATGCGACCGACACGGAGCACTACGCCTGCCCTGACCCCTACCTCGTCGCCCTCGCGAAGGATGCGGACGTGCTCATCTACGACGCGATGTACACGCAGGCCGAGTACGCAGGTGAGGTCGGCCCCTCGAAGGTGGGCTGGGGGCACTCGACGTGGCAGGCCGGTGTTGAAGTGGCGAATGCCGCGAGGGTGAAGCAGCTCGTGCTCTTCCATCACGACCCAACGCGCAACGACCGCGCGGTGCATGCGATTGAGATGCAGGCCGATCACGTGCGACCCGGGACGATCGCGGCGCGTGAAGGTCACGAGAACACGCTCGTCGGTGAGACGAAGCCGGAGTCGATGCGACGCGCTGCATGAACGCGCTTGGCTCGCTCGCGCATGCGTACAATGCGCCGGTGACGCGACTCTCACTTCTCGTCGAACTCGCCTCGATGTTGGCCCGCGAGGTCGACCTCGATGCCTGGCTCTCGAGTGCCGCAGAGAAGCTCGCGCAGGCCATGCTCGCGGAGCGCGCAACCATCTGGCTCGTCGATGCGAAGACGGGTGCACTCGTCAGCCGTGTTGCCGTGTTGCCGGAGATGGAGGCGCTCGTGCAGCCGATCGGCAAGGGCGTGGTTGGTCACGTGGCCGAGTCGGGCGAGGTGATCTGCATCGCCGATGCATCGCGTGATGCGCGCTTCGATCCAACGCACGACAAGAAGACGGGCTTCGTCACGCGCACCATTCTCGCAGCGCCCATTCGAGAGTCCGCGCGCGGCCCGGTGCGTGGCGTCGTGCAGGTGCTCAACCACCTTGAGGGGCCCTTCAGCGAGGAGGATGAATCGTATCTGCTCGCGCTCAGCACCGAGCTCGGTCGGGCCCTTGCGCTGACAACGCTGGCTCCCGATCCGGACGACGCACGTGGCGTCGTGCTGCGCGGCCCCTTCAACCGCATCGTCGGTCGCAGCCCCGCGATGGAGCGCGTCTACCAGCGCGTTCGCCTTGCGGCACAAGCCGATGCGAGTGTCTTGCTGCGCGGCGAGACAGGCACAGGCAAGACGCTCTTTGCGCGTGCGGTGCACGTCAGCTCACCAAGGCAACGCGGCGCGTTCATCACCGTCGATTGCACGACGCTTCCTGCGCAGCTCGCCGAGAGCGAGCTCTTTGGTCACGAGCGCGGCGCCTTCACCGGGGCGGACAAGCGCGTGCAGGGCAAGGTCGAGCTCGCCGATGGCGGCACGCTCTTCCTCGATGAGATCGGTGACTTGCCGCTTGAGACGCAGGGCAAGCTCTTGCGCTTTTTGCAGGAGCGCACCTTCGAACGTGTGGGCGGGCGCGAGACCTTGCGTGCCGATGTGCGCGTGCTCTCTGCGACGCATCACGATCTCGAGAAAGCCGTGAAAGAAGGGCGTTTTCGGCAGGATCTCTACTATCGAATTCGTGTGCTTGAGATTGAGATCCCGCCTTTGCGCGACCGGGGCGCAGAGGAGATCGAGAACCTCGCGCGGCACTTCCTCGACACCTTTGGCAAGCGCTACGCGCGTCAGGCCTCGCTCTCAGAGCAGGCGCTCGATGTCCTTCGTCAACACACCTATCCGGGCAACGTGCGCGAGCTGGAGCATGCGATCGAGAGTGCCGTTGTGCTCACCCCCAAAGGTGCGATTCAGAGCGATGTGCTGCCCTTTGCGCGGCGATTGAGTGAGCGCCCCCATGCGTCGAGTACGGATGTCGCTTTGCCGATTCGACTCACACTCGACGACGCAATGACACGCTACATCCGCGCATCGGTGAGGGCGCTCGATGGCAACCAAAGTGAGGCTGCGCGGGTGCTTGGTGTGGCGCGCAACACGGTTGCAAAAGCGATGAAGAAGCCCTGACGCGTGTGATCGCTGTGATGCGCAGGTGGAGTTGGAAGTGCGAAGCTCCTGGCATGCGACGCTTGGCGACCCTCGGCTTCCTTCTCTCGGCGTGTGGAGCGAACTCGACTCCGCCCACACAGAGCACGCCACCTTCGTCGGATGCCCTTGTGGCGCTCGTTCGCGCGGCCGACTTCGATGTTCCAGCGTGTCGCGGGATGGAGGATGCGCCCACGCTCGGCGCACAGTTCGCAGCGCAGTCCGCATTGCTTGCGCGCAACTCCGATCACGGCGTGCACGAGTCAGGACGGTGCGTGCCGGCATCCGAGGCACCCGATGAAGTGGCGCCCCATGGGGTGTTTCACTGCACTGTGGTTGCGACGCCTGCGGATGCAGACGGCGTTGCGATCGAGGAGGCGAGCAACTTCAGCGTTGTGTTTGATCTCGATGCGCAAGGCGCGATCATCGAGACATCGCCGCTCTGCATCGCTGCGGGATGAAGTCACGCAACACGCCATCGGATCGACCGATGGAGCAGCATGAGTATCCTCCCTTTCATGTTGGCCTCCGATGAAGAGCTCGATGCGCGTTTGAAGGCGCGCTTTGGTCTCGATGGCTTTCGTCCGTGGCAGCGCGAGGCCGTGCGCGCGATTCTGGAAGCGCCCTTTCACGCACTCGTTGTGGCACCGACGGGTGGCGGCAAGTCGCTCACCTATCAGTTCCCCGCGACCGAACTTCCGGGTACCTCGATCGTCGTCTCACCGCTCATCGCGCTGATGGAAGACCAAGTGCGCGGACTCGAAGCGCGCGGCATCTCCGCGACCTATCTCGCCTCCAATCTCGACATGGAGGAGCGACGTCGGCGCGAGTGGGGCCTGCGTGAGGGCAAGTTCAAGCTCGTCTTCGTCGCGCCGGAACGCCTTGCAAATGAAGGGCTTTTGGCGAAGCTCGCCGAGCTCAATCCGCCGCTTGTCGCCATCGACGAAGCACACTGCATCTCGCAGTGGGGTCACGATTTTCGTCCCGACTACCTCGCGCTCGGACGCGTCCTTGAGACGCTCAAACCCAAGCGCGTGCTCGCCTGCACGGCCACGGCGACGCCCGATGTACGCAATGAGATTCTCGAGAAGCTGGGCCTCTCATCGAAGAACGCGGCCGTCATCCTCAAAGGCTTCGCGCGCCCGAATCTTCATCTCTCGTCGTTTGAGATCGACAATGCCTCGCAGCGCAAGAAGGCCGTGCTCTCAACGTTGCGCGAGGCGCTTGGGACGGCTGCAAAGCCGAAGGGCGGCGGCATCGTGTACGCGGCGACGCGCAAGGCGACCGAGGAGTACGCGGAGCTCATCAAGGGCACGGGCTTTCGCACGGCGGCCTATCACGCAGGGCTCGATGCGGGTGAGCGCGCGAAGACGAGCGAGGCCTTCGCATCGAAGAAGCTCGATGTCGTCGTCGCGACGAACGCCTTCGGTATGGGCATCGACCGAGATGACATCCGCACGGTCGTGCATGTGCATCCACCGGGATCGATCGAGGCCTACTACCAAGAGGTCGGTCGCGCGGGACGCGATGGTCAGCCTGCGCACGGTGTGCTCTTCACCGCCTCGGCGGACATCGCACTGCGTCGCCGACTCATCGAGCGTGACCGCGACGGCAAGAGCGACAAGGCGCTGATCGAGCGCCAGTGGAAGATGTTTCTCGATCTCCTGCGCTACGTCGAAGCGGGCAGTTGCCGTCACGATTTCGTCCTGCGCTATTTCGATGACGCCGACGAAACGCTTGGTGGATGTGGGCATTGCGATGTCTGCGAGCGGCTTGAATCTGAGGGCGAGGGCGAGCGGAAAGCGAGCGATGAAGACGCGCTTGTGGTGCGCAAAGCGCTCTCCGGCGTGGCGCGCGCGAACCGACGTGCAGGCCTTCGTGCGGTGGTCGACATGCTTCATGGCGATGTGAGCGCGAAGCAGAAGCAGTTCGGCTTCGTGGGCTTGAGCACGCATGGGCTCTTCAAGGACAGAGACCCGGAGTGGATCTTGAAGCTCTTGCGCCGCTGTCTTGCGGCCGGGCTCATCGACATCACGGCCGATGATTTCCCCATGCCCTTCCTCACGCCGATGGGCATTCGCACGATGAAGGCGGAGGAGCCTGTGCGCGTGATGCCGCCACCGACGGCGAAGGTGCGCGGCCGACGGAGCGCATCGCCATCGAGCCCAGGCAGCGAGCCGAGCGAGAAGGCGAGCGATCGGACGCAGGGGATGGATGGCCCGACCGCGCGGCTCTTCGAGGCGTTGCGCAAGACGCGGCTCGATATCGCGCTCGCTCAGAAGAGCCCCGCCTACGTCATCTGCCACGACAAATGCCTCATCGAGATGGCGAAGCGAAGGCCCGATTCACGCGCTGCATTGCGCGAGGTGCATGGCATGGGGCCGGCCCGCATTCAGTCTTATGGAGACCGCTTCCTCGTCACGATCCAAGAGACGCGATGAGCGCCGACGAATCGAATCCACGCGCCGCACGTCTCATGGGTATGCGCACTCTGCTTATGGTGTCTCTCGCGGTTCTCCTCCTTCCAGCCTCGCGCGCGGATGCGAGGGCGGTCTGCGTGGATCCTCGCTGCGGTCACGAGGTGGACATCATGCCGCCGCCCTATCCGCCACCGCCTCCTGAGGGCCCTGCGCTGCCACGTGCGGGCTTGCGTTTCAGCGAGATCGCGCCGCGACTTCGCAGCCTTCAGGGGCACGTGGAAGAGTGCGCAGCAACGCACCTTGATGTGGTGCCACGCACGCTCTCGGTGCGTGTGACGGTGCAGCCTGATGGCCTTTGGGGCGTCTCGTTTGGGAGCGCGCGCGCGACGGGGACTGAAGAGCGCGGCCATGCGCCCTTTGAGGTCTGCGTCGCCGATTGGGTCTCAAGCGAGCTCGGCCCGCGCCTAGAGCCGCTCGCATCTCGTCGCCCGCGCAACGTTGTCGTCCGCTATCGTCTGTCGAACTCCAGTCCTGCGAGAACCCGGTGACGCACTCCATGTTTTCTCTCCAGCGCTCTCAGATGCTTCTCACGCTCGCCTTGGCCCTCGCGCTTCCGTTGCCCGCGCAGGCGCTCCGCGTGGCGACTCCATACCCGCCTCCGCCACCACCGGTGCCGACCGATGTGGTCGCGCATGTGCGTTCGACGCTCGATGCCTCCGAGGCTGATGTGCAGGGCTGCCTTGCGCAGAACCAAGACACGCGCCGCGCGCTCCAGGTGAACGTCTTTGTCTTCACGAGCGGCGAATGGTCGACGACCTTTGGTCGCGCAGGCGCAACACCAAGGCCAGGCACCCGCGGCAACACGCCCGTGGAGCAGTGCATCAGCAACGCGCTTCAGGGGCGCCTCGGCTCGATGCTTCCCGCATCGACCGGACGCGTTCGCAAGGTGAGTCATCGCTACACGATCCCGCTCGTTTCGACGCCCGTCGGGCCAGTGACCCCTGCTGCCCCAACAGCGCCGAATGCAGCACAAACACGCGTGTTGCGACGTGTGCTCCAGCGTCATGCGTCGGAGTTCGGTGCGTGTGTTCCAGGCGCGACGACGCCAACGCAGATCCAATACGAGAGCACGATGGATGGGCACATTCGTGTGCTCGGCATCGAGGCTCCTGTTGGCGTCGACTTCGCGCGTGCAGCCGCATGCATCGAGCGCGTTGCCGAGACGGTGGATGGTCTCCCGCCGAACGTCGTGCTGCGCGGAACGACACCGCTTCCAACGCGCTGAGCTGCTGCGATGAGGCGTGCGCTCGCATCCCTCTTGGTCGCAACGCTCGGGCTCCCGCAGACGGCCTACGCGTATGCCGAGGTGGCCATGGCCGCGGAGCGTCCCATGCTCTCGGCCCAGCAAGCCCTGCAGAGCGCCCGCGGAGCGCTGTCGCGGGCTGATCTCGCCGTAGCCCTGTGCGCGCTCGATCATCCCGATGAGGCCGCGCAGGTCGCAACGCGTGGCGGACGCTCGCTCGACGTTCGTGTGGTGATCTTTGCTTCCGGCACGTGGCGCATTGCGCTTGGTTCTGCTGCTGCACCCATGCCGAGCGATGAAGCGTCCGGGCCGCTTCCAGCATGCATTCAGGCCGCGTTGCGCACGGAACTCGGAACTTCATTGTTGCTGAGGCATCCCCTGGAGCGCACCACGCAAGTGCGGCGGCGCTTCACGCTCTCTCATGCCGCGACGGCGACGGAGGCAACGCGCATTGCGCGTGCTGTTGCGCGTCAGCACGCGGCCTTCGAGGCGTGCGTCGAGGGGATGGAGAGCGTGCAGGTGCACTACGAGACGATGCCGCATGGCTTTGTGCAGGTCGTCAACGTCGACGGATTGCCTGAGGGGCGCTTCAGCGAGCGCGTCGCGTGCTTGCAGCAAGCCGCGCGTGAGGTGCGCGGCATCCCGCGCAACGTTGTCTTCCGCGAGACGCTCTCGATCATGCCCGCAGCGGAGTGAGCAGAGCTCAGCGCGGCTTGGTGGGCCCGACCATCGCCGTCGCCTTCAAGCCGCCCAGATCCGTGAGGAATGCGCTCTCCACGGCCACGCCCGTTTGGTAGGCGAGCTTGCGATCATGCGCGGCCATCGCGAGCGTCGACTTGGGGCATGCGCGCACGAGGCTGCCAAGTGCGCGATAGAGCGGCGCGAGTGCATCGGGGTCACCAAGGCGTTCACCCCAGGGCGGGTTCGTCACGTAGGCCACGTCGCGCGGCGCAGCTTCCTCGCCCTCCGCGGTGATGCTTGCGAGCGTGCCGGAGAGCGTCCCGACCTCGAAGCGCACCGCATCGATCACCCCCGCGCGCTCGGCATTCTCGAGCGATGCGCGAATCGCGAGCGGGTCGCGATCACGGCCCAGCAGCGGCGAGGGCGCAGGACGCACAAGCGCACGCAATCGATCACGCTCGCGCGTGAGTGTTGCGCCCTCATCATCAAGCGCTGTCAGCGAGTACGCGAACTCCCTGTCGAGGCCGGGCGCGATGTTCATCGCAATGCGCGCAGCCTCGATCACGAGGGTGCCCGAGCCACACATCGGGTCGATGAGCGGGCGCGCGGGCGTCCACTTCGAGACGCGCACGAGGGCATGTGCGATGTCCTCGCGAAGCGGCGCGCGATACGGATTCTTGCGGTAGCCGCGTCGATGAAGGGGCGGGCCCGAGAGGTCGAGCGAGAGCGTGCAGCGGTCCTCCACGATGCGCACCAGCACGTTCACGAACTCGATCTTGTCGCTCTCGGCATCGAACACGACGGGCTCAGAGGTCTTGTCTTTGAGCCGATACGACATGGCCATCATCACGCGCTCGGCAATCGCACCCGTGTGATAGAGGCGCGAACCCATCGCACTCGCACGCACCCTGCGCGGCACATGCGGCTTGAAGAAGCTCGTGAGCGGAAGGCGCGAGACATGCGCCTCCAGCTCGGCCAGCTCGCGCACGCGAAACTGCGCGAAGCGCACCAGGAGATGGCTCGCGGTGCCCAACTCCAGCAACAAGCGCGCGACCGCCTCGCGATCCCCCGTGCACTCCACACCGCCTGGGACGCGCGTCGCGTTGCTCGCGATGGCATGCACCTCACGCTCAAGGAGGGGCTCAAGTCCGGGCGCACACGAGGCAAAGAGAGCGAGCTTCATGCGCGCTTCATGCGCCAGTGCGCGCGTGTTCGCTAGTGGGTCGTGCGGGATGCAATGCGATATGATTGCAATATGAGGCGCGTGCTACTCCGACGGGGTCACCTTTCGGAGTCTCTCCGCCTCGTGGAGGAGCTCGGAGAAGTCGACGTCGGGGAGGTTGTCCAGCGCGGTCGAGGAGCGCAGTGAGACGATGCGTTGCCCTGAGGCTGGCGGGGTGTCCATCGTCAGGCCGGGAGAGACCTGCAGCGTGACCATCGCCTGGCTCATGGCAAGGGTGCGCTCCCAGCGCGCGGTGGTTCGGCCGTCACGCTTCGCCCTCCAGCCACGCTTGGGGAGCGCGAACAAATCGCCTCGCGAGACGCCCGCATTGCGCATCGATCGAAGCTCGTAGCCCTCCACGCCCTCCGCAGAGAAGACGGGCCGCTTGAGCTGCTCGAAGGGTTGAACAATCTCGTACTCCGCAAAGCGCGTGGCCCAGCGCTGCCGCTCCTCCGCGCTCAGCAAGGTCGGGTGAAGAATGCGCACGCGGGCGTCTTTGGCCAGTGCGAGCGGTGCGTCGTCGGCATCCGCGTACGTGCCGTCTTCTGCAACGCGAAATGCTCGCAGGCCCGCTTCCTCATCGAGGTAGCCAAACACCAAGCGGCGGCCAAGGAAAGAAAGCAGCGGGTGCGCGACGAAGTGCGCCTGAAAGGCCGAGGTTGTCCACGCGCGTTGCGCACACATCGCATCCTCGAGGGCTCCGAGTTGCTGCATCGCGAGCGTCTTGGCTTCGTCCTGAAGCGCCACGTAGCGAGCCTTCTCGCGCGCGTACATCTCCGCATCATCCGTCGCGCGCTGACGCGGAAACCCTGCGGCTGCGCGTCCATCGTCTTCGACCAATGAGAGCGCAAGCGTCTCGCTTACGCGCAGTCGAAAGCTCCGCGGTCCTACGCAGTAGAGCGCACCCAGCTCGGCGCGAAGGGCGGGCAGCGTCTCCGCATTCGCCTTGGTCTGTAGGGGCCTCTGCCCTGGCTCAGGACGCAGCTTGCGCGCCTCATACCGAAGCCATCCGGCGCGTGCAGATCGCGCCATCTCGTCGACGGCATTGAGCGCCGCGGGTGAGCCTTGCGCGATGAGTACACGCAAGCCCTCGCGTGCATACGCCCAGGCGTGATCACCCTCCGCAGTCACCACGACTTGATGCGCATCGTCGTCCCATGCCGTCGTCCTCGCCTGAGCCACAGCGCCCCATGAACGGATCTGCTCTGCAAGCATCTGCACACTCGTGGGCCCGCCAATCTTTCCCGGCACCTCAAGGCACCAGCGCTCCCGAATCGGCGCCCCCGCATCCATCCAAGCCTTGAACATTGAAGCGGCAAGCGCATCGAGTGACTCGCCCTCGCACGCATTCTTCACCTCACGGAGACCGACGTGCGGGCGCGTGAGGTTCGAGAAGCGCAGTAGCTCAAGGAGGGGCGCCATCGCAGTGGCGGGTAGGGCGCTTCCATCACGAAGGCGCGGCATCGCCTGTTGCGCGAGAAAGCCGGGGAGTGGTGGGAGGTTTGCGGGCACTTCCTCCGTCTGGGTCTGCATGCCGTGTCCGGACAAAAATCCGTGAGCGAAGCGCGCGCTCGGATGCGGGCTCGTCTCGAGCACAGAGCGCATCTCCGGTGCCTGCTTGAGCCAGAGGCCTGCGGCCTCATCACGCTCGCGCGCAAAGTGAAGGGCGACGAAGGGCGCGAGCTGCGCATTCGCTTCCATCGTGCGCAGCTCGTTGAACACCACCGAGATGCGATCACGCGCGACCTCAAGCGCCCAGCGACGTCGCTGACGCGCATCCTTCGCGCCCTCCGAGAGGCATGCGAAAGGTGCCTCGTCCACGTTCGAGAAGAGGCCCCGGTAGGCGCTGAGAAAGCGCCGTGCGCTCAAGGCCTCGCTGCTCGTGTCGCCGCGAAGACCTGCGCGTGCTCGCTCCGAGAAACGCACGAGCCAGCGCTCCGCATCACCTTCCTCGCCTCCCTCGAACGCGGCCTCACGCTCGCGCGCAAAGTCTCTCGCAGCCAGCGTCGCCAAGGCCTCGCTCTCGACCGCTGCAAGCGCCCAAAACGTTCGTCGCGGATGCACCGAGCGCGCGATGCGAATCACCTCTGCAAGCACCTCATCGCCGAGGCGATCGACGAGCAGGCGCAGAAGGTCTGCATCCCAGCAGGAAGGGGCGACGTCGTGCAGAAGGTCGCGCAGTGCCTCATCGCTCAGCTTGGCTACCTCACTCAGAGGCAGGGGCTTGCGGGCGTCCGCACGCTCGAGGAGCAACTCCACGCACCGCTCAAGGGCCGCGCCGCGCGCAGGCTCACGTCGACCCGCAAGCGCGAGCGCGCGCTCTTCGGCCGTCATGCAGAGTCTCGGCGGCAGAGGCGCATGGGCTTCCTCGGCGGAGGGCTTTTCGGGCGCCGTTCGCCAAGGCGGATTGCGCAGCACTTCAGGGAGCACCATCGCTTCAGGATAGCGCAGCGTCATGCCTCCTTGATTCCGCGCTCACCGGCGCACGATCGTGAATCGCTGGGTTGGGCTGCCATCGCAAGGTCGCACAAGCACCCTCTCTCCGGGCACGGGGTGCGCGTTCTGTGTGGTGAGGCAGAGCGTTGGAAGCGCTCCAGCAGATCGCGATATGATTTCAATATGTTCGCGAACGTAGTGTGCGTCGCCTGCGTCGCTTGCGATCACGGCACGACCCCCTCGCGCGACGATGCCCCCGCCAGCGAATGACGAAAGCTGCCGAGGCTGGCGCTGATAGTCATGACTCTCGCTGCCGACGACGCCCCATCGTTGCGCCTCGCGACCGTTGCACGAGGAGACGACAACCGAGGTTCCTGCGGGAGGCCGTGCCGTGCGGTCGAAGTTGCCCGGCAGATCGAGGCAGAGCCCGCCGGGCGCGTTGATGATCTCGTGATCTACCCATGACTGCGCAGAGGCATGGGTTGCCAGCGAGGCCCAGAAGAGAATGGCGAGCGTGCGTGTGGACGTGCGCATCGCCTTCATGGTGCGCCACACGTCGCACAGACGCTCTGCGCCGTGAGAGCGGTGTGAGACCCCGACGCTACGGTTTCCAAGCCATCGCAGCCTGCACCGCGGGGCGCGCCTTCATCGACTCACACCAGCGCGCGACGTGCGGGTAGGGCGCGAGATCAAGGCCCGCGAGCTGCGTCATCCCCTGGACCCACGGGTACGTCGCCATGTCAGCGATGCTGTACTCACCCGCGAGGTAGGGTGCCTTCGCGAGGGCTCCGTCGAGCACGGTGATGATGCGCTGCATCTCGGTTGCGTAGCGATTCACCGCGACGGTGTTGCTCGGGTCGTTGCGCTGAAACCAGCCGAGTTGGCCGAACATCGGTCCGACGGCGCTCATCTGAAACATCAACCAGGCGAGTGCATCGGCGCGCGCTTGGCCCGTGCTCGGGAGGAAGCGGCCGCTGAGCTCAGCGAGGTAGATGAGGATGGCGCCGCTCTCGAAGATGGAGACGGGCTCACTGCCACTTGGGCGATGCACCAGCGCGGGGATGCGGCCATTCGGATTCAGCGCGAGGAACGCGGGCGTCTTCTGCTCGTCCTTGCCGATGTTGATCGCATGCACAGTGAAGGGCAGGCCGAGCTCCTCAAGAAGGATGTGCGGCTTGCGTCCGTTGGGTGTGGTCCAGCTGTAGAGCTCGAAGGTCATCGCCTCCTGATATCGGCGAATGGCTCTGCAATCCATGGCGAGTCGTGTTCGCCCGTCTGGTTGGTCAGCCCTCGCCAGGCCTTCGCGTTCGCCTCCCCGACGCGGAACGCGTGAGGCGTGTGCAGTCAAAACACGTGACATCCCCGCGCACCACGACTACTTTTTTGGGCGTGTCACGACGTGCATGTACGGGGCTGGCCGCTTTCGAGCGGCTGCATTCTGCGTCAGGGCGTTTGTCGTGAGCGGCACCGAACTGAAGGCGCGCGCCGAGCACTTCGCGCTGCTTGAGCTCATCGCGCAGCCAGTCTGGGTCTTCGACATCGATGCGCGTCGTGTCTATTGGGCCAATGCATCGGCGCTGAGTGTGTGGAGCGCGAAGTCGCTGGAGGAGCTTTGTGCACGCGACATGAGCCTCGACATGTCCGAGTCCGTCGCGCGCAGGCTCGCGCAGTACCAGAGCGACTTCACGCTGCATGAGGCTGTCTTCAACGAGCAGTGGACGCTCTATCCGGCGGGCGTGCCGGTCTCTCTCTTCGTGCGCTTCAGCGGGTACCGCTTGCCCGATGGTCGGATGGCGATGCTCTGCCACGCGCGCCCGACAACCACCGAGACACCCGAGTCGCTGCGCTCTGTCGAGGCGCTCCTGCACACGCCGGTGATGATCACGCTCTATGACCTGCGCGGCGTTCCGATCTATCGAAACCCCGCATCGCGCGCCTCGGCCAGCACACTCGGGCAGACCCTCCAAGAGCGCATCATCGATAGCGCTGCCTTCGCGCGCTTGATCGAGGCGCTCGCGATCGATCACCTCACGACGTTCACCATGGAGGTGCGCACCATCGAGGGGGACCGCTGGCATGAACTCTCCGCACGTCACTGCCGCGATGCCGTGACCGGTGAGGATGCATGGCTCGTCAGCGAGGCCGATGTGAGCGCGCTCAAGCGCACCGAGGCGAAGGCCAACTTCCTCGCGATGCATGACGAACTCACGGGCCTTCCGAACCGCGCGCACGTCATTCAGCGCTTCACCGGCGCGATGGAAGAGATCCGCCGCATGGGCTCCGAGGCCGCACTGATCTTCATCGACCTCGACAACTTCAAGGACGTGAACGACACGCTGGGCCATGCAGCCGGCGACGAGCTGCTCAAGCATGTTGCCGAGCGCTTGCGCAAGGCCACGCGCAGCACGGATTTGGTCGCGCGCCTTGGCGGCGATGAGTTCTTGTTGCTCGTCTCCTCGCCCGACATCGCCACGGAGGTGGACCTCGTGCGTGAGCGCGTTGCCCGCACCATCTCGCAGCCCACTTCGCTGCGCGGAACCGAGGTGTGCGTGACGCCCTCGCTCGGCGTCAGCCTCTCGCCGCGCGACGGCGAAGACCTTGAGACGCTCCTGCGCAAAGCCGACCTCGCGATGTACTCAGCGAAGGCCCGCGGCCGCAACGACATGGCCTACTACGACGAGGTGATGGGCACCGCCGTCACCGCGCGCACGATGCTCGAAGCAGACCTTCGGCGCGCCTTTGAGCGCGACGAATTCGAGGTGCACTACCAGCCGCTCTTTCACACCACAGAGAGCCGCATCGTCGGGGTTGAGGCGCTTGTTCGCTGGCGTCATCCGGAGCGCGGATTGCTCACGCCGGATGCGTTCATTCCGCTCTGCGAGAGCACCGGGATGATCCTCCTCCTCGGCCGCATCGTCTTTGTGCGCGCCGTGCAGCAGCAGGTCGCATGGGCGCAGCTTGGTCATGCACTGAAGGTCCACGTGAACCTCTCGCCAAGGCAGTTCTTGGACACCGAGCTCGTGGCGCAGATGCAGGAGGCGATCGAGCTCGCCGGCTGCGATCCAAGGCAGGTCGGCATCGAGATCACAGAGTCGATCTTGCTCGGCGGAAACGACCGCTCCGAGAGCGTGCTCAACGCCATCTCCGCGCTGAACATCTCGATCGCGCTCGATGATTTCGGCACCGGCTACTCGAACCTTGCCTACCTGCATCGCTTCCCGATCGACACGCTCAAGATCGACAAGGCGTTCATCCACGGAGACGGTGGCGAGAGGCCGCTCGCAGACTTGATCGTCTCGCTCTGTCGCACGCTCAAGATGGATGTCGTCGCCGAGGGCGTAGAGACCCAAGCGCAGCTGGACTGGGTCAGAGGACGCGGCGTCGAGCGCTACCAGGGCTACCTCTCCGGCAGGCCCATGCCGCCAGAGGACATCGAAGCGCTGCTGCGTCGAGCCTAGCGGACGCCAAGACGGCGTTTTTCAGCCAAATCAGGTCCAAGGACGTCCGACAACACACTTCAACCCTTCGTCGTGATGTCCCAGGACGTCCGCCAACACACTTCTAGTTTCCAACTTGATAACGAAGTCGATCGGAAGACGGGGTTGAAGTCGGTTGTCGGCAATGGATCCATTCCATCACATCGACTTTAAGTATCAAATCTCATAACGAAGGACGTCTCGCAGGACACTTAAAGTCCGTCGGCGGATGTCCCGGCACGTCTCGGCGCCAGACCTCACTCGCCGAGGAAGAGATCCTGAAACATGCCATCGAGGGAGGGCTTCTTGGCGCGGCGGACGGCGCAGCTTCCATCGCGACAGAGCCCCTCGGTGGGCCTGCCCCGTAGCTTCGCGAGGAGGGTCTCGCCAAGGCCAAGCGTCCAGCACATCGGGCAACCCTTGAGCGCGAGCAGGCCGATCGGAACGAGCAGGATCGGGACAAAGAGACTGACGTCTTGGAGGTGAAACGCGAGCGCAAGCGCGGTGAGGCCGATGGCGCCGCGGAGGAGGTGCTCAAGCAACGTGTTGCTCGCAAACATCACAGCGCTCCCTTCGCGTTGAGCCGGTCGCGCACAAGGGCGCGTGCGCGATGAAGGCGCGTCTTCATGGTGGCTTCTTGGATGCCCAATGCGCGCGCTGTCTCCCCACCGGTGAGCCCTTCGACATCGCGCAAGAGGATGACTTCACGCGCCTCTTGCGGCAGCGCTGCGATCACATCGTGCACGGCATGCACGAGCCGAAAGCGCTCAAGCGCAACATCGGGTGCGAGCGCATCGCTCTCGATCCCATCGAACTCCACACGCTCACCGAGCACGCGACGCTCACGCAGGAAGGGACGAAGCAGCCGCAAGCACGTGTTGCGCACGACCGTCATCAACCACGAGAGCACGCTCGGGTCCTGCATCACATCGGGACGCACCGCGAGCTTGGTGAATGCCTCCTGCACGGCATCATCGGCATCGAAGCCATCGCGACAGGCGCGCAGGCCAAAGCGGTAGACGCGGTCGTGATAGGTCTGCACCAGATGCTGCAGCGCAGCCGCATCGCCCTCGCTCGCAGCGAGCAACATCGCCTCGTGACTCATCGCGCCTCGTGCTTCGGCAGCGGACACGTCGAGCGCCCCATCAAGCGGTAGCCAAGGCAGGTGCCGGCGAGCGCGGTGAAGGCCATGTAGAGGCCGGGAAGGGCGAATGCAGCGATGCGAATCGGCAGCGAATAGGGCGCGAGAACAGCGCAGGTCGCAAGGGCGAGTGCGGCAAGGGTTCGTGCGATGCGGTCGAGCTGTCCAACGTTCTTGATCATGTGTGGCCTCCGCGGGGAGAAGCCAGATCAAGCGGAAGAGGATTCAAGAATTCGTTCGCGTTGGGTTCACGCGCGTCTTCCGTGCGAGCGTGAGATGCGTGATGCCGCCAAGGCGAATCATCCCGTCGCCATGTCGATGCGCCTCGCATGCATTGCGAACATGTTGATCCCATGTTGCAATATGATCATGCGGGCACATGCGGGTGAGCACCTCGCGGATCCAAGTCGCGATGCCTTCGCCGGATGACGCTTCCACCACATCGGCATGCATCTCCTCGTGATGCAGAAGCTCGAATTGCGATGCGCGAAGGTCGCGTTCGATCACCTCGCGTGAGGCATAGCGAAAGGGGCTCGGCACGTGGAAGTCGATCTCGGGCACGGTGACGAATGCACGCTGCGCTTCTCGTGGAAGCGACCACCAAGGCACACGCTCGGGCTCCGCCCAGGTCGCGATCACGAGCAAGCCAGCGGGCTTCAATGCGCGATGCGCCGCTTCGAGGACACGCAGCGGCTCGGCCGCGTACATCAAGCCCCAGCGCATCGTCACCACATCGACCTGCGCACAGAGCGCATCTGCCTCAGCGGCATCGCGCTCGATGAACGTGATGTTCGTCAGCCCTTGGGCCTCGGCCTTCGCTTGCGCGTCATCGAGTGCAGCCCGCCAGAGATCACACGCGACGACGCGGCCCTCGTCGCCAACACGCTGCGCGGCACGAAGCGCGGGCTCTCCACGTCCGCACGCGAGATCCAAAAGGCGAATGCCCGGCCTCACGTGTGCGAGGTCGAGCATTCGTTCGCTGACATGCGCCGTCAGCGTGGATTCAAGCGCATACCAATCCACGATCAGCGATTCGCGCGGACCTGCTTGGTCAGATCCTTCGTCATGTTCTTGTGGTGCGCCTCGATGGTGCCGCCACCGATCTCAAGCAGCTTCGCGTCACGCCACAAGCGCTCGACCGGGTACTCCTTGCAGTAGCCCGCGCCGCCCATGACCTGAATCGCGTAGTCCGCGCACATCTTGCCCACGGGCGCTGCGAAGAGCTTCGCCGCATCGGAGCCAATGCGTGCACGCGTATGCGCCGTGACGTCGCGCGCGACGTTGTAGGTGAGCGCCTTGGCCGCTTCCATCGAGGCATAACCCTCCGCGATGTAGCGCTGGATCTGCCCGTACTCGCTGATCGGCTTGCCGAAGGTTTTCCGCTCATCCGCGTAGCGAATCATGATGTCGACGCAGCGCTCTGCGATGCCAACGCTCATGGCCGCGAGCGTGAGGCGCTCGATCTCGAGGTTGCGCATCATGTGCGTGATGCCGCCGCCGACCTCACCGAGAAGGTTCGCAGCGGGCACCTGGCAATTCTCGAAGATTAGCTCGGACATCGTCGAGCCGCGCATGCCCAGCTTGTCGATGTGGTTCGAGGTGCTGAAGCCTGGGCAGGTGCGGTCGACGACGAACGAGGTGATGCGTCCATCCACCTTCGCGTAGACGCAGAAGCAATAACCCTCGCAGCCATTGGTGATGTAGGTCTTGGTGCCGTTGAGGACCCAGTGATCGCCCTTCAAGACGGCCGTCGTCTGCATGCCAAGCACGTCGGTGCCTGCGCCTGGCTCGGTCATGCCCATGCCCGCGACCCACTCGCCTGAGCAGGCTTTGGGCAGGTAGCGCTTGCGCTGCTCGTCGTTGGCTGCGTGATAAAAGTTGTTCACGAAGAGCATCGAGTGCGCGAGGTAGGCGAGGGCAAAGCCCGGGTCACTCTTGCTGAGCTCGTGATGGATGATGACGGCTGCGACGGTGTCCATGCCGGCGCCGCCAAACTCCTCGGGGATGGTCACGCCGAGCACGCCGAGGTCTGCGAGCTTCTTGAAGAGCTTGGTGTTGAGGACGCCTTTGGCGTCGAACTCAGCCGCCTGAGGCTCCACCTCTTTGCGGGTGAAGTCGGCGATGGACTGACGGAGGAAGCGGTGCTCTTCGGTGGGGTTGAAGAGGAGATCAGACGATGCGCTCATGCGCGCGACCTTATCACTCTGAATGCACCGCGCCGTGAGGCTTCACGCGCCATCCAGCACGTCCTTTACGGCAAGTCCGAGCTGTGGGAAGTCCGCGCGATGCGCTTGCTAGCCGTGCTCTTTCTCTTGGCGACCCCATTCGTGGTCTCCACCGCGCGCGCCGAAGATGTGCTCGTCGTTTCCCTCGGCGGCGATGCCGATGCCTCTCTCCGAACGCCCGTGCTGCAGCGGGTGCAAGACCTCCTCGTCGCGGATGGTTTCGTGGTCGCAGGCCAAGCCGAGCTCGTGCATCGCGTGCCGCCCTCGCGCCTTACGTTGAGTGCGCCAAGTGATGCGGTGATGCTTGCGGCCGATCTCTCGATCCCGCGCGTGGTGTGCGTGAGTGTCTGGGCTGTAGAGGGTCACATCACGGAGCTCGCGCTCTCGCTGCATGCGCTCTCCGGAAGACGCAGTGCACGC
The DNA here is from genome assembly GCA_044373065.1 of Sandaracinaceae bacterium. Taxonomy (GTDB): domain Bacteria; phylum Myxococcota_A; class Polyangia; order Polyangiales; family Sandaracinaceae; genus JAFLCL01. The sequence continues at coordinate 25,911 of JBILQT010000010.1, forward strand.
GAGAGCACAGCGACGGCGATCGTGCGTGAGCCGCGCACCGACGAGGCGCTGCTGCTCGCGGTGCGCACGATGGTGACGCAGGTGCTGGCGAGTGAACGTGCCGCCGCCATGCTCGACCCCGCGCGCGTGACTGCAGAGGCTCCTGTGGATGATGCCCCGCCCACCACGACGCCCGCACCCGCGGCAGCCACACAGAGCGCCACAGAGCCGCTCTTCGGCATCATTGGCCCGGGCCTTCTCACGGCGATTGGCGCCGCAGGCTTGGGCCTTGGCGTCTGGGGCGTGCTCGACGCGACCTGCGACCTTCGCGGAGCCTCGGGCGTCTGCCTGCGCGGCGAGTCGAACAATGTCGGCGTGGGCGCCATCCTCATCATCACCGGCGCGGCATCGCTCGCAGGTGCGATCGCCTGGTGGGTTCTCTCTCCGCCCGCCCCCGAAAGTGCGTCACGCATCGACCTTGTCCTGGGCCCCACGGGCGCCGCTCTCCGAGGGACGTTCTGATGCGCGCCATCCTCCTCACAGCGCTTCTTGCCGCGCTCACCTGCACGGGCTGCCTGCGTCAGCGCTTCGACCTCTGCGCCCAAACGCCACCCCATCCCGAGTGCCTCATCGACGCGGGCCCGCGTGACGCGGCGATCGATGCAACCACCGATGCGTTCGCGACTCCGGATGCGTTCGCGACTCCGGATGCGTTCGCGACTCCGGATGCGTTCGTGACACCGGATGCGTTCGTGACACCGGATGCGTTCGCGACTCCGGATGCGTTCGCGACTCCCGACGCACCGTAGCCAACAAAAAAGCCCGCCGAAGCGGGCCTTCTTGTCGTTCTTGTCGAGACCTCAGTCGCAGCGAATGCGTGCTGCACGCATGTCGACGCGGTCGGCGTGTGCGTCGGTCCACGCAACGAGAAGCTGACCATCGCCCGAGATGCGAAGCGTGGTGCGCCCGCCCTGCGCCGAGATGTCGGGGATGTTGAGATCGACAACACGAACGACCTGGGCTCCCGCATCAATCAGGAGCAAGCGGAGAACAGGCGCCGCCCCGGCCCCTGGGTACGAGCGATAGATGATCGCGTAGCCGTCACGGCAGTCGCGACTCCAGCCAACCGCTTCGCGAAGACGGGCAACCGAAGCTGAATCGCCGAACTCGGCGTCTCTATTGGCCGCGTACTCTGCGACGCTCGGCGTCCCGGTCCCGTCGAGGCGCCGGATGCGCACATCGCGTCGACCATCCAGGTTCGCGCCGAAGACCGCAGCCCCGTCCAGTGCGGTGAGGCCAACATCGATATCGCCGGTCGCGTTGTGCTCGCCGGACAACATCTCCCGTGCGCCGACGCTGGCGCCGCTCGCATCAACACGTTGCAAGAAGACGTCGGGCAAGCCTGCGACCGTGTCGCTGTAGGCGATGACAGCGCCGCCCTCGCGTGGCGCGAGGATGGGGCGCCCGATGTTGCCCGTAACAGTGACGTCGTGTGCCGTTCCCGTGGGCGCCGCGGTTGCGGAGAGCGGACGAACGACGGGCACGCGCGAGGTTCCTCGCTCCTCGACCCATCCCGCGAGCACGTCCGAGCCAACTCCAATGAGTGTGGGCGCGTCGTCACGTCCCATGCGGTTCGTGATCCGTTGAATCGCGCCAAGCGTCATGCCCGAGACAGTGCGTGCATGAATCTCGAAGTCGTCTGCCGAGTTGTCCGTCCAGGCGACGACGTACCCACCGCCGCTCGCCACGATCGAAGGCTCCTCATGCGTCGCCGTGCCCTCCGTGACCGTGCGCGCTGCAGGCGCTGGTCCTGAGGTGGCTGGAATCTCCGTGAAGCGAACCTGGGGCAGCCCCTCGGTGACCTCGCGCCAGACGACGCCGAACGAACTCGCGTTGGGCCCGACCCCGATCGGCCGTGAGCGTACGCTAAGGTCATTGTCCGTTCCGAGGAGGAAGACATCGCTCGACTCGACGCGGCAACGATCTGGGCTTCGGAAGCCCATCGTCGGGGTGAACGCGTCGTCGGCGATCACCGTAGGTGCATCTTCGTTCGCGTCAGCACGGATGCGACGCGCGTCGTCCATCGCAGCGTCAGGCGTGTTGTTGGGCGTGCACTCGCAACCCACGCCAAGCAGCGAAGACGCTGCGAGCACAAAACCAACTACGCGAAGCGACTGAGACCGCGAGACTCTTTGCATCCGCGAATCGTACACGACCGCGCCGAACTCTGGCCACTCCACACCACTTCTTCAGGCGTTTTCAGCCAGCGAGAAGACGGAACGAAAAACACCGCCTGGCGAACCAGACGGTGTCTTGCATTGGGATGTTCGCGGCTCAGCTTGCGACGTGGCGTGCCTGCTTGAGGCGGGCTGCCTTGCCTGCGAGATCGCGCAAGTAGTAGAGGCGTGCGCGACGCACAAGACCACGCGACACGATGTCGAGGCTCTCAATGCGGGGGGAGTGCTCTGGGAAGATGCGCTCTACGCCGATGCCGCCGAACGACACCTTGCGGACCGTGAAGGTCGCGCCAATGCCGCCGCGGTTGCGCGCGAGAACCACGCCTTGAAAGGCCTGGATGCGCTCTTTCTCACCCTCGCGGATGCGGTAGTTCACGATGACCGTGTCGCCCACACGGAACGCGGGGAGCTTTCGCTTCTGTTCAGCCTCGAGGGCCGCAATCTGGGGAATCGTATAGGACGCCATAAGGTCTCCGAAATGGGCGCGTTGTGTAACTCACCGACGCAGGTGCGTCAACGCCGAGCCGTGGTTGTGGGCGACTTGGTTCGACCGAAGAGATGAAGTTGCTTCAACCTCTCTGGCCGCTTCGCCCGCGACGCTCTACATCACTTTGGTGATTCAACAAGGAAACAAGGCACCGCACTTCCGTCGAACCGACCACAAAGGACAAATCGTCGACCTCGACGAGCTTCGTCAAAAGGGCCCGATCGTCCTCTACTTTTACCCGCGCGACTTCACCCCGGGCTGCACGAAAGAGGCGTGCATGTTCCGCGATGCATTCAGCGAACTCGAAGGCCATGGGGCTACAATTGTGGGCGTTTCCGTCGATGACGACGAGTCGCATCGGCGCTTCGCGCAGCGCTACCAGTTGCAGTTCTCGTTGCTCGCGGATGAGGATCGCAAGCTCGCCGAGGCCTTCGGAATCATGCGCACGTTCCGCCTCCTCGGCGCGCAGCGCGTGACCTTCGTGATCGATCGCGAGGGGATCGTCCGTGGCACCTTCCATCACGAACTCTCGATGCAGAAACACATCGAGGGCATGCAGCAACTGCTGCCAACCCTCGTGCGCTGAACTCGCGAATGCGATCTAGGCGATCTCAGGAGCCCTGAACGCCGACGCCGTCGTAGGTGAAGCCTTGCTTGCGAAGGCCGTAGCCCGACCAGATGTTGCGCCCGTCAAGCAGCACGTGGCGCTTCATCGTCGACTTCAGGCGGTCGAAGTCGGGGTTCTGGTAGGGCCGCCACTCGGTCACAAGGACGAGCGCATCCGCGCCTTCCGCGGCCTCGTAGGGGTCGCTCGGAAACTGGATGCGCGTCCCGTAGATCGCCTTCGCATTCGCCTGCGCTTCTGGGTCGTGCGCCGAGACGATCGCGCCTTCTGCTAGCAGCGAGTCGATCAAGGCGAGCGCGGGTGAGTCGCGAAGATCGTCGGTACGCGGCTTAAAGGCGATGCCCCAGATGGCGATTTTCTTTCCGCGCAGATCGCCGTCAAAAGCCTGACGAAGCTTGCGGAAGAGGATGCCCTTGTGGCGACGGTTGATCTGGTCGGTAGCCAGTGCCAACTCGAGTTCAAGCCCGTGATCTTGCGCCGTGTGGATCAGCGCGGAGACATCCTTCGGAAAGCACGAACCGCCGTAGCCCGGGCCCGCGTAGAGGAACTTCGGCCCGATGCGCGCATCGCTGCCGACGCCGCGACGAACATGGTGCACATCCGCGCCGACCTTCTCGCAGAGCACAGCGATCTCATTCATGAACGAGATGCGCATCGCGAGCATCGTGTTCGCCACATACTTCGTGAGCTCTGCACTCGCCGGATCCATCCAAACAAGGCGATCCATGTCGAGGTTGAGCGGGTGATAGAGGCGGTTCATCAGGTCGCGGGCGAACTCGTCGTCAGGCGCGACGCCGACCACGATGCGGTCGGGGCGCATGAAGTCAGCGATCGCGTCGCCTTCCTTCAAGAACTCAGGGTTCGAGACGCAATGAATCGTGTGCTTTGCGCCCGCCACAAGACGGCGCGCACGTGCGTTCGTCCCGACAGGAACGGTCGACTTCATGACGAGCACCGTCGGACGCGACGCGCTGCGTGCAACTTCAAGTGCAACGGCATCGACAGCCGACAGATCGGCAGCGCCGTCGGAGCGCATGGGTGTTCCCACCGCACAGAACACAACCTGAGCCCCTGCGATCGAGGCTGCGACATCGTTCGAGAATGAGAGACGGCCCGCCGCGACGTTCCGCGCCACGAGAGCGTCGAGGCCTGGCTCGAAGATGGGCATCTCGCCGCGCTTCAACTTCTCGATCTTGGTCGCGTCGATGTCCGCACACACGACCTCATGCCCTGTCTCTGCGAAGCCCGTTCCGCTCACAAGGCCGACATATCCTGAGCCAATCATGCAAATCTTCATCGTCTCTCCTTCGACTTGAAAAGCTGGTCGTGAATCGTGTGCGTCAGCGCTGCGTGGCGAAGTACGCAATCGTCTTTTTGAGGCCCTCTTCGAGCGAAACTTGATGCTCAAACCCGAGCACGTTCCGCGCGAGAGAGAGGTCGGGTCTGCGCTGCATCGGGTCATCGGCAGGGCGGTCGCGCCAGACGATCTTCGACTTCGAATCCGTCAATCGCAGCACCTGCTCCGCGAGCTCGATCATGGTGAATTCGGCGTCGTTTCCGATATTCACGGGCCCGAACTCGGTGGGGTGATCCATGAGGCGCAAGAAGCCGTTCAGGAGGTCATCGACGAAGCAGAACGAGCGCGTTTGCTTTCCGTCGCCGTACATCGTGATGTCTTGTCCCGCGAGCGCTTGGACGATGAAGTTCGAGACCACGCGACCATCTTCCGGGTCCATGCGCGGCCCGTAGGTGTTGAAGATGCGCACAAGGCGCGCGTCGACGCCGTACTGCCTGCGGAAGTCCATGCAGAGGCTCTCGCCGATGCGCTTTCCTTCGTCATAACAAGCACGCGGCCCCAACGTATTCACCGCGCCGCGATAGCTCTCGCGCTGCGGATGCTCTTCGGGGTCACCATAGATCTCGCTCGTGGAGGCCTGCAGCAAACGCGCGCCGTCTTCCTTCGCACGCTCAAGCGCATGCAGCGTCCCGAGAAAGCCTATCTTGGTCGTGTAGACCGGATCACGCTGATACGCGGGAGGGCTCGCGGGGCATGCGAGATGGAAGATGGCGTCGAAGCGCGCTTCGAGTGCACCTGTGCGAGGGAAGGGCGAGATGACATCGTGCTCAACCAGGTGAACACGCGGATTGCCTTCCAAATGGGCGATGTTTTGCTTTCGACCCGTATAGAAGTTGTCGACGATCACGACTTCATCGCCCCGCGCGAGAAGACGATCTGCGAGGTGCGAACCGAGGAATCCGCCACCACCGGTGACAAGCGAGCGCTTCATGTTGCGGCCTTCGTAGCACCCACACTCGCAACGACAAAGCCGTCAGTCGTTTGCGGAAATCGAACAAATGTTCGTAGCTTCAAAGCCGATGACACGTGGAGTCCTCTTCGCTGCTGGTCTCGGTACGCGCCTGCGTCCGATGACCAATCTGTTGCCCAAGCCAGTCGTTCCGTTCTTGGATCGACCGCTCGCCGTCTGGTCGCTTGAACACCTTGCGCGCCAAGGGGTTCATCACATCGTCGCCAACACGCACCATCTGGCGGAAGCATGCGAAAGAGAGCTCCATCGCTACGCGGGGCAGCTTCGCTTCTCTCGCGAGAAAAAGATTCTCGGCACGGGGGGCGGATTGCGTCAGGCGTGGGAGATGAGCGAGCACTGTTTTGGTCGCATGAAGGACGACGAGCTGCTCGTCGCATGGAACGGCGACATCCTCTTTGCGCCGCCGTTGGAGCCGATTCTTCGCGCGCATCGCGAGGCCAATGCGATGGCCACGATGGTGCTACGCGAGACGGAGAATCCTTTCGCATTGGGTGCAATCGAGCACCGCGATGGCCGCGTGCTGGCGATGCTTCAAAAGACACTCGTCGCACGAGGCCGCGCCGCAATGTTTACTGGCGTGCATGTCTTCTCGCGCGCTGCGTTGGCACGCCTGCCGGTCGAGGGCTGCGTCGTTCGCGATGGCTACGTGAAGTGGCTCGCCGATGGATGCGCGATTGGAGCCACCGTCAGTGCAAGCCCGTGGCGCGATCTCGGGACGCCCAAGGCCTATCTCGATGCGCATCTCGAAGTGATGGACGGGCACTTTCCGATTCCGTTCGAGGCGTCAGCGAAAGGTTGGAGTTCCGTAGGCTCCACGGTGCATCCAGACGCGCGTCTATCTCGCTGTGCGATAGGCTCTGGGGCCCAGATCGGCGATGTGACGTTGACGGAATGCGTGGTCTGGCCAGGGGTGCGCGTGGACGCGGATCACGAACGCTGCATCCTGCTTCCGGACGGTCGGGTGATCTCGGTTGAACGCTGAGGTTGGGCGACGGAACGAAAAAGGCGACCCGAGAGTCGCCTTCATCTTGAGTTGAGATCGGTTCAGCCGCGGCCAAGCCAGCGAATGCAAACGACCGTGACGTTGTCAGGCCCGCCATTCTTGTTCGCACGCTCGATGAGCTTCGACGCCGCCTGCTTCAAGTCTGCGTTCGCCTGCGTGATCTCCAGAATCTCCGGATCCGTGACCGGACCTGAGAGACCATCAGAGCACATCACGTAGACGTCGCCAGCCTGAGGCGGGTCGAGCCGGGTGTCCACCTTCACGCTGTCCTTCATGCCGAGGGCACGAACGATCACGTTCTTGTGGGGGAAGTTTGCGATCTCCTCCTCCGTCAAACGCTTCATCTTGATGTAGTCGTTGAGGAGCGAGTGGTCTTCGGTCAGCAGCTCAAGCGTGCCAGCCCGCAGGCGGTAGACACGCGAATCACCGACGTGCGCGACAAGCACGCCTTCGTCGATGACTAGTATCGCCACCATCGTCGTCCCCATGCCCCGCAGCTTGGGCTCACGCTGCTGGGCTTCGTGGATACGAAGGTTGGCGAGTTTGACGCCTGTGATGAGTCGGTTCTCTTCATAACCCCGCGACTTGTCCATTTTGTAGGGCCAAGTCGCTTCTGGGTCTTGTGCTGTCGACAGGAAGAACTCGCGCAGGGTGTCGATCGCCAGCTTGCTGGCGACCTCTCCAGACGCGTGCCCGCCCATGCCATCAGCCACGATGAACAGCCCCTCTGCATCCAAGAGGTCGAAATTGTCCTCGTTGTGGGTGCGCTTCATCCCGACGTTTGTTTCGCCAGCAACGATTATGCGCGCGCTCGACGGCACTCAGAGACCTCCAAAAGTCCAAGCAGGCTAACAACACCCACCTAGCGATGACAACAACGAAGGTGCGATTTGCGCAACTTCTTAAAAACCTGACAACTAGGACGGCTTCGCGACGTGGTTTGGACGTCTCTCTGCCGCGGAAATGTGTTCGGTGACGACACCCTGGCGCTGCTGCGCCCGTGCAGGAATCCCGTAGCGGGCGATGCAATAGACCGCGCGGAAGGCGTCCTTCAGGCCGATCTTCTTGCCCTCAGCGTACGTACGACCGTGGTAGCTGATCGGAACCTCGTAGACGCGGACGCCGAGGCTCGCGACCTTCGCCGTGATCTCCGGCTCGATTCCAAAGCGGTTTTCTTCCACCGTGATCTGGTTGAGGACCTCGCGGCGGAAGCACTTGTAGCAAGTCTCCATGTCCGTGAGGTTCAGGTCTGTGACCATGTTGGAGAGCATGGTGAGGATCTGATTTCCGACCGTGTGCCAGAAATAGAGGACACGGTGGGGGCCGCCGGCGAAGCGGCTTCCGAACACCACGTCGGCCCGCCCGTCGATCAGCGGCTTGAGCAGGGCTGGGTAGTCTTGTGGGTCGTACTCAAGGTCAGCGTCCTGGACCAGGACGAAGCTTCCACGTGCCTCACGAAAGCCTGTTCGGAGTGCAGCGCCTTTGCCCTGGTTGTGCCCGTGCAGCACGACGCGGACGCGTGGGTCGAGACATGGGCCTTTCGTCAGCAGATCACGTGTTCCGTCGGTACTTCCGTCGTCGACGATGATGACTTCGATCGGGCTTACCCCGCTGGCGAGGATACGCTCGACGGCGATGTGAATGGTGACGCGTTCGTTGAAACACGGAACGACGACCGACAGGAGCGGTGTTTCGGCTGCCATGAGCGCGCTTCTATCACAGCTTGCTCCACTACCAAGGGCTTGGGCGGCACTTCGCGAGACTTCCTGCAGGCACGAAAAGCGCACCTCACCGGACGCATCGGGATGCACCCCCTTGTGGGGTGGCCCGTTCTTCAGCATCATGCGGCATCCCGAAGGGCCTTCGCCCTTCCAACAGGAGGATAGAGCCATCAATCGCCCTCGTTTTGATCCCCGCGGACAGCCACGAACATTCACCGGACCTCGCACGAATCACCGCATTCGCGTTCCCGAGGTGCGAGTCATCGGCGCAAATAGCGAAATGCTTGGCGTGTTGCCGACGCATGAAGCGCTGCGTTTGGCGCGCGAGGCAGAACTCGATCTCGTTGAGGTCAACCCGAAGGGCGTCCCGCCGGTCTGCAAGATCATGGACTTCGGGAAGTTCAAGTACGAGGAGAAGAAGCGCGAGAACGACGCCAAGAAGCGTCAGGTTCAGGTCGAGCTGAAGGAAGTGAAGCTTCGTCCCAAGACGGATGATCACGACCTCGAGACCAAGACGCGCCACATCCGCCGCTTCCTTGAGGACGGCAACAAGGTGAAGGTCACGTGCCGCTTCCGCGGTCGCGAGATCACGCATCCTGAGACCGCAGAGCGCCAGCTCATCCACTTCATCGAGTCGACCAAGGACATTGCGATCGTCGAGCAGGGCGCGCGTATGGAAGCCAAGACGATGACGATCTTGCTCTCGCCGCGTCCCGAGATTCGCGCACGCGTGGCCCAGCAGGTGGCCAAGCGTGCTGAGCAGGAGAAGCAGCAGAACCTCGCCGCAAAGGCATCACCGAAGGCCGATGAGCCTGAGGACGATGATGATGACGACGATGATGACGACGAGGAGTGAACGCGTCATCCACGCCTGAACGAAGAAGAAACCCGCAGCGATGCGGGTTTTTTTGCGACGAAGAAACGAAAAGCCCGCAGTGATGCGGGCTTCTTTCTGCACGCTTTAGAGCGCTCAGTCGTTGAGTGCGCCGCCCTGCACCCACGCGCGAATGGATGCGATGTCATCCGAGCAAAGCATCGACGGTGGCATCACACCGCCGCAGCGCGGGGTCGGGTGCGAGATCTTGTCGATGAGGAAGGAGCCATCTGGGTTGCCAGCTGCCACAAAGGGCATCGAGCAGCTGCTTCGGGTCGTCAGCGTCGTGTAGGCGCTGGCAGCGCTGCTCAGATCGAGGTTGGATGCCGGGGTTGCGCCCGTATGGCAACCGGATGTCGCGCAGTTGGGTTGAATGATCCCGCTATAAACGGAGCTCCACGTCGCGCCCCCGGCAGTGCCGCTTCGTGCAGACTCGATGTTTCCGACCACGCACTGCCCGCCGGGATCGCATGTGCCTGCGCTGCAGTCAGAGTCCGTGGTGCAGTTGGCACCGATGTTTGTGGTGGCCTCAACAACGGGCACGCCGCACGCGAGCCAATTGCGGACGATCTCGCGGCCCTCTGGGCTGTTGATCGCGGGCATGGCCGTTCCGACGGTGTCCGTGGCCGACGTGTAGCTGCGGAATGCAGATGCGCCGCGCGTCATCCCGCGTGGGGGCATCGTGCCCGTAACGATGCTTGCGTAGATGTCGTTGCGGTGTCGGTAGAGCGCGTTGCGCGCGCGGAAGAGGCGCTCCTGTTGGGGCTCCACCTCGCCGCAGTCGTTGACGAGGAAAGGATCGAAGTCGAGGCCCGCGGGCGCGCCGAAATGGTTGATGTCGGCGCCATCGTTTTGTGTGTGGCAGAACGATTGCCCGCCGCAGGACGTGAGCATCATCGCCTGTCCTTCATAGGCAGGCGTGCCATCGGCTTGATAGACGAGGCGCTCGGCGCGCGCCTGATCTTCAGGGGTGCAAACGCTTCCAACCGTGGCTGGGCAGCCTCCCAGTGCAAAGGCGATGAACGGGACTGCGGCGTATCGAGCGCGGATCATCCTCGCAGGGTCGATCAACCGGCCGATCACGTCAACGAGAACAACCGTGTTGACATCAGTCTGTCCGCACAGGGACGATGCGCGCGCGCCACAGAGCGCTGAAGGAGTCGTCATGGGCGATAACGCAAAAGGACAGAAGCCGGTCGTGGTGGTCGCCGACGATGACGTCGAGATCCTCACTCTTGTTGCACGTACCGTTCGGCGAATGGACGTAACCGTCTTTGAGGCAAACGACGGTGAAGAAGCGCTGAAGCTCATCAAGAAGGAGCGACCGGTCGCGGTCGTTCTCGATGTGATGATGCCGGGGATGAGCGGCTGGGAAGTGTGTCGGGCGATCCGCGACGATCAGGAGATCGCGGAGACGGGCGTGCTGATGCTGACAGGCATCGGCGAGCGCCTGAACGAGATGACATCACCGCTCTACGGTGCCGACGATCACCTCGACAAGCCCTTCGACTTTGAAGAGCTTGAAGAGCGCGTCCGCGCGCTGCTCGCGAAAAAGAAGCGCTGATCGGCAAGCACGTATGCCGAGGTGGGCGGTTGCCGTGCGGTGACCGCCTACTCGTCTTCGTCGATGTGTGTGCGCGTTGGACGCACGGTCGTCATGGCGGGCGTCGTGCTCATCGTGACGGGCACCGTGCTCATGGTTGGCACCGTGCTCATGGTGACGGGCGCCGTGCTCATGGTGACGGGAACAGTGGTGCGTGCCGTTCGACCTGTCGCGGTGCGCGCGCAGTCTCGGCTCATCGTGCGTGCCTCTTCGGTCGGGTGAATCGCAAGTGCCGCGCGCAGGTCGTTGCAGGCCGCGGCTGGCTGCGAGGCCATCGTTCGGCGTGCGCGCGCCACGTAGGCCGTCACGAGTCGTGGCTCAAACTGTGGGGCGAAGGTCACGCCGATGCGGCGGTCGAGGCGCACGCATTCTTCCATCGCTGCGAGATCGCCCTGCTGCGCGCTCGGAAAGCGTCGACCGAATGCCTCAATGTTGCGTGCAAGTTCCTCAAGCCGCGCGCGCTCGGCGCCCTGCTCACGTTGGGCAGCCTGCCGCGCGAGTTGCATGGCCTGTGAGAAGTTGCGGGTGCGATAGGGCGCGAGGATCGCGGAGTCGTTTCGGGGCGCAGGGTGCGTGCGGGACGTCCGACGGGACGTCGTCTGCGCAGTCGTAGGCGCTGTTGTCGCGGTCGTAGGCGTTGTTGTCGCGGTCGTAGGCGTTGTTGTCGCGGTCGTAGGCGTTGTTGTCGCGGTCGTAGGCGTTGTTGTCGCGGTCGTAGGCGTTGTTGTCGCGGTCGTAGGCGTTGTTGTCGCGGTCGTAGGCGTTGTTGTCGCGGCAGTAGGCGTTGTTGTCGCGGTCGTAGGCGTTGTTGTCGCGGTCGTAGGCGTTGTTGTCGCGGTCGTAGGCGTTGTTGGCGTAGCCAGAGGCGCGTTCGAAACCGCTGTGGTCGGAATGGGCGGCGTCTCGACTGGGTTGGCGGCCGCGCTGCGCATCGGCGGTAGTGGCATCGGAATCGTCGGTTGATGGCGATTCGTGTAAGCCAGCAAGGCCATCGCGCATGCGCCGATCGAGGCGGCCAGCACGACAAGCGCGGCCGCACCCCCGAACAGGGCACCGCGAGAGACGACGAGCGTGCCCCGCGCAGGCGTGATCTCCGATGCGGGCGACGGGAGACGGCCGCTCTCGAGAACCGTGAAAGGTGCTGGGCCGACGAGCGAGGGGCTCTCTTGATCGAGCGTGATTTCAGCGACCCGCGTGGGCTGTGCCGGGAGGGCGACGAGTGAGGCTGGGATGCTGAATCGGAAGGTTGTTGCGCCGATCTCGATGCGGTCTTGGTTGTGAAGGCCTGCACTCGCGACACGTGTACCGTTCACCCGGGTGCCGTTCCCGCTTCCGAGGTCGGTCACGATAACGCCCTCGGCGGAGTAGCCGATCGTCATGTGCCGTCGCGACACGGAGCCATCGGTGAGAATGACGTCGTTGTCGACGCCGCGTCCGATGCTCGTCTCGCCCTCATGGAGCGAGAACTCGCGACCCGCATCGCTACCGAACTCGACGTAGAGCTTTGGACGCTCCTCGCCGGGCTCAATCGATGCGTCCGAAGGCTCCAATGCATCGTGGGCTTCGACGCGTGTGCTCTCGTCGCGCAACTCCTGCCGCTCGAACTCTGCGAACGGGTCCGCGGGCACTTCCTCGGGCAGGGGCGGTAGCACCGCGAGCGACGGGTCCTCCGGGAATGCGACGAAGTCCTGCGAGGGGGCGTCGTGCACTGGCTCGGGCGAGAAATCGCTGTCCGCGTCTTCCAGCGAGTCGAGTGTGAGCGGTGAGCCTTGCCCTGGGATCGAGATGGGTCGCGTCATCCCGTTGGAGCGCGCGACGCCCGGCCCACGCGGGCGGTTGCTCCGCTCACGGCTGGTTTGCTGCGTCATCGCTTCGGGCGCTCCGTCATGATCCGCTTCCCAGAGGGTACGCCCCGCCGCGACAGAGAACAACGCGCGTGCGGGGCTGGGGTCTGTGAGGGCACCGAAGCTCAGCTGCGGTAGTTCGCGTTGATCTCGATGTAGCTCTTGCCGAAGTCGCAGGTGAGGTAGCGCGATGTGCCTGTGCCCGCGCCCAACTTCACGACGACGCGGTAGCTCGGGGTCGCCATGATCTTTGCGGCCTCGGCTTCGGCCTCTTTGCCAACTGGCATGCCCCGCTTGACGATTGCGACCTTTGCGGACTCGCCTTCGATGCGGATCTCTGCCTTCGACGGATCAAACGCGGCGCCCGATCGACCTGCTGCCGCGAGGATGCGTCCCCAGTTCGCGTCGCGTCCGTGGAAGGCTGTTTTCACGAGCGGTGAGGTTGCGATCGTCTTGGCTGCCTTGCGTGCATCGGCATCGGACTTCGCGCCCTGCACGACGATCTCAACGACGTGGTTTGCGCCTTCGCCATCACGGACGATGTTGCGCGCGAGTGCGCCCAGCACATCGATCAACGCTTCGCGGAACTTCGCCGTCTCCTTCGCGCCAGCCTTGAGCATGGTGCTCTGGCCGGATGCGAGAAGGAAGAGCGAGTCGTTTGTCGAGGTGTCGCCATCGACGCTGACGGCGTTGAACGTGACGTCGGTGGCCTCGCGAAGGAGCTTCGCCAAGAGGGCGGGTGAGGCGCCTGCGTCGGTGACGACAAAGCCGAGCGTGGTGGCCATGTCGGGGTGAATCATGCCGGCGCCCTTCGCGATGCCGAGGAGCGTGACGTCTTTGCTGCCCAAGCGAACCTTGCGTGCGGCGACTTTCGGCCATTGGTCGGTCGTCATGATCGCACGCGCGAAATCACTGGCTCGGTCAGCCCCGACGGCATCGAGCAAGCGCGGCATCGCATCGACGATCTTCTGCGCGGGAAGGAGCGCGCCGATGACGCCGGTCGAAGCAGGAGCCACCTCGTCGACCTTGAAACCAGCGCGCTTGGCGAGCGCCGCCGTCGAGACTTCAGCAGCCTTCTTTCCTGGCGCGCCGGTGCACGCATTCGCGTTGCCGCTGTTGACGAGCACTGCGCGAAGCTTGCCTTTGCGGGTGCGCTTCTCGGCGATCTCGACCGGTGCTGCACGCACGCGATTGCGTGTGAAGACGCCCGCGGCTGCGACGGATTCGTCGGCCAAAATCAGCGCGAGGTCGGGCTTGCCGTTGGACTTGATTCCCGCTGCGATTCCAGCGAATCGGAAGCCCTTCACGATCGGGGGCGAGGTGGAATCAATGTCGACGTCGAAGGCGGAGGAGAAGGTCATGCGGCGCACGCTCGCATTTCGGTGCGAGGTGAACCAGCAAGAATTTCTTCGGCGCTACGGCAGTGGAAGTCCGACGACAGTGGTCGGCTCGAAGCGTGTCGCGAGATCCCCCGTGCCGAGTTGCCCAGCCTCGTTCGCGCCCCAGCACTGCACGCGGCCATCGCGCAACAGAACGCAGGTGTGAGCCCATCCTGCTTCGATCTGGGTCGCGGTGCTGATGCCTCCGACGAGCGTTGGCGTTGCGACGTTCGTTGCACCCGGTCCGTTCCCAAGAACGTAGTCCCACCAGCCCCAGCAGTACACGCTTCCACCCGACGTTAGGGCGCAGTTGTGGCCCCCGCCGGAGGCCGTCTCGATCGCGTTCATGACGCTCACGCTGGTCGGGGGCGCGTTCTCGTAGGGTCCATCCACATCCCCGTCTCCACAAAGCGCTTGATCGCGTCCTCCGCAGATGACGGAACCGCTCACAAGTGTGGCGCACGTGGTGTCCCAGCCATGGGAAATACCCTCAAGACTCGGTGCACCGGGAAAGGCTGTGGGGACTGTCACGGGCGGATAAGCGCCTCCAGCGAGACCAAATGCCCCGACGTACTCCGCCGAGGTTCCGCGGAACGCAAAGATCTGGGCGGAGGTGAGTTCCACGCGGTCGACCCCGCCAGCCCAGACGCGTTCTGGCGTGAGGGCGTTGGTGCTGAGTGAGGCCCAGATCGTGGAACCCCAACAGTCCACGGCGCCAGACAGACGAACCACGCACGAGCGGTCGAGTCCAACGTCGAACTGGCGGATGCCCTCTGCGCCAAGCGACGCGCGCACGGGGCGGGACGAATCTGTCAACGTGCCATCGCCCAGCTGCCCAGCTTGGTTGCGCCCCCAGCACCAGAGCTCGCCCGTGCGTCGGAGCGCACAGGCATGCTCGCTCCCTGCAGAGATAGAAATCGCGTCGTGGATGTCGAGAACCTCCACGGGCATCGTGCGATCCGTGGTCGATCCATCGCCGAGTTGCCCGTAAGTGTTTCGC
Source organism: Sandaracinaceae bacterium (assembly GCA_044373065.1). Taxonomy (GTDB): domain Bacteria; phylum Myxococcota_A; class Polyangia; order Polyangiales; family Sandaracinaceae; genus JAFLCL01. The sequence continues at coordinate 40,990 of JBILQT010000010.1, forward strand.
CCCCAGCAGGCCACGCGACCGTCACTGTGGAGGGCGCATGAGAACGAGGCCATGCCACCGAACGCGTTCTCTTCGAGGCTGATCTGCACCACGCGGTTTGGGCCAGTCGGTGCGTCGGGCGCGAACGCATCGGGCGCGAACGCATCGGGCGTGAACGCATCGGGCGTGAACGCATCGAGGTCGGGTGCGAACGTGTCCGAACCCCAGGTGTCGGGTTCAGCGGCCCGCGCAGCGTCGCGTACTGCGTCGACCCCAGCATCGGCGCTTGGCGTTGCGGTGAAGCGCACGCGACCGCACGAGGTTGAGAGAAGCGCGAGCACCGCAAGGTGCAGGCAACGTCCAAGAGGTCTTTGGCTGGTGAGGCGCACCGTGCGAACAAGCGTACCGCGTGTCGCCTTTTTCGTCGTCTCGCGTTAGAGAGCGCGAGCGCGTTTTGCGCACTCGAATGGAGCCAGCATGACCGAGCCAAGCCTGAGCCAAGTCGACCCCGAGATTGCGCAACTCATCGCGAAAGAAGAGCGCCGTCAGGTGGAGAACATCCGCCTCATCGCGAGCGAAAATTACGCTTCGCGTGCAGTCACGGAGGCTTCGTCGAGCGTTCTGAACAACAAATACTCGGAGGGATATCCGGGGCGTCGCTACTACCAGGGCCAGGAGAACATCGACGCGATCGAGTCGCTCTGCATCGCGCGCATCAAGCAGCTCTTCGGCGTCGAGCACGCGAACGTGCAGCCGTACTCAGGCTCGCCGGCAAACCTCGCGGTGCACTACGCGTTTTTGCGTCCTGGCGACAAGACGGTCGGCCTTGGTCTTCCTGCGGGCGGCCACCTCACGCACGGCTGGAAGGTCTCGATCACGGGCGACTACTTCCAGCCCTTCCAGTACGGCGTGCGCGAGTCGGATCACCTCATCGACATCGACCAGGTGCGCGCGCTCGTTCGTGAGCACAAGCCCAAGCTGATCTGGTGCGGCACGACGGCGTATCCGCGCCACATCGACTACGCGGCGTTTGCCGAGATCGCGCAGGAGTCGGGCGCAGTGCTCGTTGCCGACATCGCGCACGTCTCGGGCCTCATCGCAGGCAAGGCGCATCCAAGCCCCGTGGGCTTTGCGGATGTGATCACATCGACGACGCACAAGACGCTTCGTGGACCACGCGGCGGCATGATCATGACAACGGCCAAGCACGCAGCCGCGATCGACAAGGCTGTGTTCCCCGGCCTTCAGGGTGGTCCGCACAACAGCGCGATCGCCTCGCTCGCCGTGGCCGCACACGAAGCGCTTCAACCCTCATTCGCGACCTACGCGGCGCTCGTTGTGAGCAACGCCAAGGCGCTCGCCGAGAAGATGATGTCGCGCGGAATCACGCTTGTGACGGGCGGGACCGATACGCACCTCATCCTTGCAGACCTCACGAGCAAGAATGTCTCGGGAAAGAAGGCGGCAGTGGCGCTCGAGGCGGCCGGCATCGTCTGCAACTACAACTCGGTGCCCTTCGACAAGCGCAAGCCCTTTGACCCGAGCGGCATCCGCATCGGCACTCCGTCGATCTCCAGCCGCGGGATGGGCGCGGGAGAAATGGCAACCTTGGGCGATTGGATCGCCGATGTGGTCGAATCTCCCGAGGACGCGAAAGTCATTGAACGCGTGCGAAATGAAGTGCAGGCGCTCTGCCAGAACTTCCCTGCACCAGGCATTCAGCTCTAAATAGAAACTTATTTGGCTGGGGTGCCCAAGGACTTCGCAACCTCGATGGTCGGAGTTCGTTGACACCCCAAAAAGTCCGCTGATACCCTGTTTCTTCGTTGATTGTGCCTTCGGGCACGGGTTGGTTCCAAAGAGGGCTGGAGAGCGTGTTGCAATCCACCCCGCCCGCATGAAGACCCGGCAATGAGCGCCGGCAACCAGGTGCAGGGAAACCAGCAGAGTGGAGTAGAGACGCGATGGCTGAGCAGAAGGAATCCTCGGTTCTCTTCAACCTCCGCGAGCTGATGAATCTCGAAGAGGATCGGCTCAAGGAAGAGTCCGATAAGAAGACAAAGGCCGAAACAGAGGCCCGACTTGCGAAAGAGGCGGGAGAACGCCGCATTCGTGAGGAGGAAGAAGCCCGTGTTCGTGCTGAAGAAGAGACGCGCATGGCGGCTGAGCGCCAGAAGCGTGCGGAAGAAGAGCGCCGCATTCGCGAGCGCGAAGAAGGCGAACTCCGCGTTCGCTTGGAGGCCGAGCAGAAGGCCCGCCAGGCTGAGCAGGAGCGGCTGCTCGCGCACGAAGCGGAGCTTAAGCGCGTGGAAGCGACGCGACGCAAGGGCGTCCACCCAGCGGTGTTTGGCGTGGGCATCGTCGCGATTCTTGGTATCGGCGCAGGCGTGTATTTCGGCGTGATTCAGCCCCGTGCTGAAGCTGCAGAGATGCAGGCCCGGTTGAGTCAGCAGGCTGCAGAGCGTGCGGCGGCGGAAGCCGAGACCCAGCGTGCTGCGCTTGCAACACAGCAGGCAGAAATTGCGCGCATGCAGGCGGCCGTGGCCGAGGCAGATCGACGCGCGACTGAGCTGGCTGCGTCTGGCGATGCAGAAGGCGCGGCGCGTGTTCGCGCTGAGGCTGAGACGCAGCGTCGCACGATCACACGACGTTCACGTCCGGCAGGCGGCGGCGGCGCTCCGGCTGGTGGTGGTGGTGGTTCGCGTCGTGGTGATGACAGTGATGATCCGTTGGCCGGTCTCGACGGGCTCTGATCCGTCGACGACTCTATCGAGCAAGAGCGAGCCTTCGGGCTCGCTTTTTTCGTTCTCGTCGACACACTGCGCCTCGATGAACGAGCCTGCGTACGAACGCATCATGTTTCCCCTCGACGTGGAAACCGTCTCCGAGGCGAGGACTTGGACTGCGCGCCTCCAAGGTCGTGTGGGCGTGATGAAGGTCGGCCTTGAGCTCTTCGTGCGTGTCGGTCCGGATGCCGTGCGGATGGTTCACGACGCAGGCGCGCGCTGCTTTCTCGACCTCAAGCTTCACGACATCCCGCAGACGATGCTGGGCGCAGTACGCGCTGCCGCGGAGCTCAACGCGGCCTTCCTGACGGTTCATGCGAGCGCCGGCCCGACGGCCCTGAAGCTGATCTCGGAGGCCTCCGGCTCGATGCGTCTGCTTGCGGTGACCGCGCTGACGAGCCTCAGCGATACAGAGCTGGCCGACATGAACTTGCCTGGGAGCGAGGCGTATGCGGTTGCATTGGCCGCTTCGGCGCATCGCGCAGGCATTCGCGGCTTTGTGTGCTCTCCGCATGAGGTCGCGTCCCTGCGAACGCGTGTCGGCCAAGAGAGCGTGTTGGTTGTCCCGGGCGTGCGCCCCCACGGGAGCCCGAAGGGTGACCAGCAGCGCGTTGCCACACCCGAAGAAGCAATTCACGCAGGTGCCGACTACCTCGTGATAGGCCGCCCGATTCGCGACGCGGTCGACCCGATCGCAGCCTGCGATGCCATTGCTGCGGAGATCACCCGCGGCCTCCTTTCGCGAAAGCCGAACTCATGAAGCGCATTCTCCACGGTCCCCACGCAGTGCTCGAAGCCGTGCGCAGCAAGCCGGCCCAAATCGTCGTCGTCATCGCCTCGGAGCAGAGCGAGAAGTCGCAGCGTGCCTTGCTCGACGAGGTGCGCTCGCGTGGCGTGCGGATCGACTTTCGGCCTGCCTCTGAGTTGGATGCGCTCTCCGAAGGAACGAAGCATCAGGGCGTGATCGCCGTCACCGGGGAGTTCGCCTACGGCTTCTGGGAGGAGGTGCTTGCACTGCCCGAGGGAGCCCTGGTCGTTGCCCTGGATGAAGTCACCGATCCCCACAATTTCGGAGCGATCATTCGCTCGGCGGTCTGCTTCGGTGCGAGCGCGATTCTCACGTTGAAGGATCGCGCGGCCCCGGTGACGCCCGTGGTCGTGCGGGCCTCGGCGGGTGCCACGGAGCATGCGCAGATTGTCCGCGTGACGAACCTCGCACGCTCGCTCGCAGCCCTTCAGGAAGAAGGCTTTAGCGTCGTTGGCCTCGATGCCGACGGCACCTGCGACATCGATCATTTGCCCGAGGCGCCGCGTGGACGCGTCATTGTCGTTGGTAGCGAAGGCTACGGGTTGAGGCCCCTGGTGAAGAAGCATTGTGACGCGATCGCGAGCATTCCGATGAAGGGACGCATCTCGTCGCTTAACGCTTCGGTGGCCGCCGGTATCGCACTCTTCGCGGCATCCAGGCAGACCTGAAGTCGGCCGCGGCACCCTGAATATTGCCCGGGTGTTATTCTGAATATTGCCCGGGTGTTATTCGGCCGCGAGTGAGGCGCGGAGGAACTGGTTGACGCGCTCAAGTGCGTCGGGGTGTGCGGTGAAAAGCGCGACGCCGTGATCACTGCCGTCGAGCAAGAGTTCTTCGCCCGTGGTGATGCGCACAAACGCGTTGCTTGCTTCGACGCTGTCGGCTTCGCCGCTTGCCGCGAGGGAGAGAAGGTGACGATGGCCCAGGCCAATGGCGGGCGTGATCGCATCGACACCGCGGTATGCGCGGCCGGGTGAGAGCGTAACGAGCGTGTCGAGGGTTGGGTCGGTTGCCGCGGCCAAGATGGCGGCCGTGGACCCGATGCTGGAGCCAACGATGCCAATCCGCTGTGGGCTCACGCCGTGAGGTTGGGTTCGCAGGTACGCCACTGCGCCAAGGACATCGTTGGAGAGCGCACTCCACTGCGCAGCGTCGAAGTGTTCGAGATCGATAGGGCCGCTCGGGCCTGTGCTGCTGGCCCCATGACCTCGAAGGTCAATCGCAAGAACGGTGAGCGCGGGCTCCGCTTGAAGACGTGCCGTGAGTGGAGCCCACTCGGCACGCGACGAGTGCAGTTGATGCACAAGCACGACCGCGGGTCTCGATGCTTCACCTGGTGTCAGCGTGCCGTGAATCGTGAAGCCGTCGCTCGTGCTGAACTCGACCTCGATGGGTTCCCGTGAGATCGGCGGGGCCATGTCCACGCGCTCGCGTAGCTCCGGGCGTGCGGGCACCTCCGTGGGTGTGGTCGGTGCGCGTTCCGTCGCGGGCGCGGGGGTCTCTGTGCATGCGGTGAGGGCGAGCGCGGAGGCGAGGGTCTGGGCGAATCGGAGGGTGCGCGACATGCGGCATCGTATCGCGGCCCGGCCGACTGGATCGAGGCGTCGCTACATCGAACGTGTAGAGTAGGGCGATGCGTCGCGCGGCTGCTCTCGTCATCGGCAATGAAATCCTCACGGGCAAAGTCGTCGAGGGGAACATCGCCTTTCTTGCGAGGGAGCTCTTCGCCCTCGGCATTCGCTTCGAGCGCGTGATCGTGTGTCCAGATGTGCCGACGCAGATTGCGGAAGACGTGAACGCGCTGCGCACGGCCTACGACTATGTCTTCACGAGCGGCGGTGTTGGACCCACGCACGACGATGTGACCGTCCCTTCGATCGCGGAGGCGTTTGGTGTCGGACTCGCGCGCGACGAGGCTCTCGCGGCACGCATTCGTGCTCACTTCGGAGAGCGCACGACGGAGGGGCATTTGCGTATGGCGGATATGCCGGAGGGGGCGACCTTGCTCGCGCGCGACAGCTCCGATTGGCCTGTTTTGAAGATGCAGAATGTCTTTGTGATGCCAGGCGTGCCTGAGATTTTTCGACGCAAGTTCGCGCTTGTCCGCACCCAGTTGGAGGCATCTCCGTCGTTTGTGAGCGGGGCGATTTTCGCGTGGGCGGACGAGGGTGAGATTGCCTCGACGCTCTCGGCGATTGAGCTCGCGCATGAGGGTGTCGCCGTGGGCAGCTATCCGCGTTTTGATGATGCGGACCACTCCGTGAAGCTGACCTTCGACGGTACTTCCAGTGAGCGCATCGTGACCGCGCTTCGAGCTTGCGAGCGCGCCTTGATTGGCAAGCTCGGCGAGGCCTCTATCGTGCGCGTTGAGCTCCCGGCGATGCTTGAGGAGAGTTGAACGAGCACGTGATCAGCGCGTCGGCCCGAGGTTGAGCGGCGTTTCCCCGAGCCAGAGATCACGCAGCTGCGGGAAGCTTTGAAGGTGCTGCGTGACTTGGGCGCCACGGTGTGCCGTCTCGTCGAGCAACACCTGGCGCTCACGTCCAAGGCGCGCGCTGTTCTCTCGAAGCTTCGCAACCTGCATGTCTTGCTCGACCGACATGGACGCGAGGCGGCCCTTGAGCTGCGAGACTTGGAAGCGAAGGTCATCGCGCTCACGCTCGCGTCGTCGCACGTCCTCGTGAATCGTGACGAGGCGCTTCTCGGCCTCCATCCACGCAGCGGCCGCCTTGCCTGAGTCGACCATCAGCTGCGCCATCGTGAGGCTTACGGTCGCTCCAGCCGTAGGCGCGCGAAGCTGCAGAATCATGCGCGCGACGTTGGCTTCGAGGGTGACGTGGTTCTGCCGAAGCGCGGAGAGCTCGCGGTAGTACTCATCCACATCGCCGTTGGCCCTCGACTCATCACGGCCCAGTTCATCGACAGCGCGCCCCAAGCGCAGTCGCGTACTTCGCAGCTCGCTCTCGCATGTCGTTGCGGCTTCGTCGTTGCGTGTGAGCTCTTTCTCGACGTCTTGAAGTCGCGAGATTGCAGCCCCGAATGCATCGAGCGTCTGCCTTAGCCAGACTGGTATTGCCTCGCCATGCACCTTCGTTGCGAGCTCGCGAAAGAGGGCGATGCGCCTTTCCCAGGTGCTTGGAACTTGTGCGGTTTTGGACGCGTCATAGACGGAGCGACGGCGCTCGCGCGTCTTGGCCAAGTCATCGACTGCGGGCGCAACATCCACACGAATGTGCGGCATCGCGTCGTCGATGCGCTTGAGCTCGGCGAGCAGGTGGTAGGCATCGCGGTGGCGCTTCGCTGGGTCCTTCTGAAGCAGCTTCGCGACGAGTTCGTCGAGCGCCGGGGAAACCGAAGGAACGAAGTGGCTCACACGCGGTGCGGCCTCGCGCATGTGCTTCAGGATCAAATCTGCGGTGGTCCCTGAGAACGGCGCACGTCCGGTCAGCATCTCAAAGAGCACACAACCAAGTGCATAGAGGTCTGCCAGGGCCGTCAGCGGCGCACCGCGGGCCTGCTCCGGGGCCATGTACTCTGGCGTTCCGAACACAGCGCCCGTGGCGGTGAGGCGAAGCTCGCCCTTCATTTGCGCGAGCCCAAAGTCGAGCAACTTCACGTAGTCGCGTCGCGTGCCGGAGGTGATGAGATGAATGTTCTCCGGCTTGATGTCGCGGTGAACGACGCCGAGTTCATGCGCACGCGCAAGCGCAGAGGTGCACTGCATCGCGATGTCGAGCGCACGTGGAACTGGCATGGGTCCGTTGCCGACCTCATCCGCCAGCGAGCGACCTTCAAGCAACTCCATCACGAGATAGACGAGCCCATCTTCGGTCTCGCCGAAGTCCGTGATGTCGATGATGTGCTCGTGATCGATGCGATTCGCGGCGCGTGCCTCACGCAGGAAGCGCTCGCGGTTGAGTGGGTTCGAGGCAAGGTCGGGGAGCAAGAACTTGATCGCGACGTCGCGTCCAACCGTCTCGTGCGAGGCCCGATAGACGACACCGAAACCACCTTGGCCGAGCTTTCCATCGAGGACATAGCGCCCGCCGATCACGCGACCGAGGAAGGGATCCGGTAGCGCGATGAGTTCACCGCCGTCGAAGGGGCACGTCTGCGGCCCGCGGCCTGTGGCGCGATCCTGATATCGGTGGTTGCAAATTTGGCAAACTCGCCACACACGCGCCTCCAGTTGTGAAAATCAGTCGCTCCGCGCCGCACGTAGGCTACCGAGAACGCAGGGATTTGCACAGCCTCTAGCGATTCTTGAGTAAAACGACGCACCAATTCACCGGCACACTTGGAAATGCCGTCGCGAGCAGTATCCTAGGCGTTCGTGATGTCTCCATCTCCGCTTCAAGTGCGCCCGCAAACACGGCTCCGGGAAGGAGCTTGGCCCGTGTGGCGCATGCGATTCTGCGCGGTGACTGGAGTGCGCCGATGAAGCTCTCGAACAAGGGTCGCTACGGCCTGCGCGCCATCTTCGACATTGCCTTTCACAACCAAGGGCGTGCGACGCAGATTCGGGAGATCGCCGAGCGTCAGGACATCCCAGCGCGCTTCCTTGAGCAGATCTTTCAGGACCTCAAGCGCGCCGGCTTGGTGTCCTCCAAGCGTGGCCCACGCGGCGGATACCAGCTCTCGAAGGCCCCCGCGGAGATTCGCGTGGGTGACATTCTCCGCGCGCTTGAGGGGTCGATCGAGCTGCGTGGAGACGATGCAGTGAAGACCGGGGATGAAACCAGCCGCGTGATCACCAATGACGTTCTCGACGAGATAGCGCAGCGCATGGAAGCCGCGTGGAACGACTTCACGATTGAGGCGCTCTGCGAGCGTGGTGAGGCGCTCGGTCAGCGTCATCATCCGGCGGGCCGCTACGTCTACGTCATCTGAGGGACCCGGATGCAACGCTGGCTCATCGTCGGTGCGGGAGGTCTTGGATGCGCTGCGGGGCGCGCCCTGGCGAAGGCTGCGCGTTCGCTTCCGCCCTTCGAGGTGACGGTCGTCGATGACGACACGGTCGCGGCCACAAACCTCCATCGCCAAGCGTTCTATGTGGAGTCGGACGTCGGCGCGTCGAAGGCGAGGGTCTATGCCGAACGCTTCACCGCGATGGCCAAGGATGCGGGTGCGCAGGTGCGCGTGACGGCGCTTGAGCAGCGCGTCGGGCCATCCCATGTCCGGGAGCTCGTTCGTGCCCATGACATCGTCCTTGAGGGGTCAGACAACTTTGCGACGAAGTTCCTCTGCGCAGACGCTGCGTTCTTAGAAAACGTGCGGATCGTGCATGCCGGCGTTGTTCGCTGGGCGGGCTATGCGCTCAGCTCCGGGGAGGGCCGCGGCTGCTATCGCTGCATGTTTGAAGACATGCCGGAGGGTCTTGTAGACACCTGCTCCGAGGCTGGCGTGGTCGGCCCCTTGGTCGGTGTTGTCGGGGCGCTTCAGGCCTGGTTGATGACGCGCGTGGCTTGCGGAGAGCGCGAGGCCTCAGTCGTGCAGGTCGATGCGATGCGCGGAGGCGCGATGCGACCACGCCTGCTTCGTCCGCGTGACGCGTGTGCGCTCTGCGGCGATGCGCCCACGATCCAATCCATTGATTCCGCGCGCTACGCGATGAAGTGCGCGCTCGCTTGAACACCAACGAAAGGCAGAAGCATGTCGATTCAGGTTCGCATCCCCGCTCAGCTCCGAACACTTACGCAAGGCCGTGACGAGGTCACTGCCGAGGGCGCGCTTGTGCGCAACGTGATCGATGATCTCGAGAAGAATTTTCCCGGCATGAAGGACCGGCTCGTCGACGAGAAGGGCGTGCGCCGCTTCGTGAACGTCTTCCTCAACGATGAAGAAGACATCCGCTTTTTGGAGGGCCTCGACACCGCGCTCAAGGCAGGCGACACGCTGCAAATTCTCCCCGCGATTGCCGGCGGAAAGCGGTGAACTCGCTGCCGCCCGAAGTGCTCTTCGCGAAGCATCGCTTGTTGCCCGAAATCGGTCCCGGCGGGCAGCGCGCGCTCCTGGCTTCAACGTGCGATTTGCCTTCGGCGATGGGCGAAATCACACGTGATGCGGCACGGGAGTATCTCGCGCGATCCGGGGTCACAGTGACCTCGAGTGCCCCGCTGGCGTGGGTTCGCGAAGACGCTTTGGAGGCTTGTGTCGCTGAGCTCGAAGGCGCGCTCTTCGCGCTCACGCATGTTCAACGTGTCGTCGGCGTGGGGGCGCCAGTGACGATCGCGGACACGCTTCGTGAGAAGAGGAAAACGCCATGAACGCACCTTGGATTGCGGGACCGATTCACATCACGCGCGATGTCCTCGAGGCGATGCGCGTGCATGCGCGCGAAGCCTATCCGAGCGAGTGCTGTGGCTTCGCGAGTGGGCCCGTGAGTGAGCCCCTGGTGGTCGACGCCTCGGTGCGCGAGGTGAACGAGGCCGACAAATACCATCGGCTTGATCCGGAGAGCTTTCCGCGCACCTCACGCGAGTACTTCAAGATCAACGAATTGCTTGCGGCGAAAGCATTTCAGCGTGCCGTGAGCGAAGAGCGGCCGATCAAGATCATCTATCACTCGCACTGCGACGCGGGCGATCACTTCAGTGCGGAAGACGCTGAGACCTTCGCGCATGACGGCGCGTTGATGTGGCCCTGCGCGTTCATCGTCGTGAGCGTGATGGATGGCGAGCCCGTCTCGCAGCGATGCTGGGTGCACGTGCCCGGAACCAACTCGTTCGCTGAAACACCCCTGCTCTGTGTGGGTTGATCCGTGATGGCGTGGGCTGCGCGGCGGGGTTAGGCCTCGCCGCTTCTTCCCGCGAGGGAAACCTGTTCGCAGAGTTTGATCGTTTTTTTGACGCCCCATTCGAAGACCCGTTATCCCGTGGTCAGGCGCAGTCAGCAGCGTGGCGAAAACAACACGATGCCCTGCCTCCTCGATCGCCGTAGGCCTTCAAAAGCTTGCGAATCGTGCAGCGGCCCGATGTGGCCCGGACCTTGGAATCTCAAAGGCACGCAGTCCCACTGACTGCACGAACATCCCCCGGAGTTAGTCATGCAAAAGAAGAACACGAACGTCGTCTCTCCGAACACCAACAAGACCTCTGCGCCGGATAAGGCCGAGGGCTCTGGTCTCGAGAACAAGCGCGTGGTGGGCGTTCTCATGGGCGGCATCGGGCCTGAGCGTGAGATCTCGCTGAAGACGGGCGATGCAATCGCGACAGCGCTCGAAGGACGTGGGCACCACGTGGTGCGCATCGACGTGGACCGAAAGCTCGATGAGACGCTCCGCAAGACGCCGATCGATGTGGCCTTCCTTGCGCTGCACGGCACCTACGGCGAAGACGGCTGCGTGCAGGGAATGCTTGAGATGATGGGCATTCCGTACACGGGCTCGAATGTGCTCGCGAGCGCGCTGGCGATGGACAAGCTCAAGGCGAAGGAGCTCTTCCGCCTCTACAACGTGCCGACGGCGCCGTACTACACGGTCGAGGCGTCGGACTTGAATCGCGTCGAAGAGCTTCACGGCTCGTTCGGTTTCCCCGTCTTCGTCAAGCCACGTCGCTCGGGCTCGAGCGTCGGTGCAGGCCGCGCGAATGACATGGCCGAGCTTCAGCAGCGCATCGAAGAGGCTGTGGAGTTCGACAACTCGGTGCTGGTCGAGCGCTTCGTGGTCGGTCGTGAGGTCACGGTCGGTGTGCTCGATGGACGTGCGCTCGGTGCGATCGAGATTGTGCCGCGTGGCGAATTCTTTGACTACAAGTCGAAGTACAGCAAAGGCCAGAGTGATTTCCACCTGCCGGCGCGCCTTGCACCGACGCGTTACAAGGGCGTGCTGAACCTTGCAGAGCGCGCGCACAAATCGCTTGGCTGCTCAGGCTTTACGCGCGTCGACATGCTCGTGACCGAGGGCGAGAACGAGTACGTGCTTGAGGTGAACACGCTTCCGGGCATGACGCCGATGTCGCTCCTTCCGAAGATTGCGGCGGGCTCGGGCTACGAGTTCCCGGAGCTCTGCGAGGCGATTCTTGCGCGCGCCACGCTCGCGGCGCCGACGGGTACGAAGGTGAAGCGCACAGCGGAGGCAGGTCCGACGACGGCGTTCAATCGTCGCAAAGACGACAAGCTGAAGACTGCGGACGCGCCTGCGGAATGAGCATCTGAATGCAGAAAAGGCCCGAGCTTCGGCTTGGGCCTTTTTCGTTCCGTCAGCGGACGAGCTGCAGGACGGGGTAGTCGAAGAAGCCTCCCGTGCGCGAGACGACCGTCACTTCGACTGTGTCGCCGCGGCTGACGTGAAGTGCGTCGAGTGCCTGCGCTGGCATGAAGACAAGGTCGGCCCACTCCTCACCGCCGGAGTGACGACAGCGAATTGTCATGCGGTTCTGGGCCCCAACGGGATACGCGCGTGAGCGCAGGTCGTCTGCGTCGAGCATCTCGATGTCGCCCGAGTGCGCGACGACGCAGGTCTGCACGCTGCCGATGACGGCCGGGTCTGTCTGTGCACGACGAAGGTCGAAGCCCGAGCCGATCGAGCCAGGTGAACTGGGCGCGCCTTCGGGGGCGGCGCGGCTTGGATCTCCCGGGCTCTCCAGCGCGATGAAGGAGGCGATGGGGTAGTCGAAGAAGCCGCCGTCCGCGTGAAGAATGCGGGTGCGAATGCGTGCGCCGGGGATGACCTCGGCGGTGTGTGCTGCCGAGGTCGCGCCGAAGATGAGGTCAGCCCAACCCTCGCCCGTGTCGGCGATGCAGCGCACAGACATGCGTTGCGTGGCGGTGGGCCCGTATCGCTCGCGCTCGTCCTCAGCGATGGTCTCGATGCGGCCCGCTGCGGAGACATGACATGTCTGCTCGGTATCGAGGTGGACGCCTGGCTGAACGCGGACAAGGCGCATGTCGAAGCCGCTCTCGGCGGTGGAGCGGTCGGACTGCCTGGCGGGTGCATGCTCCGCGAGCGTGCCTGCCGTCTCGCGCGCAGGAGTTCCTGGCTCACTTCGCGCGGCGGTATCGGTGTTGATGAACGGGTTGACGCAGCAGCCGGAGAGGATGAGGGCGGAGGTCGTCGCGATGGAGTGGAACGGGAGTGTTGGGCGCATGCGTTGCCAGCCTAGAGGGCGGATGATAGCGTCTTCGTACCATCGCGCTGGAAACGGTAGAGCGGAGGCGGTTGAGGCAGCAGCAGAGCAGGTCGAGCGAATCGTCGCCCTCCCGAGCGCCGCCGAAATCCCCCGCTACGGAGCAATCGCTCCCACCTCCCGAGCCCACCGCGAGCGCATCACGGGCGCTTGCCCACTTCGCCGAGAACCCAACCGTCAGCAGAAGAACTCGCGAAGCACTCCTTCAACCCAAAGCTACGTCGCGCTGAGCGCGACACTGAGAATTTCCCGAAAGGGAAACCAGCAACAAAGCCCTATGACGTTTACCGAAGCTGCCGTGGAGATCCTCCGTCTGGTCGGTCGCCCACTCCACTACAAGAAGATCACCGAGCTCGCGATCGAGCGAAATCTCCTCTCCCATGTTGGCAAAGCGCCTGAGCTCACGATGAGCTCGCGCCTGGCGACGATGGTCAAAAAAGACCGCGGCGAGGAGCCGATTGTGAAAGTGAAGCCGGGTGTGTTCGCGCTGCGCGACTTCACGCCGCAGATGATGGCGCTGGCCGACTCTGAGGAGGACATCGACCTCTCGCAGATTCCTGCAACACCCGCTCCGACAGCCGAGCAGGCAGCGGAGAAGGCTCCACGCCCCGCGCTTCCAGGTTCGGATGTCTTCCCCGCGGAAGAGGACGACGACAAGCCGATCTTGGGCGGCTCCGATGAGGAAGAAGCCGAGGAGGAAGAGGGTGGTGAGCGTGGTGGTCGAGGCCGCCGTCGCCGTCGTCGTCGTGATGAGCCCGGAGCCGCTGCGGAGGAGCCGCGCGCTGAGGCTGCTGCGACCGATGCAGAGCGTCCGCGTGACCGTGATCGGGGAAGGGATCGTGAGCGACACGACCGCCCGGAGCGTCATGACCGTCATCGTGAGGAGCGTCCGCGTGAGTCGGCGCGTGAGGCCTCGCCCCGTGAAGCTCGGGGCGGAGACTCCGTGCGCGAAGGTCGGGATCGCGATCGAGACCGTCGCGATGGTCACCGGGATGCGCCCCGCCATGTCCCGGTCGATATGTCGCGCGAGCCTGGTGAAGGTGAACTCGTCGGTCGCGACCTCTCGGACGCAGTGGCCGCTGTGCTCTCGTCGGAGAATCGTCCGCTGAGCTACACCCAGATTGCGGAGCAGCTCGTGCGTCGCGGTCGTCTTGTCGGCGATGCTGCGGGTCTCGCGCCCACGATCGCGGCCTCGGTTCGTGCCGACGCTGGCCGTTCGGCGCGTGCGCGGTTCCGGCACTCAATCGAAGGCGTTGCGCTCTACGATTGGTTCCTGCCTCGCGATGCGAGCTACCGTGAGCGTGACCTGCAGCGTGCTGCGGAGCGTCACCAGGAGACGGTGCGTCGCGCATTCCTTCGCAAGCTTGCTGAGCTTCCACCCGCGGGCTTTGCGGAGCTGATGGCCTCCTGGCTGAATGCCGAAGGCGTGAGCGGAATTCGTGGCGTGCGTCGTCCGACGAGTTCGGCGCAGGAGATGCACTTTGCGGGCACGTTGCGCCGTGGCTTTGAAGAGACGCGCATGGCGATCGTTGTGCTCCGCTCAGGCGCAGACCTGACGCGTGAGCGCATCGTGGAACTTCGCGGTTCTCTCCATCACTACAACGCGACGCTGGGGTGGGTCGTGACACTTGGCGGCGTGCCGAAGCCTGCGCGCGACGAGGCGAATGCACCCGGAGCGACACCGATTGCGGTGTTCGATGGCTTGGCACTCGCCGAGGCGATGGAGACGCGAAGCGTTGGCCTTCGCACGCAATCGATCCCACTCTGCGTGATCGACCTCGATACGCTGGATGCGCTTCGGGGCTCGGCGGAAGCACCCTTCCGCGACCGTGGTGACGCGCCACGCGAGGCGGCTCCAAGGGATCGCGAACGAGACGTGCGTGAGGCGCCTGCGCCGCGCGAGGGGCGTGAAGGTCGTGATCGTGAGCCGCGCGAGGGTCGTGAGCCGCGCGAAGGTCGTGAGCCACGCGAAGGTCGTGAGCCACGCGAAGGTCGTGAGCCGCGCGAAGGTCGTGAGCCGCGCGAGGTCCGCGAAAGTCGTGAGCCGCGCGAACCCCGCGAGCCGCGAGAAGAAGTCGCGGAG
>JBILQT010000257.1:0-10074 GCA_044373065.1 Sandaracinaceae bacterium
ATCGTTTGAAGCAGTATCGTCGCATCGCGACCCGCTACGAAAAGACCGCGATCAACTTCCTTGGACTGGTCTGTCTCGCTTCAAGTCTCGTGTGGCTTGCATGAGTTTGAAGACACGCCCTAGCCACGGTCGACGCGGGCTTCCGCGATGCGGCGAGGGACGCGCAGTCAGATTGAGCGCGTGCTCTGCACTCGAAGCGCACTCGCACCGAATGTTGTCGCCCTTCCTGCGGGCCAACGTTCTCGCTCGCATCATGGTCGAGGTCGCCTCGACCTTCACATGCCACCACACCAACAACTTACCCAACAACGCAAACGCCCCCTGTCCACTTTACCGTTCACGGTAAAGCCGATCTCGCGCCTTACCGAATAACGCGAGTCACGTTGACGACCCCCGTCGCGTTGTCCCCAAGGCCCACGCAAAACAAGGCGATTCGTCCACAAAGTCTTGCCGACTTCGCGGCATTCAGCGCGACGAAGCTCTCTTCTTTGTCGCGGCCTTCACTGGGCGACCGCGTGCTGGCTTCGGAAGTTCGCGGGGCTTGAGCAACTCGGCCTCTCGCACTGCGAGCACTCTCGCGAGGCGTAGAAAGAGCGTGACTGCGAAGTTTCCGGCGCGTGCAGTCTCAATGCGTGAGAGCTGTCGCAAGTCCAACTCAGCCGCCTCCGCGAGCGCTTCCTGCGTGAGCCCACGCTTGTCTCGAATGTAGCGAACGTTGGCGGCGATGAAGCGGAGTGTCTCGGCGTCGTCGGGGTGAGCGGCTGGCATCAAGGATGCGGTACACGCGCGCGCCGGGACAAATAACGACGTTGGCGTCTATATATGCTAGGGTCCTCTTCGGCCGGTTTTCGCAAAGCGCGAGTCACGAGGAGAACGGGATGAAGAATCGAATCACGTTGTGTCTGCTGTTCGTTCAGGGCGTCATCGCCACGCTTTCGCTGACCCTCGCGGGCTGTCCCAACAACACCCCGGGCTTCTGCAGCGATGGCCTCTGTCGACCCTCCGAAGGCGAGAGCTGCAGCACCTGCGCGGCGGACTGCATGTGCGCTGGATGCGGCGACTCGGTCTGCTCAGCGGGTGAGTCATGCGCGAGCTGCCCCTCCGACTGCGGAGGCTGCGGCCCCGCGTGCGGTGATGGTGTTTGCGCGGTCTCCGAGAGCTGCTCCATCTGCCCTGGCGACTGCGGTATGTGCGCGACGACGTGCGGCCCGTCGAACTGCGCGGGCTGTTGCTCGGGGAACACCTGTCTCGCCGGAACAGCCTCGAATGCATGCGGTTTGGGAGGTTCTGTCTGTCTCGACTGCGGGCCCGGCTTCCTCTGCCAGGGTGCCTCTTGCGTCGTCGACCCCGCGTCGCGTTGGACGCTCTACGTCGACTCTTACACGGTCAGCGCAACGAACTACGTAGGCTCGGCATGGGACGCTTTCGGCGGCGCGCCGGATCCCGTCGTCTCATTTCAAGCGCCCAACGCCACGACGAGCCTTGGCTCTGTGAATGGTCCAGATGACGCGTTCAGCGCGACCTTCACGCCACCACGCGCGGCCGCGATGAACGTGCGCGCCGGTGTGCTCACAACGTACCTCCGTGCATCCATCAACGACGAGGACGTGACCGGCTACGAGTTCATCGGCGCATGCATCGTGACCTCGCAAGTCTCGCTCGCGTTCAACGGCAGCGTCGTGACGACGACGTGTCCTGTCGACGCATCGACTGGCAACTCGGGCTTCACGCTGCGCTGGCACCTTGAGCGCTTCTGAACCTCACGGCTTCCTCGATGAACCCTTGCTGCGGCGGGGGTTTCGTCGTTTTTGCCTTACCGATAATTTTGCCGCGAAGGCTGGTCGACTCAAAACATGCCGTTTCTTCGAGGAATACTGAATATTTTGCACTCGCTCACGTCCGACGAAGCAATGATTGAAACGGCCCAGTCCAACTCACGCGCACTCAGTCCCGCCGCTTGTGCGACGCACTACGCAAAGCTCACGCGGCGTGTCGCTGCCGACGATGCGCGTCTTCCGCTCCTTTTGGCGACGTACACGTGGCACGTCGAACGATGTCGACGCGATGTGCTGCCGGCGCTTCGTCGTGCGCTCAAGTTGGGTGGGCCGCTGAGGAGGCGCAGCACCGAGGCGGATGCCATTTGGTGGTCGAGGCGCGACCGACTCTGGCCCCTGTTTGAACAACACTTCGCGCTCCACAGTCACTTTGAGCCACAGCATCTCGAGGACCCAAAGCCGCTGCGCGGGACGCTCTTCGATGCCCAGGCGTTGCTGGGTGCCTTGGAGCGAATCGTCGAAACAAAGCCCCATCGCGAGAGTGCGGAGCTGCGTGCGTTCGGGCGTGCGATGCGTGCGCGATGGAAGGCCCTGGGGCTCGCGAAAGAACCGACGCCTGCAGAGCTCGCATCGCTCGCGGCTGCAACGGGCATTGAACCGGTGAGATCGCGCAGTGAGGCGCGCGAGCTTTGGAAGCAGCGATGGAAGGCCTGGCGCGATGAAGCGCTCACGGACGCAGAACTCGATCTTGCTCGCGCAGACCTCGCACTGGATCGCCTCCACACACTCACCTTCGAGCGCCTCGCAACGCCCGCATCCGACCTGGTGGCTCCACGCTCCGAGCTCTCTGTCGAGATCACAGATGAGCCAAGCTCATCCACAAAGTTCAGGACGTTGCGACTGGGCTCAACTGCCGAAAACGCTTATGCCGAATGGCAATGCGTGATTGACGAGGACATCGCGCCCTCGGAGTGAGTTGCGAAGACAGGCCCAAAATACCCCGGGTGGTGTCCGAACCACCCCCTACCGAGTCTTCTCTGGCCCCGCGACAATGGGCTCATGAATCTCCCTTCACTTGAGCCCTCTGACTCCGCCTACCGCAACTTTCTCCTCGCGGTGGTCGTGGTGCTGCGCGGCCTGCTGTCGCTCATTCAGGCAGCGACCGAACTCTACGTGGCTGCACGTGATCGGGCGCTCGAACGAGATGTCCAGGGCGCGTTGAAGTGTGACTCAGCCGGGACGGGCGCAGTCGAACCGAGGAAAGCCCCAAGTGAAGTGCCAAACAAGGAACTCGAAGTGACTGAAGTCGACCGCGCGGCGGCCAGTGCGGCGGCGCGCAAGCTGGGCCTCGTGTTCAACCGGGGGAAACGATGAAGGCGTGGGTTGAACGGGATAGGGGACGCTGGCGCGTGCGCGCGGCGCTCCCTTCGAAGAACGACGAAGTCGGCAAGCGCACGATCGCGTCCTTTGATGACGAGCTTTCGGCCAGGCGGATGGCGAAGGCTTGGAACGAGAAGGCCGAGGAGGGCGTAGCCGTCGCGGTGACGCTCGCGGACTGGCTCAACCAGTGGTTCGACCGCCGCGAGAAGAATGGCTCCGCGGGACGCGAGACCGTCCGTGGGATCGACGCGGAGCGCTCGATCGCCGCGCGTCACATCTTTCCCGCCCCCATTGCGTCCGCGCCGATCCAAGAGGTGAGCCGCGCCGATGTGGAGGACTACGCGCTCTGGCTTCGCAGGCGAAAGAAGGTCGACACGATTCGCACTTCGACAGGTTCGATACATCGGGAGCGAACTGAGACGATCTCGGCGCAGACACAGCGGCATGCCATGCGTCTTGTCCGGCAGTGTTTGAGTGATGCCGTCGGCCGCGTGATCGAAGTGAATCCGGCGGACGAGGTCTCCGTGGGGAAGGGCCGAAAGGCCGACTTGTCGGACGATTGGCTTCGCGCGGGTGAGCTTGAGACGCTGCTCTCAAGCACCCAACTCAGCCTTCGAGACCGCACGGTCTACGCGTGCGCGGTGGGCCTTGGGCTTCGGCTCAACGATCTCAAGCTGCTTCGCGTCGAAGATGTTCATCTCAACGTCGACGTGCCCGGGCCGCACGTGATCGCGAACATCCACAAGAGCGAGAAGGTGCACAAAGTGCCTGTGCTGCCGTGGCTGTTGCCGTGGCTGCGTGCGCACATGGAAACGCTCCCGATGGGCACACGCTGGCTCTTCCCGATGGAGGACGGCACGCACTACAGCAAGAGCTACGACTTCGGCTGGGCCAAGCGCTTCGAGAGGCTTCCGGCGGGCGACAAGTTGAAGCCGTCTGCGCTTCATCGCGCAGGCATCGCAAGGAAGATTCGCTTTCACGATCTGCGCGGCACAACGGCGACGCACCTGGCGCTTGGCACCTGGGGTAGGGCCTGGACCTTGAACGAGGTCCAGCAGTTTCTCGCGCACTCCGATCAGCGGGTGACCGAGCGCTACGTGCGTCGGGCGAACGATGCGCTGGCGGAGGCGGCAAAGGCGACGACCGGTGGGTCATTTCACCCAGCTGGTCCCGCAAATTCCCTGGAGTCTTTACCCCGCATTTTACCCCGCACTTTTTCTGATCCCCTACGGATCCCGCGCGATTCGAACGCGCGACCCTCGGCTCCGGAGGCCGATGCTCTATCCAACTGAGCTAGGGATCCTTGAGCGCGCAGAAGTACATGAGTGGCCCTCTTGCCGCAAGCATCTGTTGCGTTGGCGCGCCGCTTCGAAGACGTTTCCTACTTATGCCTTTTGAGCGTCCGAGTGCCCGTGGGCTCGTTTCGATTGCGCGCAGCTTGGTTGGACAGGATTTCTTTCCTGCGGTGACGCCAACGCGAAGGGCCGTGCGCTACCGGAACACCGCGCGTCCAGGGGTTGCGCCGCTCGGTGACATCTACATTCCGCGTGATGCGAATGGTGCCTCGGTGGTGCTCCTTCACGGCGGGGGCTTTGTGGTGGGCGCGCGCGACATGCTGCCGATGCGCTACCTCGCCGCATCGTTGACGCGTGTGGGGATCGCGGTCTTCTCCATCGACTATCGACTCGTGTTTCGCGGTGGTCGTCTCGCGGAGGCGGAAGAGGATGGGGTGGCTGCGCTTCGATTCTGGCGGGAGGAGTGCTTGCGCTTCGGGCTTGATCCGTCGCGCATCTCGCTCGTGGGCCTCTCCGCAGGTGCAACGCTCGCGATGCTTGCTGCCTCCGAGGAGCCCGCGCTGCATCGGCTCGTGGGTGTGTTCGGTCTCTACGACATCGAGAGCTTTGAGGGCCCTCTCGCGCGCGTGATGCCGCGCCTGCTCTCGCGCTCGTGGGACAAGGCGCGATGGCGCGAACTCTCTCCGCTCTCGCGTCGACAATCGGAGGCTCCGACACTGCTTCTTCATGGCACGGGCGATCAGCTGATCGATGTATCGCAAGCACATCGGCTCCTGGCGCATCGTGAATCGCTCGGGCTCCCGACGCGGCTCGTGACGTATGAGGGCGCGCCGCACGCGTTCTTCAGCATGGATGGGCACCCCGCGCGCGATGGCGTCGCACAAATCGTGAGTCACCTCGAATGAACGGACGAGTTGTTGGTTGGGCGCGGATGCCCGGCTTCATGCGCGCAATGCTTCGCGCACTTCGCACTGCACTCGTCTCGCTCTTCCTCGCGAGCGCGGCGTTCGCGCTTCCCGCAGCAGCACAACACCACTCAGGAGGCTCATTTGGCGGCGGTCACTTCGGCGGTGGTGGCGGCCATTTCGGTGGTGGTGGCGGCCATTTCGGCGGCGGCGGCCATTTCGGCGGCGGCGGCAGCTACGGAGGGCGCGGGTTCTTCGGCGGCACGCACATGGGTCACGGTCATGGCGATGTTGGTGGGACCCTCATCTTCTTTCTGATCGTGGTCCTCTTTGTGTGCGTGAAGGTGTGGCTCGACATGAGCGCGCGAAACCCTCACTCGGGGCGCGTGCCTCCGGGGACGAGCCCTGCGTGGATGCAGGTCGACATCACGCGTGTGCGCCTTGCCATCGCAGCGGACGCGCGACCCTTCTTGCAGAAGAAGCTCATCGCGCTCGCACGCAAGGGAGACACGGCCTCCAAGCAAGGGCTTCATCGACTGCTCGTTCAAGTCTGCCGCTCGCTCCAGACCTCGGAGAGCGCCTGGCTCTACGCGTCCGTCGACAACCGTCAGCCGATGTCGACCCTCTTCGCGCGCACGGAGTTCGACAAGCTCGCGCAGGATGCACGCGCCGTCTTCACGCATGAGGTGATTCGCGCCGCGAACGGCAAGGTGGTGACCAGCCCCGCAGCGCTTCGTGGTTCCAAGGAGCGCGATGGCGAGGGCGTGATCGTCGTGACCTTCGTGGTCGCAGCGAAGTGCGTGATCACCGATGTGCACAAGCTCCAAGTCGAACACCTTCGCGCGCTCTTGAACGAGCTTGCGCACATGTCGGTCAGCGAGTTCGTCGCGCTCGAGGTCTCGTGGATGCCTGCCGAGGAGGATGACCTCGTGAGCACGGCCGCGGTCGAGAAGCTCTTTCCGCGCATGACGAAATTGCCAGGTGTCGAAGGCGGACACCGCATCTGTGCACACTGCAAAGGCCCGCACACCGCGGAACTTACCAACTGCCCGCATTGCGGCGCGCCCGTGCGCGCTTGAGCGTCTCAAGAGGAGCCTGATGATGTTGCGTCTTTCGAAGCGGATGGCGTGGGTGCTGGTGGTGCTGGTGGTCATCTTCACGGCCACGCTGACGGAGGCGCAGCGAAGACGCTCAGGCGGCTCTGCAGGCGGGCATCACTTCGGAGGCAGCCACTCAAGCAGTCACAGTTCGGGCAGTCGCTCGACGGGCCGCTCAGGCGGTTTCCGTTCGGGCGGACGCTCAGGCGGCGGGCTTCGCTTCGGAGGAGGAGTCCAGTCCGGTGGGGGCGGCTACGAGGGCGAAGACTACGACCCGGGGTATAGGCCGAATGGTTGGTATGACCGCGGCGATGGTTGGAACGGATTTCTATTTCTCTTCGTCGTCTTCGGCGGTGTCGGCCTCTGGTACGCGTTTCGACGCAAGCCAGGAGCCTCGGTGGTTTCGAACTCGGCGTGGCTCAAGGTGGACATCACGCAGGTGCGTCTCGTGCTCTCGGCCGATGCCCGTCCCTTCCTGCAGCAGAAGTTGCTCGCGCTTGCGGAGAGTGCGGACACGCGAAGCGTCGAGGGCCTTCATCGGCTGCTCGGGCAGACGGCGCGCGTACTCGCGATGGCCGAGAGCGCATGGCTCTACGCCGGCGTCGTCAATCATCAGCCGACAGACGCGAACATCGCGCAGATGACCTACGAGCGCCTTGCCCAAGATGCGCGCGCGCAGTTCACCGATGAGGTGATTCGGTCGGCGAATGGCGCGCTTGTGACCGGCGACGCGACGGGCCTTCGAGGTGACCGTGCACGCGACGGCGAGGGTGTGATCGTTGTGACCTTCGTGGTCGCAGCGAAGCGGGTGATGTCGTACAGCTCGAAGTCGACCAGCTTCGCTCGCTTCTCGCAGAGCTGATCCGCATGCCGTCCGACCCGCTCGTTGGCTTCGAGGTCAGCTGGATGCCCGCCGAGCCCGAGGACCGCATGAGCACGCTCGCGGTGGAGACCCTCTTCCCGACATTGACGAAGCTGCCCGGCGTCATCGGCGGGCATCGCATCTGTGCGCACTGCCGAGGCCCGCACACGGCGGAGCTCCGCGAATGCCCACATTGCGGCGCACCTACGCAGTCTTGAACGGCTTCGGCAGAGCGCCTTGCTGTAGCGATATGCTCGCAATCGTATCTGAATAGGATTGCGATAGGATGGTTGTGGCAGTGGGGCGCTCGCGTCCTGCGTGAGCAGGCGCGTCATCACGATGCCGTGTGTTAGACACGCGCGATGAATTCCTCAGACTACGAGAAGCTCGGTGCGCTGTATCTCGGACGACCCGTAGCGGAGCCGCCCTCTGTGCTCCCGCTCCTCCTGCCGTCGAAGCATTTGGTCACGCATGGCGTGATCGTCGGCATGACGGGATCGGGCAAAACGGGCCTCGGAGCCGTGCTGCTTGAGGAGTGCGCCATCGACGGAATCCCGGCGATTGTGATCGACCCCAAGGGCGACTTGGGCAACCTGCTGCTGACCTTTCCGAAGCTCGATGCAGCCTCGTTCGCACCCTGGGCGCCGCCCGGTGAAGACCCGCAAGCGCTTGCCGAGAGGCACACCAAAGGCCTTGCCGAGTGGGGCCAGGATGGGGCGCGCATCGCGCGTTTTGAGAATGCCGTAGAGCGCGTGCTCTACACGCCGGGCAGCTCGCTGGGCCGCCCGCTTGCGCTCTTGCCCTCGCTTGGCGCGCCGCCTGCGGGGACCGATGTGGAGGTGCTGCGTGAGCGTGCGTTGGCCACGACCTCGGGCCTTCTCTCGCTCGTTGGTGTCGATGCAGACCCGGTGCAGAGCCCGGAGCACTCGCTGGTTGCGACCATCCTTCTCGAGGCGTGGACGAACGGCCGCGGGCTCGACATCACCGGCCTCCTTCGCGCGATTCAGCAGCCGCCCTTTGCGAATCTCGGCGTGATGGATGTGGAGTCGGTTGTGCCCTCGAAGAGCCGCGCGGCGCTTGCGGTGAAGCTCAACAACGCGTTCGCCTCGCCTGCGATGGCGGGCTTTCTTCAGGGTGATCCGCTCGATGCAGGGCGCCTGCTATTCACACCGGAGGGCAAGCCAAAGCTCTCGATCCTGAGCCTCGCGCATCTCTCCGATGCCGACCGGATGTTCTTCGTCACGGTGCTTCTCGGCGAGGTGCTCGCGTGGATGCGCGCGCAGTCGGGCACGACGAGCCTGCGCGCCGTGCTCTACATGGATGAGGTCTTCGGGTTCTTCCCGCCTGTCGCGAACCCGCCCTCGAAGACACCGATGCTGACGCTCCTGAAGCAGGCGCGCGCCTTCGGCTTGGGTGTCGTGCTCGCGACGCAGAACCCCGTTGATCTCGACTACAAGGGCCTCTCGAATACGGGCACCTGGATGCTCGGACGCCTGCAGACAGAGCGCGACAAGCTGCGCGTGCTTGATGGCTTGGAGGGCGCGGCGAGCGGCCATGGATTCAATCGTGCGGAGATGGATTCGCTCTTGAGTGGCCTGACGCAGCGACGCTTTCTTTTGCATTCGGTGCACGAGCCAGAGCCGCAGTTGCTGCAGACACGCTGGGCGCTCTCGTATCTGCGCGGCCCGCTCTCGCGCGAGGAGATGCGCAAGCTTGCGACGCCGGCGGAGACGCGCACACCGCAGCCGGCGACGGCGATTCGCAACAGCCTCACGCCCCCTGCACCGACAACGGCCTCGCCAAACGCCAACACGCGACCTGTGCTGCCGCCGGAGGTGAAGGAGTTCTTCTTTGTGCGAAGTGATCTCCCGCGCGTCACGCAATACAGGCCGGGGCTTCTCTGCAAGGCGAGCCTTCACTACGTCGATGCGAAGGCCGGGCTCGATACCTGGATGACGCCGAACCTGCTCGCACCGCTCGGTGAGGATGGCCCGGAGTGGGACAAGGCTTGGTTCCTCGGGACGAGCGATGTGGAGTTGCTGACTACGCCGAACGCGGAGGCGAGTTTCTCCACGCTGCCCGCCGCGGCTTCGAAGCCAGCCTCGTACAAGGCTTGGGAGAAGCAGACGGTCACGCACCTTCAGCGCGACAGGCCTCTGGTGCTCCTCACGGTGCCCGAGGTCTCACTGACCTCGACGGTTGGTGAAGCGCGCGATGCGTTTGCGGCGCGCCTTGCGCAGCACATGCGCGAGCTTCGTGATGCGGAGGTGGAGAAGCTTCAGGCGAAGTGGCAGCCGAAGATTTTGAAGGCGAAGGACAAAGTCCTGAAGGCTGAGCGCAAGCTGGATGACGCCAAGAGCGCGAGCTCAACGCAGGTGCTCACGAGCGGCATCGAGATTGGCGCCTCCGTGCTCGGTGCGATGTTCGGAAGTGGGCGCCGTTCGGCAGCCACCGCGGCCTCGCGCGCTGCGCGTTCTGCACGCACGGTGACGCGCTCATCGAGCTCGAAGGAGAGCGCGCAGGCGGATCTCGATCAGGCGAAGGAAGAGCTTCAGCGACTTCAAACAGACGTGAATGCGGCGCTCGAGGAGATCAAGAAGAGCTGGCATCCCGAGCACGCAGAGATTGTCGAGAAGCCCGTCGCCGCGAAGAAGGCCGACCTCAAGATCGAGCGCTTCGTGCTGACGTGGGTGCCGGTCTGAGCCGATCAGGTTGAGGTCGCAGGCTCGGTCGCAGCAGGCGGAGTCTCCGTCGCGGTCT
>JBILQT010000470.1:0-4278 GCA_044373065.1 Sandaracinaceae bacterium
GTCGGTCGCAGCTTCGGTCTCTGTCTCTGTCTCTGTCTCTGTCTCGGAGTTGGGCGCAGTCTCCGTCGCGGCCTCAGAAGTGGTCGCCTCGCTCGGCGCCTCAGGCTCCGCCTCAATCTGTCCGCGCATCTCCCGCGGCACACGCTCTGGCGAGGTGTAGACGATGAGCTCTTGGCCGATCGAGAGCGTGGCATCGCGCGGCATCACGTTGATGCGACAGACCGAGCCGACACTCAGACCAAAGCGTGTCGCAATCGTGCTCAGCGTGTCGCCCTCGCGTACGCGAACGCGAAGACGAACGCGGCCCTCCTGACGCACGTGATGCTCGTAGAATTCATCCGAGCCCATCACGAGCACATGCACTTGCTCGGGCGTGAGCACGACCGCGCGTGCGGTGTCCATCTCGGGCGCAACGAAGAGCTGGAGGAAGAGACCGTCCTGCAAGGTTGCGCGTGGGTCGACCTCATTCCAGGCGCGCACATCGGCCGTGGAGACACGGAAGAAGCGTGCGATCTCGGCGAGCGTGTCGCCGCGTGAGACGCGATAGAAAACGCGACGACGGCCCTCGTACGCAAACGTTCGCTCAGGCACAACGACGGTCGGTGGCTCGCTTGGAGCGTCCGCACGTGGCGTGACGGCAGGCACCATCAAGTCGAAGCCCGGGCGCACGATGTCGCGCTCACTGAGCTGGTTGATCTCGCGCAGTGCAGACTCGGTCGTGTTGAAGCGATGCGCGATGGCGGTGAGGTCT
Source organism: Sandaracinaceae bacterium (assembly GCA_044373065.1). Classification (GTDB taxonomy): domain Bacteria; phylum Myxococcota_A; class Polyangia; order Polyangiales; family Sandaracinaceae; genus JAFLCL01. The sequence goes on from JBILQT010000470.1 coordinate 752, forward strand.
TCGCCCATGCGTGCGACGTAGGGCGCGTGTGCTGGGCGACCCGGTCGAACACGAGGCCAGCGCTCCGCAAAGCGGGCACCGCCGCCAGCGGGAATGAGCACTGTGAAGAGCTCGGCCGAGGGCGGTGTGCGGTCACGACGAAGGGCTGGGTTCAGGCGACGGAGGTCGTCTGTCGTGGCCTCGGTCGCGCGTGCGATTTGCGCGAACGTGGTGCCGCCGGGCACCTGCACTTCGTCCCAGGCGAGCTCGGGTTCGCGTGCGATGTCGGCCATCCCAAAGCGCTCAAGGTTCCGACCGACAATCGCGCAGGCCATCACCTTCGCGACGTAGAGCGAGGTCTCGTAGGGGAGGGCCGCTTCAAGACGTGAGAGGAGCCAGAAGTCGTTCGTCCCGTACTTCCGCATGCTTCGCAGCATCGCCCCGTAGCCCATGTTGTAGGAGGCGAAGGCCAGCTCCCATGTGCCAAAGCGCGTGTGCAGCGCTTCGAGATATTGCGCACCTGCGCGGGTGGAGGCGACCGGATCCATCCGCTGATCGATCCAGTGCGATTGCTGAAGGCCGTACTCGGCGCCCGTTCCGCTCACGAACTGCCAGAGACCAACGGCACCTGCATCCGAGCGAGCGCGCGGATCAAAGCCGCTCTCGATCATCGCGAGATAGAGCAAGTCCTCGGGCAGGCCCTCTTCACGCAGCGTGCGGCGGATGAGTGCGCCGTAGCGCTCCACACGCACCATCCAGCTTCGGATGATCGAGCGACCACGCGGGTCATCGCGAAAAAATTCGAGGTAGCGGATCACGCGGTCATCCCAGCGAATCGGGATGTCGGGGAGGCTCAAGCCCTCAAGCCAGCTCAAGTCGCGCGTCGTGCCGCGTGCGGTCTCGATCGGTGTGGAGCCAGGCACATCGGAGGTCAGCGCATCGGGGACGACGCCGAGCATGCGACCCGGTGCTGTCGTATCGACGAGTGGTTCTGCGTGCGGAAAAACATCGAGCTCCGCGAGGCGCAGTGCGCGCAGCTCTTCGCTCTCTTGCCCTTCGGAAGGACGGGTTTGCGCATGGGCGACACGGGCATCCCAAGTGCCCCAGAGGAGGCTTCCTTGAATCAGTCCAGCGCAGAGGAGTCGACGAAAGGCTCGCACGTCGACGCTTCTAACTGAGGGCACTGGCACCTGGGAACTTTCTGGCACGTAGGGAATCGGCCCGACACGCATGTGTGACGAAAGACTGCCGAATACACAGAGCTGTCACACGGCTTTGGTACGCTGATTCGCATGTCCTCGAACCTCCCCAAGTCGCCCTCGTCACCCGGTGAGACCTCCGCGCCGCGCACCTCCGGGGATGGTCCTGATCTCAGCCAAGGCAGCCCTGAGCTCTTCTTCAATCGCGAGCTCTCGTGGCTTGAGTTCAATGACCGCGTGCTCTTCGAGGCGCGCAATCCGAACGTGCCGCTTCTCGAGCGGCTGAAGTTCGTCGTCATCGCAGCGAGCAACCTCGATGAGTTCTTCATGGTGCGCGTAGCGGGCTTGGTGGAGCAGCGTCGCGAGCGCGTGCAGACCGCGCAGGCCGATGGCCTCAACCCTTCCGAGCAGCTCGCAGCAGTCGCGACGCGTGTGCGCGCGATGCGCGATCAGATGAGCGAGACGGTGCTTCACGAGATCCTTCCGGAGCTCGCTTCGCGCGGCGTTCGGCTCCTGACAGAGCGTGAGCTCACCCCAGCCAATCGCGCGCATCTGCGTCGCTATTTCTACGAGCAGGTCATGCCCGTGCTCACGCCGCTGGCCATCGACCCAGGGCATCCCTTCCCGCACCTCCGCAACAAGAGCCTGAACATCATCGCGGTCCTCTCCGGCACGGGCACGAGCACGATGTCGCCGGCCTTCGCCGTCGTGCAGGTGCCGCAAGTGCTCTCGCGTCTGGTGCCCGTTCCAGATGCAGGGCGTGCCTCCTACCTCTTGCTCGATGACCTGATCGCGCTCCACATCGCCGAGCTCTTCCCCGGTTTCGACTGCAAAGGCGCTTGGCCCTTCCGCGTCATCCGCAACTTCGATCTTTCGATCGATGAAGAAGAGGCGGAGGACTTGCTTGAGAGCGTGAAGGCTGAAGTGCGTCGCCGTGATCGAGGCAATGCTGTGGCGATGCTCGTCGATGCACGTGCAGATGGCGCGGCCCTGGAGATGCTGCGCGAAGCAGTTGCGGTGGACCCGGAGTACATGTTTCCGGTCGACGGCCCGCTCAGCCTTCCGGATCTCTCCGCGCTCGCAGAGTCGCTCTCCGATGACCCCACGCTGCGCGACGAAGCCTTTGTGCCGCAGCGTCTCCCGCCCTTCCGCGGCTCAGAGAGCATCTTCGCAGCGGTCGCGCAGGGCGATGTCTTGCTTCATCACCCGTATGAATCCTTCGACCCTGTGGTGGAGTTCATCGAGCAGGCCGCTGCCGACCCAAGCGTGCTTGCAATCAAGCAGACGCTCTACCGCACGAGCGGTGACAGCCCGATCGTGAAGGCGTTGATGCACGCGGCCGAGAACCACAAGCAGGTCACGGCCCTCGTGGAGATCAAGGCGCGCTTTGATGAGGAGAACAACATCCAGTGGGCGCGCCGGATGGAGGAAGCGGGCGTGCACGTTGTGTACGGCCTTGTCGGTCTCAAGACGCATGCGAAGGTCGCGCTCGTGGTGCGTCGCGAGGGCAACGAGCTGCGTCGCTACGTCCACTTCGGCACGGGCAACTACAACCCGAACACGGCGCGCACCTACACAGACCTCTCGCTCTTCACCTGCCGACCCGAGATGGGCGAGGACGCGAGCAGCCTCTTCAATTTGCTGACCTCATGCACCGCACCCGCGACATGGAAGAAGCTCGTCGTTGCGCCACTCGGCCTTCATGAGCGCATCCTTGGGCTCATCCAGCGCGAGGCACGCTTCGCACGGGCAGGGCGACCAGCACGCATCTTCGCGAAGATGAACTCGCTCGTCGATCCGGACGTGATCATGGCGCTCTATCGCGCCTCGCAGGCTGGCGTCTCGATCGACCTCTCGGTGCGCGGCATCTGCTGTCTTCGACCGGGTGTACCGGGCATGAGCGAGAACATCCGCGTGCGCGCCATCGTCGATCGCTTCCTTGAGCACGCACGCATCTTTGTCTTTGAGGCAGGCGGTGCGCGCGAGGTCTACTGCGCCAGCGCAGATTGGATGCCGCGCAACTTCCACCGTCGCGTCGAGGTGATGTTTCCGATCGAGTCGCCCACGCTTCAGGCGCGCATCGTGGATGAGGTGCTCGCGCTTGAGCTCTCCGATGATGTGAAGGCGCTCTCTCTTCAGCCCGATGGTCGCTACACACGCGTCATGGGCAACGAGGGGATTCGCTCGCAGGCTGTCTTTCTTCAGCGCGCGAGGACGGCCGCGACGAGTGCCGACGAGCGTGAGCGACACGACCGCCCGTTTGTCGTTCGACCTGTGCGCAATCGACCCACACTGAAGGCAGTGGTGAACGCCGAGCCTCCCGTGCAGCCCGCGCCCACGAGCCCCTCG
>JBILQT010000190.1:0-14352 GCA_044373065.1 Sandaracinaceae bacterium
CTGCTGTCCGCCAGTTCCGTCGCCTGCGCGACGAAGACCACCCAGGGCAGCCCCCCCACCACCGACCTGGCCTCCGCCCGAACGCTCGCGAAGCACGCCGCCCGGTCCACCCTGCGCGACGTTTACACCCTCGGCCTGCGCCATGACGTCCTCAGCGCTTCCAGTGACTGCGCCACCCGCAAGCACGTCGGCGAAAGCGCCCTGACCGCTGCCGAGTGCACCAAGGAGCAGCGTCTCAACCTGCTGTGCCGCGTCGGACGCAGCCATACGCGCATCCGTATCGGCCGCTGCCTGGCGCTCAGACGGCGTGTTCGAGGACGTCGACTCGGCCTCGGACGGGCGCTGCGACGGGGTCGGCTCGGCCTCGGCAACCGCCTCTGCCTCTGTGGGCTCCTCGGTGACGGTCTCCGCTGGTTCCGGCTCGGGCTCAGGCGCTGGCGGCTCATTGAAAATGAGGTCGGCGACACGATCGGGAATCGCGGCGATACCGGGCTGCATCGGCCAGTCAGCGTTCTCAAGGAAGATCACGAAGCCGAAGTGGCTCATAAACGAGAACATCACAAACGCCGTGAAGAGCCAATCGATGCTCGCTGCGAATCCGCCCACGACCGCCGCAGGAAGCTGCGGCTTCGGCTGAATAGGCGGCGCATCAATGAACTGAAACAGGAGCGTCATGTCGCCGATCGTCACGCGACCGCGCGACGTATCCGACAGCTTCACCTGCCAATACTGGCCAGCATTTCGAGCCGCGCCGGTTGCACGCAGATTCTCAAGCTTCTCGACGCCACCCGCGAGCCCCACTCGGCCACGCATCGCCTCAGTGAAGTTGAGGATGTAATCGGCCCCCTGAATCTGGAAGAGATCAAAGCTCCCCTGGATCGACGGAACGATGAAGTGGTTGCGCTCCGAAGACCCGACCGTAACGGTCTCGCGCTTTCGGATGATGCGCTCCTCCACCATCTTGTCCCCCTGGATCACGCCGATGCGCATCACCTTGGGGCCAGTGCTCGGCGCCACGGCGACGGCTTGCATCGCCATGGTCATCGCACCAGGTCGCTTGCCCTGCTGCTGTTGCGGTCCTTGAGGTCCTTGGGGAGTGCTCATCGTTTCCTCGCTCGAAGCCCGCGGTGACGCGGCGGTAGAAGACAGGCAAAAGGGGTCTGACTGGACTCAGACAGCGCCAATTGGGAAAGGTTCCGCGGAAACTATCATTTTGTCCGAGCCGCGGTCCAGCCTGAGCGCGCAACTCGTTCAAGCGACCGCAACCCGGCCAGCGTGCCGCGAACTCGGTCGCGTAGGGAGGAACGAAGCCCAGCGCTCGTCGCGGACGTCGCCACGGCCACGGAAACTGAGATTGCGGCGCGCTCCGCGGCAAATCGTGTGAGCCTTGTCGGATCCAAGTCGGCCAAGCCGTGATCCTGATGCAGCCATGAGAAGCTGTAGGCCACAGCTGCAAACCCGATCGCCGAACTCACCAAACCAAGCACCCGTAACCACCCCAAGGGCGCCAAGAGACGCTCTGAGGTCCGACGCATGACCTCCAACAACCCAACGTCGAAGTCCCCTTCATTCGCGGCATCGAATACGTCGCTCCAATTTGGAAGAGGAAGCGTCCGAAACCTCCGCGGCGAGGCCAGAACACGTCGAAAGTCTACGAGCGAGGAGGTTCTACGAAGCTCCAGCAGCGCGATCGCGCAAACCGCAAGGTAGAGCCCCCCCTGGCCGACCAGGACCGCCTCCCACACTCAGAAAGGCTCGTTCTGCACGCTGCGCAGGATCTCTCGCGTGAAACTCTCGCGAAGGTCCAGAATCTCGTAACCGATGCTCGAGCGATTCAAGATGTAGAACGCATTCGGCTTCTGAACGCGGCCTTCAATTCGAATCTCTTCGAGCTGAATCACACGCGGTGCTCCGCGACCCGGCCGCTGCTGGGCGTCCGCGTGTGAGCTGGCAAGGAAGACCCCGAAGACCACGACCGAAAACAAGATGCGCATGAAAGGCTCCGGAGCGATCACGGGGTGGACGCCGCATCTCGGACGATCTCGTCCGTGAAGGAGCGACGCAGCTCAGTTTCAAGTGAAGTCGAACGGCGACGTGTCATCACGACCATCACTGAGGGCCGATGAACCTGGCCCGGCACATGCGTATCGGGCATGACCCTAGATTCCCCCGCAAGGGGTTCATCAGCGAAAACGGGAGAAGCGACGAGCAGGACACAAGCAACTGCGAATGCGAACTGTTTCATGGCGTACCTCCAGCGGAATCTCCGCCCGCAGAGTCTCCGCCACCTGACGCCGACTGTCGAGCGGCGCGCTCGGCCTCGCGTTGACGACGCGCGGCATCACGCTCGATGACGCGACGTGCACGATCGATCTGACGATTCAAATCCTCAATGAACGTCGTGGATTGGTCGTCACGTGGCAAACGAGATCCCATTCCGGTACGGTAAGTCGTCAATTCCTGCTGCGCACGGACCAGCATATCGAGCTGCTCCTGCCCCGTCAGATCCATCGCCTGGGACCAGAACATCAAGCCCAGGTTGTAGTGAACTTCGACGGTGCTTGGGCTGCGCGCCGAGACGGTGTCGAACTCGGCCTTCGCCTTCGTCCACTGTTTCGTCGAGCGGTATGCGTCACCGAGATTGAGATGGACTGACATCAAGTCCGGGACAAGACGCGCAACCGCCTCAAACTGCTGCACCGCCTCGTCGTAGTTCGCGCCGCCAAGCATCAAAATGCCCAGCCTCATCCGCGCGTCTGCGTAGTCGCGACTGAGCTCGATGGCGCGACGGTAAGACGTAATGGCGGGCTGAAGTTGGTGCTCCGCCTCGTACATCTGGCCACGCAGGAAGTGGCCCTCTGCGTTTGTGGCATCGATGGCGAGAGCCTGCTCAAGAATCGACTGGGCAAGCTCGTTGCGACCAAGACGAAGATTCGCCTTCGCCATCACGATCATGGCAGGAACGAAACGCTCGTCCCGACGCAACGCCGCCCGAGCAGCATCAACGGCCTCAGCCGAGCGGTTCGCCGCGACGAGCGCGTCGCCGTAGACAGCTTGCACTGCAAGATTCCGAACCCAGCGCTGCGCAATCGGCTGAGCAAACGAGACTGCATCGCTCGCGCGACCTTGGCGCACGTAGATGCGGACAACGCCTTCGACAGCCCGCTCGTAGTCAGGCTGCACGCGCAGCGCTTGGCGGTAGAAGTTGAGCGCCTGGTCGGCTTGACCCGCGCGGTCGGCAAGCACTCCCAGGTTGTAGGCCGCACGAAATGATGTGGAGTCGGCGGAAAGAGCCTCCTGGAACGCCGCCTGTGCGCCAGCGTTGTCGCCACGCGAGGAGGCCTCCATCCCACGACGATAGGCGTCACGAGCCGACCCAGTGAGGGGCCGCCGCTCTGGAAGCGGCTCGCCGCTCTCGGTTTCCGGTCGTCCCCAAGGGCTTTCCTGAGGAACAGCGGATGCTGGTGCCGCCGAAGCCTGCTGCGGAGACTCGCTCGCAGGAGCGGGTTCAGCCGCTGCCGGCACTCGTGCAGCTGGCTCGCTCGTCTCGGAAGTCGCCGCCTGCGTCGGACGGGACTCAGGCTCCGGCTCACGAGATCCGGCTGGCGCTTCCAGCGGACGGGAACCCGAAGCGCCCGTCGAATCACCACCCTGATCTGTGCGCGTAGTTCGTGTAACGGTCCCTGAGGAACCGGACGAACTCGACGTGGGCCCGCAGGCTCCCGTCAGTGAGACCAACACCGCCAAGACTGCTGTTCGGTTCTTCATGTTGGCTCCGTTCATTCGTCCGCTCCTGCGAGACCAGGCGAAGCAAGACCCGACTCCATCGGCAATGTCTGTCCGGGGCGGGCACGCTGGAACTCACCGGCCTGATACGCACCGAAGGATGCGTCCTGGGCCTGGGCCTGGGCGATGCATTCAGCGATACGCTCATCGCCGTAGCTCTGAAGTCGAGCAACTGCGGTTCGCGTGTACTCGTTGTCGAGTGCACCTGCACGGGCTGCACGCGCTGCCAGTGCGTAGCGTGCAACCGCGAAGCATTCCACTGGGCGGATTTGCTCTTCCAACACCTGGCGAACCTGGTCCTGGAACTGCGTTTCCACTTCGGCTCGCACATCGGCCGACGCGCTGCGGATGCGACGCTGCACGTCGTCAGGCAGTGGGGTGAGGGTCGCGTTGATAATGGAGCTCGCGAGCACCTCGTAGGCTTGGCCTTGCTGGACGAACGCAGCAATCGTCCACGTCGGCCTGCGATAGCCAAGGATGGGTGCATACCCGTCGACGACCGTACGCACCGAGCGAGCGTTCTCGTCAATCTGGGCACGGAGACGCGCAACAAATGCGGGCACCGTCGCCTGTCGGCCTGGAGCCACCCGTACTGACTCGCGGAGCGGCGGAAGAGCCTCGTCGGCCAGTGTGAATGCCGCCTGTGCTGCGAACTCCGCGGCGACCGAACCAGGCTCCTGACCGGAACGCTGGAAGGTGGCGACGACGTTCTGCAGAGCCGGGCGATAGTCACGGGTTTGGCGTGCCTCCTGACGTGCCTGAGCAATGCGCCAAGCAGCCGTCACGAGAAGTTCACCGGCACCAGCATCAGCACGGAAGCGGTCGATGAACGACTGCATCTCACGCACGGTGCCTGGCCAGTCGTGGCGGCGGTAGGACATCTCCGCCACGCGGTAGTAGGCCACACGACGCTGATCACCATCAGACTCAGCCTCAGCAGCGCGACGATAGTAGTCGGCGGCCTGCGGGTAGTTCTGCTGGTACTCAAGAATGCGCGCCGCGTTAATCAATGCGTCCGTTCGGACAGACGCCTGTGCCGGGCCAGCGAAGCGACGGTCGTCGGCGAGCATGCGGTAGTTCTGCACCGCGCGGTCGTAGTCGAAGAAGCGATTCGCCGTGTAGGCCAGGCGGAAATAGGCGGTCGCGAGAATCTGAGTAAACGCCTGTGTCTCTTCGTCGTTTCGGCCGCGTCGCGGACCAACCTCTTCGATGACACGAGTGTAGAGACGCGAAGCAGACTCAAAACGGCTGGTGCATTCCAACGCCACAGCCGCCTGGATCAAAGCCTGCGGCGCTCGATCATGGGTTGGGCGAGCATTGACTGCGTTCACCATCGCGGTGGCTGACTGCTCGTAGAGTGAGCGTTGCTCCTCCGTGATCGTCGCCTGGCAGAGTTGCCCCTCGGGTGTGCCTGCGTGGGCGCGATCGTAGAGATCCACAGCACGACGGAACTCGATGTCCGTGAGGCTGCACTGGGCGATGCAACGAGGTTCGGTCTGCTGCGTCTGACAATCGCAAGCCTCTGTGCTGGGCTGTTGGGCAGCGCCTTCACCAGGCGTGAAAGTACAACCACGCTCGATCACATCGCGTGCGAGTCGCTCGACTTCCGCAGTGTCTTCGAGTGCAACCGCCATGTTGTAGAGGTTCTGCCAAGCAACACGGCCTTCCTCGGCACCATTTGGACCTGAGCAACGCTCAAGGTAGATGCGTCGGAATCGGTCACGCGCTTGGGGCCAATACCCATAGACGTAGAGCAAGACGGCGTTGTTGTAGTCGTACGAGGACCGGACGCCTTCCGTGTCCGCACGCTCATCCACGCGGGAAAGGTAGACCTCGCGTGCCTGGGCGACGCGCTGTACCAACTCGGGCATTTGAACTGCGGTGACGGAAGCTGGGCTGCCCTGTGGTGTGGGCGGCTCTGCGGGAATCGTCACTTCGCCACGCGACACGCTCGCATCGAGCATGCGCTTGAGCGACTCGACCACGCGACGTGCCGACTCACTCAGGTACTGGTCGTCCAGGTTGGAGTCACGAACTGCCGCATAGGCCTCGGCAGCTGGCTCGTACTGCTCCGACCAGAAGAGCGTGTCCGCCAAGTTGAACTGGAGTTCGTAGGCGTTGGGGCTGTTCGGGTAGAGGTCGATGTAGCTGCGGTACGCCTGGGCCGCTGTGTTGTACTCACCGATGGCCTCGGTGAGCATCGCTTCGTCTTGATTCTGAACGGCGCGACGACGCAGCGTCGTTGCGACCTGATGGTGGTGAAGCGCTTGTTGGATGAGCGCTTGCTCCGCCAGATCCTCCGCACGGCGTTGCTCGATCGGATGGTCGGTGTTGTTGTCGTACCATTCCGAGCCGGGCCCGAACTGAGACTGCTGAAGGCTCGCCTCAAGCTCTCGCTGCTGGTCGCCGATACGACGGTAGGCGCGCGCGATCATCCCCACGATTTCGGGAGCGCGGTGGTGAAGAGGGAAGCGCTGAAGCGCCAGCTGCCACACTTCAATCGCGAGCGGGTACTGAGCCTGATCGAAGAAGATCTGACCGGTGTGGAAGTAGACCTCGGCCGTCCAGTTTCGATCCTGAGCAAGGAGCGATGGGTCCTGAAGGCGTTGGATCGCTGAGGGAAGACCCTCGCCGACATCCGGAACCTGGTTCTCGTTCCAGTCGTCGTACGCGAACGTGATTCCGAGATACTGAACCGCCTCTGCACGAAGCTCGGAGCCTGCGCGGCCCGTGCGCTCCTGCTCTCGGTCCGACCACTCGATCAACTGCGCGAACTGCGCGATTGCCTCGGGGTAACGGCTACCTCGGTAGTACGCCCATGCCACCTTGTAGAGCGCGAGGTTGTAGTTGCGGTCCTCAGGGTTCGCGAGGACGCGCGAGTACGCGCTGATTGCGCGGTCGAGGAAGTGCGGCTCGAAATCGAAATCGAAGTGGTACTCGCCGATGCGCAACCAGGTTTCGCTGATGAACTCAGCTTCTGGAACGATTGGCTGACAGTCCAAATAAGGGTCGGCAAAGGGCGCGTCCGGCGCTGGCGCCGCAAGAATCTCCGCCGCTGGATGCGCGTTGAGCCCCTCGATCTGCTCCGCCGCTGGGTCCTCGGTCGGGACAGGCGTGCCGGTGTAGGTGAAGTGATTGGCGCACACGAGGTTCAGCCACGCCATGCGCGCTTCCTCCATGTTGCCCATCTCGTTCAAGCAGTAGCCGATGAGGTAGTAGACGCCGTCGATGCGGCGGTAGTGCGGATAGCGTGCGACGAGGTCTCGGTAGAGATTGATCGTCGGCATGAAGTCGGGATGCCCGGTCGTAGCGCTCGGGTCGAGTTCGCTCGCGTCCGCGAATTGAATCGCCGAGCGCTCGTAGTAGAGTTCGCCGAGGCGAAACATCGCATCCGGCGTGTATGTCGGGTCATTCGGATATCGACGGATGAACCGCTCGAACGCGACGATCGCGTCTTCACGGGCCCGATTCTGAAGCGCTTCTTCTTCGCGAATCTGGCGTGAGTATCCCTGCTCACGGTCGCGACGTCGCTGCGCGTATTCGCGACGCAAAATCGAGAGGATGGCGCTGCGGTACGATGTGCCGGAACGAGAGAAACGGTCTACCTCCGCCTCCATCTCGAGCAGAGCGTCGATTTGCTCCTGGCTTGGCGCGGGGCGGTCGTCGCGGATTCGACGGTCAGTGGTATCAAGGAAAGCTGGTGGCGGAACGTCGGTGGCACCAGCCCAAGGGTCAGCCGCGGTTGCAGCAGGAGCCTCCGCGACGGGAGTCGCCTCTTGGGCATGCGCAGGAACGCACCAGCCGAAGGCTGCGATGAGCACGGTTGTCCAACGCAAGCGGGAAATCTCAGCGACCCTCATTGGCTCGCTCCCTCAGTGTCGGAACTTGGCGCGGCCTCGGAGGCACCCGGTCCGGCTTCGTCCATGATTTCGCGGAAGTCATCATCCAACGCCTGAATCTCGCGCTGACGCTCACGGGTGAGCGTTTCAACACGCATGCGGTGCTCTTCACGGACTGCCCACGTGACGTCGATTCGACCGACGTCCGCACGAAGAACGAGGTCGTAGAAACGACGCTGCACCTGACGGAAGTTTTGGTAGGTGACGGCTCCGACGACGTCCTGCGCCTCTGCGTCGAGCTCGGTCAACTGCTGCTGATAGCCGACGATTCGCTGGCTCTCTTCATCGACCTGACGCTGAATCTCCGCGGCGCGCGTGTTCGCGACACGGTCGATCTCGCCATCGCGCTGATCGAGACGCCCCTCCGCAGCGGTCAGGCGACGGATGATCTCATCCGCACGCCCGTTGCCGCCGCCAAGGCGAACCTCTTCCGCAACCAAGCGGTTGTATTCCTCGCGGATGCGCTCCTGCCGCTGGTAGCGATCGTCGCCAACGCCCACCTGAAGGCGGGCCGCCTCAAGGTCGACGCGAAGCACACGAATCTGCTGACGGTACTCGGCGACCGCTGCACGATGGTTGGAGGCCTCCGCACGCACGGCCGCATCCGCATCTGCATTGGGCGTACGATTGGGCGATTCGAGATAGTGCTCGATGCCCGTGACGCGCGCCTCGATGCCCATGAGCTCGACTTCCATGCGGGCGAGCTCTTGCTCGGAACGACGCACGCGACCCAGAAGCTCGTCGTCAAGCGCCGAGATCCCTTCGTCGGTCGTTGGCATCCGGTCGATGAAGCGCTCGAGTTCACGGCGCTGAGCGCGGACGTTCGCAAGTTCGCCCGAGCCGCCCTCCGCCTGCAGCATGCGACGACGCAGCAGGACCATGCGGTTGCGCAGCTGTGTGCTCGTCTCGCTCTGACGACGAAGGTCGCCAAACACCGCCACGCGATTCGGGGTGTGAAGGGCCGCTGTCAAACGCTGGACCAACTCCGCCGTCTCGTTGACCAACTGGCGCGCCTCAGCGAGGTCCGCGAGCGTTCCGAGCGCCCGATCCATATCGCCTTCGAGGCGAGCCCAGCGCTGTGCAAGCGGCGGGAGGAATGCGTTGGCGTCGAAGACTTCGAGGTTGTCATGGACCAACCCGCGGAAGTAGCCGAGCGGGTCAGCCTCGTGCGCCCGAAGGATGTCGTCCAACTCACGTCGGACTGGATTGAACTCCTCAAAGACCTCAGCGAAGACGCGATTCGCGTCCTCCAAGCGGCCGTTTCGTAGAAGCAGGTTCGCCCGCAGGAGCTTTCCATCCGGGATGAAGCGCGAGTCTGGTGCGGCCAAGCCGAGCACTTCGAGTGCACGCTCTGCGCGGACGGAGTCACCGAGGCGAATGAACACCCAGGCGATCTCGTAGAGCGCGACATCGAAACGCGAGGAGGTGCGTGGAACGGCCTGGTAGGCCTCGATGGCCTGATCAAGCTGATCGGTCTCGTAGTAGAGACGACCGAGCGCGAGGTGGCTCAGCTCAGCGACCTCTTGATGCTCCGTAGACGTTGCATCCGTCCGCAACACGCGGGTGAACGCGTCAATTGCCTGGGGATACTGCTCACGGAGCGTGAAGATCACGCCAGTGAAGTAGAGTGCCTGGGGATGATACGGACTCGCCTCAGGCACAGCCTCGAAGGCGGCTCGGGCCTCATCGAGGCTCGCAGTATCGATCCGAGCCCGAGCGGCCGGGTCACGCAGAACGTCTTCGGTCGGCACCGCGCGGTTGAACAGATACTTGGCTCGGTAGTACGACGTCGCGGCTTCGACTTCCGCAGGCGGAAGTGTCGAGAGCTGGCGGAACACCTCGTCCACGCCGTCGAAATCACGCGTGTGAATGGCAATCTCAATGAGACGCCCCAGCGCGCGTTGGATGTACGGACGGAAGCGCTGATCGCTCGAATGCGAGATGACTTCTCGAAAACGCGTACGCGCGCCGTGGAAATCCCCGGCGCGGAAGAGCGAGTCTGCGAGCAAGAACAAGGCGTCTGCGTAGCCCTGATGCGTGGCGTTATTCTCGACGATGTCCGTGAAGATGATGCTGGCGCGGATGTAGTCCTGCAGCCGGTAGAAGAGCTCGCCGTCGGTCAGGCGCTCTTCCACGTAGGTCGGACTTCGCTGCCCCATCTCCTCCAGTGGCTCGCGAACCAGGGCGTCAACTTGCCCCTCAATGCTCGTCGTCTCGCGCGTGATCGCGTCATAGTCCTGGGCCACCGCAGTGGACCCAAGCATCAGCGTGGCGAGTCCGACGACGATACCTCGTCGTCGAAATGTCATCACTGACCTCCAGCCGCCGCCGGCGTTTCACTGCGCGATCCGCGACCTTCCGTGCGCTCGATGTAGCGAACGGCCGGACGGTCCTCAAGTGGAGCGGTAGGTCCGCCATTCTCGAAGCCGACGACGCGAAGCGTGACGGCCTGTCCCTCGGGCGCATTGAACGTGCGGCTCGAGCGGACGCGGAAGCGATAGCCCTTGAGGTAGGAGAAGATGCCGTAGCCGTTGCCACGGTACTCAAGATTGACGGTGACGTTGTGATCACCAGGAACGATCGAGCCGTTGTAGACCTCGAACTCCTGCTGGTCGCCAAGCGGTCCCTCTTCATCGGCCTTGTTGAAGACGCGCGCGCCATCAAGCGCGTACTGGACCTTCACGAGGCGATAGGAGGAGGACATGCGGTTTTCGTGGATGATCACGGCCTGTGCGCCAGCGACCACGCCCTGAAGGACCGTCTCCGCCAGCAAGGAAAGACGTGCTTTCGAGCGGAAAATCTGCTCTTTCAGCGCGTCAATTCGTTGCTCCAAGTCACGCAGACGGGTCGCATAGGTACCTGCGTCCATCTGTGCGTCTGCAGCAGCGATCGCATCGCTGCCTGGCGTAGCAACAACCTCTTCCGAGGCTGCCACAGGCGTGTCCGTCGTTGCCGCAGCGGGTGCGGTTTGGGGTGCAGCTTCCGGAGCGGTTTCCTGCGCAATCGCAAGTCCGCCAACCAATGAAGCAAGGGCCACCGCGAGCCAAAGGGCCATCACCCTACGCATGCGCACTCCTATGAATAAAGGGCTAATTATCCAAGGGCCAAGCCTTGGTGTCGCACTCTCTGTACGCCGTTGGACGCACACAGACTGCCAATAATCTTCCCCATTGGGGGAAAACCGGGAACAAACAAACGCCCGGCACACCGGGATGTCGAGGGCTTATATCAATCGTGTCCATGCGGGTCAACGCACGTCGGGGAACGCGCCGTGTTGGAAACTCCCCACGATGCCAACAGCTGGCTACAATCCGCGCGTGTTCGTGACCCGTGCCAGATCCCAAAGGAGAGTCAGCCGTCTGGAAGGGCATGACCTCCAGTGCTCATCTCCCTGCCCTCAAACTGGCCCCGTGGTCGCTGGTTTGGGGCATCCATGGTGATGGACCCTCGGGACGCCCTCAGCGACGAGGAGCTTCTCCGGCGATTCAACCAGGGCGACGAGACCGCGTTCGAGCGTCTGGTGCATCGCTACGAGCAGGCGCTCTTCAATTTCATTCTTCGCTCGACACGCGATCCCGACCAGGCAGCGGAGCTGCTGCAGGAGGTCTTCCTCAAGGTCGTCCAAAAGTCGGGGGAGTTCCAGCACCAGTCGAAGGTGAGCACCTGGCTCTACACCATCGCGCGCAACCTCTGCATCGACACCTCGCGCAAGATGGTCTTCCGACGTCACCGCTCGCTCGATGCACCCGCGGGGACCGAAGACGATGCGGCGTTGGTGGATCGAATCGCCAGTCCCGGAACTGCGACCGATCGGAGTGCCATTGGCAAGGACGTGGGACTTCGGATCGAGGAGGCCGTCGACGCGCTGCCCGAGGAGCAGCGGGAGGTCTTTCTGATGCGTGAACTTCAAGGGATGCCCTTCAAGGAAATCGCAGACGTGCTCGGTATCCCCGAGAACACGGTGAAGAGCCGTATGCGATACGCTCTCGAGCGCCTGCAGCGCGCGCTCGCCGAGTACGAGAACTACGTTCAAGAAGTGGAGCGCTCATGACTCCCGTGAACTGCGATGAAGCAGAGAAGGCCGTGCTCGACATGGCCTATGGCGAAGCCGATCGAGCCCGCGTGCCGGAGCTTGAGTCGCACTATGCGAGCTGCGCCTCGTGTGCGGAGGCGCTCGCGAAGGTGACGCGCGGCATCTCGATTGGTCATCAACTTAAGCGCGAGGCTGCCCCTTCGATGGCTGCGGTGTTGCTCGCCTCGCGTGAGCGTGCGGCAGCGATTCGGTTGGCCAAGACCGCGGATGCGGAGCCTTCTGTTGCTCCCGTCCGTGAGACAAAGACCGAGGCTCCCTTCGAGGGCTTTTTTGCCTGGCTTGGGCGCATCGCGATGGGGCCGCAGCTTGGTGTTGCGACCGTCTTGCTCGTGGTTGTCGGGATTGGGCTCTGGTATCTGCCGCGCCTGCAATCTCCGACCGCGCTTGAGGTGGCCACGCTGGAGCCAGACCCCGTCGCGAGCGGAGAGTCACAAGGGCTCATGCCTGCAGTGCCGCTTCAGCTGACGCATGACCCGCGCACGGGACGCGTCGTCGCGAACGCAGACATGGCGGAGGAGGGCCCTGCCCTTCCCGCCTCGCCGACTCCAGCCTCGGAGCGAATCGCACGTGTCTCGCGTGAGCCTGCTGATACCGAGGCGGATGAGACGCTGCTTGCGATGGCCGAAATCCCAGCGCAGGAGGAGTCCGGCGCGGTTCAAATGGAGGCCATGCCCGAGATGCCCACGGCGGCCGGCACCTTGGTCGCGACACCGATGACGACCTCCCCCGTCCCGAGTGCGCCGGCAGCGCCGATGCCTGCGATGCGTCCCTCGCAGCCCTCCGAGGAGGTCGCCCGTGACGTGCCGGCAGCCGACGATCTCGGCGCGACCACACTGCATGCGGAGGCGCGCGCACTCGCGCAGTCGAATCGATGCGCGGAGAGCGTGACGGCGTATCAGCGCCTTCTTCAGCAGCATCCGCAGTACCGCGATGGAAGCCGCGCCAGCCTGGAGATGGGCGAGTGTCTGCGCACCCTCGGACGCGCACGTGAGGCGCGCGAGGCAGTCACCCGCGCGACGCGCTCGCCCGTGGCCTCGGTGGCTTCGGGAGCACGTCGTGTCCTCGTCGAGATGGATGCTGAGGCTCGTGCGGCTGAGGCGATTTCGGAGCCTGCAACGACCGAGTGAGTCAGCGGATTCGGCACGCAAGATTTTCGTTTGGATATCAATGCGACGCGGCGGTGAACGCAGTTCGCCTCTGGCGTTGCCGCCACGCCGCCGCCGCCACGTGCACCAGGGCGAGCCTTGATTCCCTACGAAATCATGACGATTTCACCGGCTCGCAACTTCCACACGCGCGCGCATGCGCAGGCTTCGCTACTACCCGCCCGATGTGAGCACCTACCACGTGACCTCAAAGTGCGTGGACGATCAGTTCCTCTGGCGACCTTCGAAACGCACCACGTTCGTCATCGCAAGCGTGCTCGCAGCGACGTTGGAGAAGTACGACATCGGTCTCTACGCAGCGGTCGTGATGGCGAATCACTTTCACCTCGTCGTGCGCGCTGAATCGACCGAACTCTCGGCGGCGATGCAGTTCTTCAAGAGCCAAGTCGCACTCGCGTTGAACCCACTGCTGCGCAGGCAAGGCGCGATGTCGAAAGAGCGCTTCAAGCATCAGCCTGTGCTCGACGACGCGAGCTTCATGCAGCTCGTTCACTACGTGCACGCGAACCCGGTGCGCGCGCATTGCGTTGAGCGTGCGCAAGAGTGGCCGGGGCTCTCGTCGTACTCGGCGGTCATCGAGGGACGTGATGCGATGGAGGTCGCGTACTTCGATGAGGAGGCGTGGCGCGAGGCGGGCAAGCCCAAGAGCCTTGCTGAGTTCACTGAGACGGTGCGCGTGCCTTTGGAGACGATGCCTCAGTGGGAGGGGCTTTCTCCGCTTGAGCTTCGTGCGGCGCGGCGCGCGTTGCGGTCGAGCATGGATGCGACGGAGCGCGAGATGGACCTCGTGCGGCAGAAGTCACGCAGCCGTGTGCCGTCCGTTGCGAGCTTGATCAAAGCAGACCCGCGAACCCGTCCTAAAGGAGCGCGTCCACGCACGCAGCAACCTTGGGCGTTTGGTGCACGCGAGGCCGTGTGGGCGCTGCGCGACGCATATCGCAATATGGTCGCATTCTACGTCGAGGCGTCGTCGCGCTTTCGCGAGACGGGCGTGCTCGGGGAGTTCCCGGAGGGGACGTTTCCGCCTTGGGCGGGTGTGGTTGCGGCGGCTGCTTAGGGGCCGTTTTGGATCGCGTGAGCTTGCGGTCGCGGGGCGCGGCGGGAGACGTGTGCCTGATGGGCGATTTTCGTGCGGCGGCCCGCATTCTTCGGCGGTTTTAGGTGCTTCGGGAGCGTCGTGGCGGGCTCGGCTTTGCGAGTTTGGGGCCCTCGGGGAGCCTTCCGGGAGGCATTTTGAGGCGGTGGCGAAGTGGTACTTCCACTTTCCCAAAGCGTACTCTGACACCGGCTTGCTGCTCAATGACGACGACGAGGATTCGCGATGATTCGCTCGCACTTCGGGCTCGATCAGAACCCCTTCTCGAACGACACCATCGCGCTGCTCCCGCAGCAACAAGAGGTCTTCGAC
>JBILQT010000543.1:0-3246 GCA_044373065.1 Sandaracinaceae bacterium
CGCATCCACACCGCGCTCGGTCTGCGGATTCGAGCACGCGATGAGCGCAGCGGTACCGCCCACGCCCTCGACACCAAACGAGGCGAGGTAGGCACTCAGCTCCGCACGCGCCATCGTCGGCATCGGCCCACACCCCGGGCACGCGAGCTGTCGACTCGGCCCATCCGCCACGTGCCGAACCTCATGCGCCGCCACTGCACGCGCACCGAACGCAGCAAGCGCCTCAAGCGCGTCTTCCAGGTGCGGCGTGTGCGAGAGACGCTCGGAGGCACCGACAATCTGCGCGGCCTCCGAGAGCGTTACATCCGGGCACGTGGAGCCTCGGCTTCGCTCAATTGCCATCGCAAGTGCCGCGTAGCTGCGGCGCGAGAGGCCACGGTAGGGCAGGTCGTAGACATAGAAACGCGAGCCGCATCGATGACGATGATGGATCGACTGCGCTGCATCCAAGAGCGCCTGTTGGTCTTCGGCCGTCTCCACAAGCACGGCGTAGAGCGCAGGGTCAATCGCCGCTTGAGCCTCACGTCGCAGAAGAGGGAGCGCACCGCGCTCACGCGCCGGACGACGCTGATCGAGTGCAGGCACAAGGCCTGGCCAGAGATGGCGAATCGAGAAGTGAAGGATGCGGTCGGCGACAAGCATCGCGCCATCCGACTCACGGTCCGTATGACCAAGCCACGTCTCGGTGAGCGCAAGATGATCGACACGTTGAAGAAAGCGCGCGCGATGCCCCTCCGCATCACTCGCATCCTCAAGCACGCGATAGCTGCGCGTCGCAAGACGAGGCCGCTCCCCCCACAAGGTCAGCGTCGCCTCGATGCGGTAGTCGATGCCACGCACTTCCAGGTAGTGGTTGTGCGCCCAGAGCAAGTAGTCGATGCGCCGCGCATTGCGAATCGGGTCGATCATCGCGAGCAGGTGCAACTCCCGCCAGAGGTCGACCAGGTTTGGGTCGGCTTCGAGTGCATGAAGGAGCGCGCGATGCGCGTAGTCCACACGACGATGCGAGCCATTCGGGTCCATCGTGCTGAGCGCCTGCACGTAATGCGGAAGGGCGTACTCATGCACCCGCTCAAAGTCGATGGAGGCAAACGCTTCGTTCGAGACCGGGTCGAGCGGGACGAAGATGGGATTGCCAAAGAGGTCGATCTCGCGTCGAAGAAAGGCGCTCAGATTCGACCCGTAGCGCAGCGCCCCAACGCACATCGTGAAGCACGAGAGCAGCACGAAGAAGGCTTGCCTGCGCAGGCGACGACGCTCGAGCGCACCCGCGTCGAGGAAGTCGAAGTCATCTGCGTGCGAAGCCTCTTTCGCCATGGGCACCTGGGTTCGAGGTGGGTCTGACAACGATTGCGGGAGAAAGTTCCCGAAGATCATCAGCCCGTTCAAACGCGCGGGTCAACGCGCGAACTTCGCAGTACGGTGCCCCACCGTGACCGACCCGAACTTCCCGCGAGGGAGACAAGCCAACACCGCCAGCTTCGAAGAAGTCCTCAACATCGCCATCTTCTGCGATTTCGAGAACGTCGCCATCGGCGCCCAGAAGGCCAACTACGACGAACTCGACATTCGTCTCGTGCTGGAGCGCTTGCTCGATAAGGGCAACATCGTGGTGAAGAAGGCCTACGCCGATTGGGACCGCTACAAGCAGCACAAGCGGCAGATGCACGAGGCCTCCTTCGAGCTCATCGAGATCCCGCACGTGAGCTACTCGGGGAAGAACTCGGCCGACATCCGCCTCGTCGTCGATGCACTCGACCTTTGCTACACGAAAGGTCACGTCGACTGCTTCGTGATTGTCTCGGGTGACAGCGATTTCTCCCCGCTCGTCTCGAAGCTCCGCGAGAACAACAAGCGCGTGATCGGCCTTGGCGTGAAGAGCTCCACGAGCGACTTGCTCATCGACAACTGCGATGAGTTCATCTTCTACGACGACCTCTTCCGCGAGCGCCGCGAGGCCCAGCGCAAAGAGGCTGCAGCACGCCGTCCGCAGGCGCCGAGAGAGCCACGCGAGCCCAAAGAGAACGGCAAAGACCGCGAGCGCAACGAGGGCCCGAAGACCAACCCCGGCCACGTCCTTGAGGCCAAGCCCGAGCGCGGCAATCCGAACGCAAACGGCGGCAATGCCAACGCAAACGGCGGCAACACGAACGGCAACGACAAAGCCAAAGGCACAGGCCCCGTGCCCGGTGCCCCCGCCGATCCGGCAGTCATGGCCGAGCGACAGAGGCAGGCGA
This sequence comes from Sandaracinaceae bacterium, assembly GCA_044373065.1. GTDB lineage: Bacteria > Myxococcota_A > Polyangia > Polyangiales > Sandaracinaceae > JAFLCL01. The sequence goes on from JBILQT010000543.1 coordinate 2,238, forward strand.
TCGAGATGGTGCTCGATGTCGTCGAAGCGCTCTTTCAAGACCGCGACGGCGCACTTCACGGCGCGCTCGTGAAGCAAACACTCAAGCGCAAGCGCCCTGAATTCTCCGAGCGATTCCACGGCTACCGCACCTTCAACCAGCTCCTCGAAGATGCTGGCAAGCGCGGTGTGCTTGAGCTGACGCATGACGAGAGCTCGGGTGGCTTTCTCGTGGTGGCTTTCGGTCCGAACGCATGAAGCAGAACCTCGCGCAGATGATCAACCCCGCGCTGCGCGGGATGTCTGTGTCGCCCGCGTTGAGGCTCTCGGAGCGCGTCGATGCGATGCGTGGACGCGGCATCAAGGTGCACAAGCTCGCGCTCGGCCAATCGCCCTTCCCCGTCCCCGAGCGCATGATCCTCGCGCTCCAGGAAGCGGCGTACAACAAGGACTACGCACCGACGCGCGGTCTGCCTGCGCTGCGAAAAGCCATCGCCGGCCACGTGCAGCGCCGCCTCGATATCGACCGCACCGAAGACGATGTGCTCGTCGGCCCAGGCTCCAAAGATTTGCTCTTCCTGCTCCTGCTCGCCTTCGACGGTGAGCTCATCTTGCCCACGCCCGGCTGGAGTTCGTACGGGCCACAAGCGCGTCTCCTGCACAAGCGCGTCATCACGATTCACGCGGATGCGAGCGACGGCTACCTGCTCACGCCGAGCAAGCTCGATGAGGCCCTGAGCCGCGAGAAGCCCCAGGCACGCATGCTCGTGCTGAGCTACCCGTCGAACCCAACCGGCCTCACCTACCGCAGTGAAGACCTCCGCGAGCTCGCCCGCGTCGCACGCAAGCACAACCTCCTGGTCCTCTCCGACGAGGTCTACGGCGAGCTGCACCACAAAGGTCAGCACACCTCACTCGCGCGTCACTACGCCGAGGGCACCATCATCTCGACGGGCCTCTCGAAGTGGGTCGGCGCAGGCGGCTGGCGCCTCGGCTGCTTCGTCTTCCCGGACAACCTAAGGCCGCTCCTT
>JBILQT010000544.1:0-3237 GCA_044373065.1 Sandaracinaceae bacterium
CGGTGACCTTGAGTGCATCCAGCCGAATCGGAAGCGTGCCGCGCACGGGCGCTCCGAGCTTCGCCTCGATGTACGAGAGCGCCGCATCGATCTTGGCCACGCCGTACTTCTGCTCTTCGTTGGGCGAGGCATGCTTGGCGACGCGCATATAGCGAAGCGCTGAGCGCCAATTCTGCTCCGTCTCCGCCCTCACAAACGCCTCGGCCGTGTCGTAGCCGCCGTAGACGTGAAGCCCCGCTTCGACGATCTCCGCAACGTTCTCCCAATACTCATCAAAGCCGCGAAGCTCCTCAAGCTTGGCCGAGCGAAGCGCCGCTTGAAGCTTCTCAAAACGCTTCTTGCGCTGCGGGTCCGTTGCAACCTCGACGGTCGAGAGTTTGGCAGTCGATGCCTTGGTGGTTTTGCTTGTGGTCTTCGTGGTGGCCATGGCTTTTGCTAACGCGACCCGACCGTGTTGCGGAAGTGATTTTGCAAAGCCACAGCCAACGTTGGCCGTGGCCACCGCCAACGTTGGCTGTGAGTCCGGCTCACCCCGGGTCACTTCGGAGGCGCGGCAGTGGATGGTGTGGCGACCGTGCGGATGCAGCGAGGGCTGCGTGCGCGTGAACGTCACGTCGATTGCGGAGGGCGCCGAGGTCGTCGTGGGTGAGACATGGGCCCGCGAGAATGCGCGCCTGCTCGCGCCGGGTTCGCATGTGCGCGTCGGATCCACCGAGGCCGAGGGTGGCGGGACGGTGCAAGTGCTGACGAACTTGGAAGGGCTCTGCGGCTATCTCTGCCAGACGGAATTCACTGCGCCCGGGGCCGCAGACGATCGACTTGGAGATCGAGGGCGTCGAGCGCGTGCAGGGACGCGTGGATGCGCGGACGCATACCTTCTTCGTTACGTACCGGGTGCGGGTCCTGCATCGCGGGGTAAGCCCTCACATCCGTGACTTCCACTGGAGCGTCACGGAGAAGGTCTTGGCCTTCTCGTCCACCTGAAGTGTGACGGTGCCGTCGCAGCGAGAGACCTCGATCACGCCGCGCAGCGAACCCGCGATGGCGTGTGTCCATGCCGGAACCAATCCCGCGGGCGGCAGAGAGAGCAGTCTGTAGACGCCGCTGAGCTCGCCTGTGGGCTCGTAGACAACCGTGCCCACGCCGCGAACGAGGAGGGGCCAAATCGAGGGCGCGAGGTGCAGCAAGCGGCTAGGGCTTGCTCCGGTGCGTCGGAACGCGGCTTCCTTGAGCGGGCGCAGGATGGGCTTGTCGGCGAGCAGCACCATCATGTGTGCGTTCACGTCCTCGACCATCGCCACGGTGCCAACTCTCTCCAACGCTTCGAGAATCTGCAGGTGTGTCGCGAGCGACAGCCAAGCAAGAGAGCTCGTGGCCCGAACCTCTTGGATGGCGGCGGCGGCCAACGCTTGAAACGCGGCATATGTCTTCGAGGTGAGTCGTGCCTCCGCGGCCTGCAGCAGCGTCTGACTGAGGGCGCCCTTCACATGCGTCATGTGCCCCTCTTCCCAGCGTGTCGTTGCCGCGTGACCCACAAGCTCATCACGACGATGTTACCGAATGCGTACCTCCCACGTCGCAGCCTCGCGATTTCGGGGTGGACGCACCACGCTCGGCATCGCCGAGGGCGCAGGTCTCGACCGGTTTGACGACGCCGACGCGGTGCATCGGCACTTCGCGTACGACACCGCGCTTGGTCCCGATAGCCGTAGAGGTAGACGCGGCGATCGATATCCTCACGACGAGCATCGCGAGGCAGATCGCTCGGTGCTCCACGCCGACCCGGACCAGCGAAAGAGATAGGCCGCTGCGCTTCCACCAGGGGCGCCGCTCAGCCACGCGGCCATCGCCCGAGAGCGCGACTCGTTCCCTCACACTCTCCTGCGTGCCGCGAGCTGCCTGACCTCCCAACAGCTCGCCGAGTATGGGGTGCCCGCCGGCGAGCTGGCGTATCCGCCGCCATCGGCCGCCAGCTCCGCCAACTGACGTGCTCGATTCCTCGTGAATCGGGCCCCGCACGGCGACACACTTGCATTGCGCTGGCCCGTGGCGGGACGAGCACGAGCGGACACCTCACTCAAGGACCCTCAGAGCAGCACGCTGCATCGCATCGTGAGGGAGCACCTGGGCAGTCCCCGCACACCACCCGTGCGGCGCTGCAACGCCAGAATCCGATTCACCGTCGCGCGCCCAACACCAAACAGCTCGGCGGTCTGCTCATACGTGCCTGAGAGACCACGCGTGTAGGCATCAACAATCCGTTGGCGAAGTTCGACCGAAATCATGCGGACGAGTCGATCAGTTCTGAGGGATCGAATCAAGACGGGAGCGGTCTATCCCGAGAACCTCGCGAAGAACCTCGCGCAGACAGGCGGCCTCTGGGCCAGCGAGGGCATCCTGCTCTCGCTCGTGGGCAAGGGCCTCGCGCGTCAGGGCGCCTATGTGCTCGTGCAGCGCAACGCGATGCGTGCGTTCGCCGACGAGGGACAATTCCACGACTTCCTTGCTCCGCGAGGGCGCGCGTCACGATCGCATCGGCGTGCGCGAGGGCATGCTTGAGATCGAACGCGGCATCGATCTCGGCCTCACTGAGTTGCGCGCGAATGTCGGTATCGGCAGTAAGCGTCAGCGGAAGCGGAAGAGCCTCTCCGCATCGCTCTCGCTGGGGATCCGAACGTGGTGTTCGCCTTCCTCGCGCAGCTCGACCAGGAAGGTGGTCGCGTCATGCGCGAGGCTAGGCTCCACTGGCAGCGCGTGGAACGACCTTCGGAGCGCGTCGGCGTCGCAGGGGAGGCTTTGCGATCGCAGCGCGCCATCGCTCGCGCGGTGCGTCGCGAAGGCTGCCGGGCTCGCGCCGAGTGTTGCGATGAGTACGGCGCTTTCGCCTCTCCCGTCGCTGCGTAGGATCCGCAGGATAGGCGCGTCGGCTGCGGCGAGGGGAGCTTGGCCAAGCACCGCCAGCTCCCGCACGGAGAGCCCGGTGAGGAGCCGGGTTTGCACGGGGAGATCCGCGTCGGGAAACCACAGCTCAGCTCGCCTGAGTGCGGACGCAAACATCGGGTTGGGCGCCCAGCGTCGGGCCTCGAAGGGCACCTGGGTATGGAGCGCACGCACGAGCGGGATCATCCGCATGCTTCCCATCGGAGGCCGCTCTCCGTCTGCAAGGGCGCGGCGGACAGCTCGAATATGGTCGCCGCGGCTCACGACGGCGTGCTCGGGGAAGGGGCCATCACTGGG
>JBILQT010000545.1:0-3230 GCA_044373065.1 Sandaracinaceae bacterium
TGATGGCGCGTCTTCGCGCGCGGGACGACTTGCGCGGCATGCACGAGGCTGTGCATCACTTCGAAGAGCGTGCTGTCGAGATCGGGATGAAGCTCGTCAGGCTCTGGGGCGAGAGGCGCGTGGAGCGACCCTCAGGACGCATGCGCGCAGTGCGCTTTGAGGGCGCGGGCAAGCCGCTGATGCATCGCCTCCTGCCCATCCCGACGCCAGGCCCGGGCGAGGTGCGGATTCGCGTGCGCGCAAGCGGCGTCTGCGGCACCGATGTGCACATGGTCGAGGGCTCGTTTCGGGTGCCCACACCGATCATCCCAGGGCACGAGCCCGTCGGTGAAGTGGATGCGCTCGGTGAGGGCGTGACCACGCTGCATCTGGGCCAACGCGTCGGCGTCGCTTGGGTTCAGGCTGGCTGTGGTGTGTGCCTTGCGTGCTTGGAGGCGTCTCCGCATCGCTGCATGAGGCCGCGCACCTGGATGCACCATGGAGGCGGACATGCCGAGTGGATGTTGGCCGATGCACGCGGCTGCGTGCCGCTTCCAGAGGGCCTCGCCTACGAGGCCGCAGCACCGCTTTTCTGCGCGGGATACACGGTGATGAGCGGCTACCGACGCGCGCTGGCCAAACCCCAGGAGCGCGTGGCGGTCCTTGGCTTGGGCGGTCTTGGGCACCTCGCGGTGCAAATCGCACGGGCGCATGGACATCCGGTGATCGCCATCACCCAGAGCGAGGCCAAGCGTGAAGAGGCACTTGCACTCGGTGCAAGTGAGGTGCTCGTGGTGCAGAAGCATGCAGGTCATGAATTGATGGCGATGGGCGGCGTGCATGTCTTGCTCGCCACCAGCAGCGACCTCGCGCAAACACGCGATGCGACGCTTGGGCTCTTGCCCGAGGGCAGGCTCGTGATGATGGGCCTCGCCTCACGCGCGCCGATGGAGCTCACCCTCGACCCGATCCTGATGATGGGACGCGGATTGACGGTGATCGGCGGCAAGCAAGGCCCCCGCGAAGACCTCGATGCCTTGCTCGCACTTGCCGCAAAAGGCACCGTGCAAGCGATGATCGAGGTGCAGCCCTTCGCGTTGATCGCACGCGCCATGCAGCGACTCGCCGAGCAGCGCATTCGCTACCGCGCGGTGCTTGTTCACGAAGCTTCATGAACAAGGCGATTTGCTGATTGCAGCGTCGAGACTCGCTCGCGTAGCGTGGATTGAACGTGCCCTCCTCAACGCCTCCCAACGCGCCTTCGAGCGCGGCCCCCATCATGGATGCAGCGCAGACCGTCCGTGCGCTCCTCACGCAAGTCGGTCGCGCGCTTGAAGGCAAAGAGCGCGTCGTGGAGCTCGCGATCACCGCGCTCCTCGCACGCGGGCATCTTCTCGTCGAAGACGTGCCTGGTGTCGGCAAGACAACGCTCGCACGTGCCCTCGCACGCTCGCTGGGCGTGCCCTTTCGGCGCCTCCAGTTCACCTCCGATTTGCTGCCCGCGGATGTACTCGGAGGCTCGATCTACGAGCCGCAAACAGGGCGCCTTACGTTTCGCCCAGGGCCCGTCTTCACCTCGGTACTCCTCGCCGATGAGATCAACCGCGCCACGCCGCGCACGCAGTCTGCGCTGCTCGAGGCGATGGAAGAGCGCCGGGTCTCGCTGGAGGGCGAGACGCGCGTGTTGGAGGAGCCCTTCTTCGTCGTCGCAACCCAGAACCCCGAGGAGTTTCACGGCACCTATCCGCTGCCGGAGTCACAGCTCGATCGCTTCTTGGTGCGCGTGGAGGTTGGTTATCCGCCACCTGAAGTAGAGCGTCGCGTGCTTCGTCAGCGGCGCGGTGATGGCATCGTGGAGACGCTCGCCGCGGTGGTGACCAAAGAGTCGCTCCTGGCTGCACAAGCCTCGGCCGATGCCGTGAAGACGGAAGACATCATCGTCGCGTATGCCCATGAGCTTGTGCTCGCGACACGCAGCTCCAGCTTCTTTGAGTTGGGCGCCTCGACACGCGCTGCCATCTCGCTCCTCGCCGCCGTGCGCGCGCATGCCCTGGTCAAAGGCCGAAACTACGCCGTCCCCGATGACGTGAAGGCGCTCATCGTGCCCGTGTTGGGCCATCGCGTGAGGCTCAAGGGCGCGCGCTTGGGTGAGGCCCGTGGACGCGCTGAATCCCTTCGCGCGCTAGCCGATTTGGTCGATCGCGTGCCTGTGCCGGTGTGAGGTGAGTGAGCCTCTTGTCACCGCGGAGAGAGACGCGCGCAGCGATGCGCTTTCGTCCAAGCGCGCACGTGGCAACCGATTGCGCTTCACCACGGAGGGCACGCTCTTTCTCTTGATGACGCTCGGGATCGGCTTTGCGGCCGTCAACACCGGCAACAACCTGCTCTACCTCGTGCTCGGCCTGATGCTGAGCTTGATCATCCTCTCGGGCGCCCTCTCCGACCTTGTGCTCCTCGGCATTCATGCGCGGCGCAGGCTCCCCTCGCGTGCGGTCGCTGGCACGCAGGCGATCATCGAGATCGAGCTCAAGAACGAGAAGCGCTTCCTGCCTTCGTTCTCTCTCTCCGCAGTGGATGAGATCGAGTCGGTACCAAACGAGAAGGGCACGCGCGGCGCGTACTTTCTCAAGATCAACGCCCAGGGCGAGCACCTCGGTCGCTATGTGATTCCCCTTCAAAAGCGTGGTCTTTTGCGCTTGGTACGCATCCGCGTGAGCACGCGCTACCCCTTTGGCTTCTTCGAGAAATCACGGCGCAGTGAGCAGGTCGAGGAGCTCGTCGTGCTGCCACGCATCGTGCCTGTGCCCGACCTTCAAGACGCGATCGAGAGACTCCTCGGGAACGACCCGCAGCCTGCGCCCTCGCACCAGCAACCGCGCAGCGATGGTGTCGACATTGCGGGCCTGCGTCCCTACCGCGTGGGCGATGAGGCGCGCTCGATTCACTGGCGTCGCAGCGCCTCCCTCGGCACGACGGTCGTACGCGAACTCGACCCGAACCCCGGCCGTGATGTTGCGCTGCGCATCGACAATGCCTTCGACGCAAGCGACCCCGTAGCAAGCGAGGCCTTCGAGCGCATCGTCTCGCGTGCCGCATCGATGGCCCTTGTGCTTCACGATCGCGGGCTCGGTGTTGAAGTGCTCGCGCGCGGTCTTCGCTCTGCCCACATCAACGCCTCGCAACCGCTCGACCCGCTCTTGAATTTCCTCGCGCTGATAGGCCCTGCCTCGCGTGAGATGACGGAGCCCCAT
>JBILQT010000011.1:0-54974 GCA_044373065.1 Sandaracinaceae bacterium
CACGTTGGAATGGACGCCAGGTTCGACGCAAAGAAGTCGAAGCTCTTCTCGGCGAAGCGGACGAGCGGCGGAGGTTCGTAGGGCCGCACGGAGGCCACCATCACGTCGTGGGCAGTCGCAAGCAGCGCCGCTGCCACGAACGCGAGCGGTGGGATGAATGCGCGACGCCATCGAGAGGCGGATGCGTTCTGCCTCGGTCGCGCGAAGAGCACCCCGATGAGCGGGACAGAGAGCATCACGAGGCCAAACCACCCAGAGACCCACTGCGGATACGGAACCTCGCGCTCAAGGAGGCGCAGTGCCGCCATCAGCACGAACGCGGCGGCCGCCCACCAAGACCATGCTCTTCGACTGCGAAGCATTGCGTCTGGACAGCGTCTCACGCGCAGGGTTTCAACTCACGGCGCCTTCCGTCTTCCTCGGACGCGCTTCCCCACCCGCGCCCGCCAGGGCTCGACTTGCATGAACGCTGAACGCGGTCGGAGTCAGGTACCGAGAGATGCGAGTCGGAGTCAGATACCGAGTCGGAGTCAGATACCGAGTCGGATACCGATACCGATGCCGAGTCAGTTTCCGATGCCGAGTCCGCATCGGAGTCCGGTCGCGAACAGTGCTTCCAAGGAAGGCTTCGGTTGTCGCCTACCAAGTCACCACCACATCGGCGCGCTCGATTGCGTCGCTCGCGCAGTTCTCCACCTGCAGCACGAGCTCAAGACCATCACCCACCTCGTGGCAGTGCGGGAGGAAGAGTCCCTCGCCCTCACAGAACGCATCCATGCGCTTCAGCGCCTCCGCGTTGCACTGCGCATTCACAGACTTGAGCCTCCATTCGTCTGCAATCGCGGCCGGATCGAAGGTGAGAGCGTGTTGAAGCCTCCCGTGCACCCACGCCTCCACATCCATGTTTCGAAAAAGAAGCACGCGCCCCGGCCACGCTGCCGTGAGTCTGCGAACCTCGTCGGACGCGTCTGCGAAGTGCGTGGACGCGCGGAGGATCTCCGGGGCGTAGAGAAACCACGTCCAGCGCGATGAGGTCATGCGAAGGACGTAACGGCCAGCACGTGCGACCACGCGACGCTTGGCGACGTCACGCTCTACGCGCGCGCTCCCTCCAATGACTTCGAGCGCAGCTTCATGGTCTCCTTCGAGCGCGAAGAGGATCCAGTTGAGTTGCCGGCCCCATCGGGCCTTTGCGAAAGCACCGAACGCGCCCGTGACCTTGGAACGCGTCTTGACGTACCGAAGCGTCGCCCCCGGTTCGTCCTTGCGAGCGAGCAGCATGATGTCGCGAATCCGCTCCGAGATGCCCGCTTCCGTGGCCTTCGTCGGTGGCCCCGCTGCAAAGCCCTGCGCCATCGAGAGCATGCTGTGCCCCTCCGAACTTCGACTCATCACATCGGCGCCGTGGGAGACGAGCAACTCAAAGAGCTCTCGATTGCCTGCGGTGATCGCATGCCTCAGCGCGGTTGGGCCTTTCGGCTTCGCGCCACGCATCAAGAGAAGCGAAACGACATCGGTTCGGTTCTCCGATGCAGCACCCTCAATCGGTGCGCCGAGATTCGGGTCGGCACCTCGATCCAGAAGAGCCTCGATGATGTTCAGCGGTGCACGGCGAACAAGGTCGACAAGCAGCGACCGATGGCCGTCGACATGCTCATCCTCGTAGAGGCCCGGCCCGCTGATCTCGGCATCCAGTGCGCCTCGTTGGAGCTCATCACAAAGGGCGTTCCAGCCGCGCATCGGAGCCACCATCTCCACAAGCTGTGCGCGTCCGAACACATCCACGCGCTCGGAGAAATCGAGCAGACCGGACTGCCGCAGACGAAGGCCCAACGCATTCAGAATCATGGCCGCCTCATTCGCGCATGCTCGTCCGAGCTTGTCGCCAATCGATCAGCAAGTCGGCGCGCCGCGCTCACCGACCATCCCCAAAAATCTCCACCAGCGCCTCCGCCACCTGACGATCCAACTCCGCGTTCGGCGGTGCGCCCAGGTCGTTTGTGCGCACGCGAGAGAGGTGCGCACGCAGCGCCTCGGGCGTTCCAGTCTTCGCGAGATGAAGAACATGCGCGACGTAGGGCTTCATCTCGTCCGCATGCCGCGGGAGGGCAGACCAGAAGGCATCGAGGAGGGTCAGCACAGTGCGTCGCTCAAGCTGATTCATGTTCGAGCTTTCTCTATCGGAGCACGCAGCGCATCTCTACGAGAGACGTGGATTCGCCCCAAGTGAGACGTCTCCAATCGAACCATGGGGCGGTGACGCGGGCGCTCCCTGTTGGGTTGAGTTCCACACGCAGGCCCTCGCAGGCAGGCGCCGACTGCGCCCTCGCAAGATCGGCCTCATTCGCCGCGCCGCAGAGCGACAGAATCGCGGCCACGCACACCGCTGCGCGATGGTTGGCGGCCGCATCGGCAGGGATGGATTCGTCCCCGATCCAGAGAACGGCCAGCGCGATGAGGGCAGCTCCAAGAGTGCTGGCGAGCAGGCCGCTTCGCTGACGAGAGCCTCGGAGAATCATCGCGTCAATCCACCGTCACGATGAAGTTCACGGGACCGACGTCCTTCTCTTTCCAGCCGCGAATCGAGAGCCACATGCGGATGCCGTCACCCTCCGCGCTCATGTCGGGGAAGGTGATCGCGCGCTCGGCACAGAAGGCCTCGAAGCGCGTGGTGAGTTCGTGCTCTCTCGCGCGCTCGGCAGCAGCACTCTTGAAGCCGCGAAGCTCCGCTTCTTCCTCGACCGAGAAGGCGAACCGCTCGCGCGCATCGCCATGAAGCACCGTCACGATCATGTCTTGAAGGAGTGTGATCTCGCAGCCAAGCGACGCGCTCAGCGCTGCGCACACGGCCTCCTGCTGCGCGTGTCGGCCTGCGCCGCGTGGCTGGTCTGGGCCCAAGAAGGCGATGGTGAAGGCACCACGTGCAGGCCGAAAGACGAACACGCCTTCACGCGCGACGAGGGCCCTCGCGGAGACGTCACGCTCGATGCGTCGTGCAATCTCGGTCTTGAGCCCAAACACCTTTCCGCTGAGTGCCTTCGCCAGCGCCTCCGTCGCGACATCGAGCGGCATTGGAATGCACGCAACACCCCAGTCCAAGTGGCTTGCTGCCCTGAGCCTCGCCTCGACGAAGGCCCGCACATGGCTCTCCGGAGCCTTGCTTCGCTTGAAGCGCACACCACGCCCGGGAAGCATCGCCGCACGTGCAGCGGCCGCGTTGCGGAGGAGCTGAAAGGCCTGTCGGTTCATGCCCGAGCCGCGCGCTCTCATGACGGGCGTACTGCCGTCCTCATCCGCATGGAGCGGGTCGCATCCTGCCTCAAGGAGCACGCGGACCGCGGCCTCAGAACGCGCATGGTGCAGAGGCGAGGCGCCCGTCTCATCAGGCGTCACAGGCGCACCCGCGGCGAGCAGCATGCGTGCAACCCGCTCGGAGAGAGCGCGTTCAATCATCCGCGGCGCCGGGTCTGCACCTGCCGCGAGAAGGATCTCAACAAGCTCCGCATCATCATTCTCGACCGCATAGGTGAGCAGCACGGCACGACTCGGAATCAACGGGTGGTCACGCAGCGGTTCCCACGCATTGAGGTCGACTGCAGCTTCCCTCAGGCGCTCTGCAAACTCGTTCCAGCCTGCGTCGGGCCGCATGAGCTCGCCGCTTCCTCGACCCGTCGAGAAGGCGAAGCCTCCCAGTACCGGATGCACAATCGTCACTGTGGCGGGAGGCATGAAGCTGCTTTCCGAGAGCGCGTCCTACTCCGCCCCGCGTACGCCGCCCGTCAGGCTCGCATTCGCCGTCGACACATCATCGATCTTCCAGGCCTCGCCCTCTTGATGAAGCGTGACCTCGAAGGTGCCTCCCATCGGGCCCTCAAGCACACCGCCCATCGTGGCGCCCGTCTGGTGGATGTTGCGCTGCGAGATGGTTTGGTCGGTCGATGCGCCGAGCTCAGGGAGCGCAGCGAGCGCTGTCTCGAAGTCAGCCTGCGAGTGCGTGAGTGTGTAGGCCGTCGACATCTGCGCGTAGGCCGTTGCGGCATCGTGTGTGCGCACCGCTGTCATGAAGGTGCGTGTTGTTTCGACGGGCGCTTCAAACGCCACCATGCCTGCACCGATGCCCGCGCCTGCACAGGCGAAGCAGCTACCGATGGCGCATGCGCCGATCAGTGCAGCCACGCCGCACCCGATTCCGATGTAGCGCCATGTGTTCGAACCACCTTCTTCGTCACTCATCGCATGTACTCCATATGGGTAGATTCATATCGCAATCGTATTTCGACACGTATCAGTTCGGGACAGGCGCGCTCTGCCAGGTCTCGCTGAAGGGGAACGCGCGCTCGTCGACATCGAGCGAGAAGAGGAAATCGAAGCGCGAGCCCGTCAGCATGATGCGCGGCACGTAGAACCGAACACGCCTCGGCGCGCTCTCTTCCCCCGCCGCTGGCTGAACGATTTGTCCGCGCACGCCCTGCGTCTCCGTATCCGAGGCACCGGCATCGTTGCGTAGACGGAGCATGTAGAGCTCTGTCGCAAGGGGTGCTCTGTCGAGTGTTGCCTCGATCACGACATCGCCACGCTCAACGCCGACGACGCCGCCCTGCATGCGTGGGATCGTGTCGATGACAGCGCGCTCACGCGTGAGTGTCTCGGTCATCACGAGCTCGTGCGCCGCGGCCACAGCCTCGTAGTCGCAGCCCACCGAGGCGAGCGCATCGCGGTAGAGGCTCTCGCCTGTCGCATCCTGCGGTGCGCCCTCGCGGCCGAATGTCGCGAAGGTACGGCCGACGGCTTCATCACCGCACGCACGCGCAATCGCCTCGGCGAAGGTCTCGCCGTACGGATAGGCGAGCGTCGTATCCCAGCGCGCGCGGAAGGTGCTGTCGTCGAGCGTGTCTTCAAGGCGGATGCGATGACGCTCAAAGGCCGCCGCTGCGACGATGCGTGAGAAGCGACGCAGCTCGGCATCTTGCTGCGCTTCCTCGGCGGTCACGGTGCCGGCCAAACGTCCCTCGGAGACCGTCTCGAAGGCGACCCACTCGGCACCGCCCTCGATGAAGAAGCGCGTCGTTGCGCCGTGCTCCATCAGGTAGCGATTCGAGACCTCGCTTTGAAGCACGTGGGCACTCTCATGCGCGAGCACATGCACCAAGCGCCAATCGGCCTGGCGCTGCGTTCCCATGCGGATGCGCGTCCCGGCCGCGATGCCCTCGTGGTGCCCGCTCTCCTCCGCGAGGTCGACAGTGATCGAGGGAATGCGCGAGGCCCCGACGACACGTGATGCCGCTTCGAGGATGCGATCCCCACGGCTCACAAGCCGCAGCGCCCGCTCTTCCATGCTCGACGGATAGACGAACACGTAGTGCGCGGTGCGTGCCTCTGCGGTGCCGAACGAGACCTCCTCGACGGGACGCTCCTCCCTCGGATCTTCCGGCGGAGCATGCCCCGGTTGGACGTACGTCATGCCGACCCAGATGACGAAGAGAACGATGCCTCCGAATGCGACGGCGACCGAACCGCCAGCGAGGATGATCGTCGCGAAGGTAGAGCGTGTGGCGAAGAGCTCGCGCATCCGATCGAGCGGGCCCATCCAGGCGATGTAGGCCAGGACGACGACGATGAGCGCAACGAAGACGTGGAACGTGATGTAGAGCCAGGGGATGAGGAGATGGCTGCCCTCGTACTCGGTGCTCACGATGGAGCCCGGGCTCAGCCACTCAAGGCTCGGAACAAGCTCTTGCACCGTGAGCAGCACAAAGAAGAGCAGCGCATAGGGGAGCGCGCCGAACATGCGAAACGCGGATGCGAAGAGGCCGTGCGCGTAGAGCACCGAGGCCACCATGCCGTGAAGGAAGACGACGCGGAGTGCGAGGTCCCACGTCATCTGGTGACCGTTGATGCTGTTCGGGTTCAGTGCCTGAAGGACGTAGTTGGTGCACTGGCCCATCGCGGCCACGCCCCAGAGCACCATGAGCCCGGCGATGGCCTTCGCGAAGAAGATGGCGCTTCGTCGCACAGGGATTGCGTAGAGGAACTCGATCGTTCGCTCGTCGTGCTCGCGCGGGAAGGCGGCGTAGGCGATGAAGAACGCGAGGAGCCAGAAGATGAACGCGAGCGTGCCGCCCTCGCCCTCCGCAATGCCGGCCACGTGGTTGTAGGTGTTCTCGTCGATGCGCTCGGTGAGCGGGCGTGAGATCAAGTCACCGCTGATGAGCGCGAAGCCAAGAAGGCCAAGCGGCAAGAGCGCACGGACTTCCTTCTTCAGCAGCGTCCAGAAGGGGCGAACGTGCACTGCAATGAATGAACTCATGGCACGAGCCTCCGCTCCGAAAAGAGCCGAATCGGCGCGCTGAGACCGGCGCTCGGGTTCTCGATTTCGACTTGAATCAGAAGGCGATTTCCACGCGCGGCTTGCCCGCGAATGACCAACTGCCGCGTGGCTTCACCGCGCGTCAGCACCGTCACATCGCGCCGCGTCTCCCAGGGATGAACGACCTCATCGAAGGGGCCGAGCAGGCGTGTCAGCACCGTCACAGTCACACCCTCCGCGTCGCGCCAAGGCGCCTCAAGGGCGAGGTCGATCACGATGTTGCGCTGCGACTCCCCCTCGCTCTCGAAGGCCAGATTTCTCACCGTGGGGACAGGCCAGATGCGACTCGCGAGCGCCTGCACATCGGCGCGTGTACGCGTGGTCTGTGCATCTTCGCGGTAGGCGGCGACGAGCGCCGCGAGGTCGGTCGACGCGACGTCCTCGAGCGAGCCTTCCATCGGATGGGTTAGGTAGCTCCACGTTGCACGTGAGTCGGCGGGGGCGAGGTAGGTGAAGCGTGCGCGGGCCAACTGAAGCGGTGCATCTGCGCCATGACGGTGGGCCAGCGTGCGCATCACATCGAAGGCGAAGCTCTCTGCGATACGGGGATGCCGCGTCTCGCGCGAAGTCTCCCAGTGCAGAAGCGCATTGGGCGATGCCTCGTGCTCGCGCGTGAAGAGCAGCGCTTGAAGTGCGCGGTCTGCATTCGCCTCGCACGCGGCGCCTCCATGCGCACGGTGCGGACCACAGGAGGCCCACCAAAGTGCAAAGCCATCGCGCGCCCAACATTGCGGCTCAAAGCATGCGCGCCCTCCCGATTGACCATCGAGAAACGAGCCGATGAGCGCCGCTTCAAGGCCCTCCAAATCAGGATCGGCCTCGGGCAGAAAGTTCGCACGCACAAGCGCACCATCGCCGCTGCGAAGCGTCGGTGTGTCGAAGGTTCGGCCATCGAGGCCCGCGCGAAGCACGACGCGCATCTCGGGCAACTCACTCAAGCCCAGGCCCGATTGCAGCGCTTCAAGCGAGGGCTCAAGGCGCGCACGCAGTGCATCAGCGGCTTCACGATGCGGCGCCGCGCCGTACGCAATCACAAGGGGCATGCGCTCCGAGCGCACGACAAAGTCGCCGCTCATCACGTAGGGCAGAGGCTCAGGGTCCGGCTGAAGGCCTGCCCACACCGTGAGCACGAACATGATGGAGATGCCCATCATCGCGCGCTCACGCGAGGACATCGGCTTCGAGAGCACCTCTTGAACGCTGCCCTCGGAGATACCGAGAAGGACTGCCGAGACGACAACGCAGCCGAGCGCGAGTGCGAGAGAAGCGCCCACTTCGCCCCATGGAATGCCCGCACGGGAGAGGGCCAGTTCGCTGCCCATCAACGCGAAAGGACCGAAGCGAGAGATCTCGAGTTCCGTCGTCTCCGTGAGGATGAGGAGCACGAGTGCAAGCAGCACGTAGAGCGGAATCCGCATCTTGCCGAGCAGCCCCATCATGAAGAGGAAGGCCCAGAGCGCGACACTGAAGACAAGCGTGCGTGAGGTGAGGCTGAGCAAGAAGGGCGCGTCGATCGGCTCACGCATCGAGGTCACGAGCAGCGTGCCTACGAGCGAGGCCATCGCGATGCCCGCGAGCAAGAAGAGACCGACGAACCACTTCACAACGAAGGGCTCGGCGCGATGCATCGGAAGCGCTTCAAGGAAGAGCTGCGTGCGTCCGTAGAGCTCGGTGACGATGAGGCGATTGCCCAACGCGAACGCGAAGGGGATGACCATGATCCGCATGAACGTCGTGTGGACTTCCATGTACGAGACGGTCGCGGGCGCGCTGAAGGTGATGAGGATCAAGAGCAGCCAGACGACCGGCATACAGAGCACGACGAGGCCGAGCACCACGCTGTGCTGTCTGAGCTCCTTGAGGAGCAAGGTGAGGATGCGACTGAACATCGAGGCTCCTCAGGTGTGCGAGGCGGGCGCCTGCATCGCTGCGCTCGGCTGGCCGCTCGATTGACGCACGATCGCGATGAACGCCTCTTCGAGAGGCACCGTCTCAAGCACTGGCCCGCCTGCCTCACGCCATGCATCCGATGATGCAATCGCCTCAAAGGCCTGCGGATTCGCGTGCTCCAGCATCATGCGAAAGACACCCTCGCGCGCCTCCGAATGCGCGACGCGCACGCCCTGCGAAGAGAGCCATGGAACCCAGCGCGCACGCATCGCATCGATCGACTCGTTCTGCGGAAGCTGGAACAGACGCACGCGCGCACCGAGCGCCTCGACCGTGCCTTCGAACTTCGCTTTGCCCGCATCGACGACACCCACGCGCTTGGCGACGAGCTCGATCTCATCGATGAGATGCGTCGAGAAGAACGTCGTTCGGCCGCGTGCCTCGTCGCGCACGATGTCGAGAAACTCGCGGCGCGCCACCGGGTCGAGGCCGGCGGTCGGCTCATCGAGCAAGAGCAACTCGGGGCGATGTGCGAGGGCCAATGCGAGTGCGAGCTTCACGCGCATGCCGCCGGAGAAGCCTTGGATCTTCCGGTCGAGCGGGAGGTCGAGAATCTTCACGACGCGCGTCCACTCGGACTCATCCCAGGTTGGAAAGAAGCCCTTGATGAAGCGGCTCATCTCCTTCGGGTTCATCCAGCCGTAGAAGCTCTGCTCCTGCGCGACATAGCCAATGCGCTGACGCAGGCGAACGAGGTCTCGGTCGTAGCGCTCACCAAAGAGCCGCACCTCGCCAGCGCTGGGCCTGGTGATGCCCATCAAGATGCGAATCGTCGTGGATTTGCCCGCGCCGTTTCGCCCCAGGAAGCCATAGACCTCGCCCGCTTGGACCGTGAGGTCGAGGCCAGAGAGCGCCGTATAGGACCCATACTTTTTCTCGAGCCCGCGAATCGCAATGACATCCGACATGGCGCGCATCGTACACACCGACGTGGCCCGCGCGACCGCTCGTATTGCGAGGCCGACCGTTCATCGCTTGCATGGAAGAGCGCGTAGCGATCGCGTGGTTCGCTGGTGCATGACCCTCCACCCTGACGCGCCCTTTCACACGCCCCTTCGCCCCCGCGTGTTGCCGCAGGCCATGCGTGAGCCACCGACGCTCTCTCGTACGCCCTCACGCGGCATGAAGAAGAAGCACGCACTGCTCATCAACCCGTTCTATCCGAAGGACCCGAACGCGAGCTTTGGCAAGCATGTGCTCACGCCCACGCTGGCACTCACCTCGGTGGCCGCAGCGACGCCGAGCGATTGGACGGTCGAGGTCTTCGACGAGAATGTGCTGCTCGGCGCACCACCCTCGGAGTTCACGCCCGAGGTGGTCGGCATCACGGTGCACCTCACCTTTGCGGAGCGCGCCTACACGCTCGCGCGCTACTTCCGCGATCGCGGGGCCGTCGTGATCTTCGGAGGCCTTCACGTGCTCTCGTGCCCGGAGGAGTGTGCGCCGCATGCCGATGCGCTGGTGATGGGCGACGGCGTGCAGGCATGGCCGCATGTGCTTCGTGATGTCGCCCAGGGCACGCTGAAGAATCGATATGAGGGAAACTTTCAGGGGCCCTATGCGGACGACCCCGCACCGCGCCGTGACCTGCTGCCGCGCGACTCGTTTCTGACCACGACCTCACTCAACGCGACCCGTGGTTGTCACAACCGCTGCGGCTTTTGTTACCTCTCGACCGAGGGCCTTCAGATGCCCTACCGCATGCGCACACCGGCGCAGATTGCGAAGGAGATCAAAGACGACGGACAACCTTATTGTGTCTTCACGGACAACAATTTGGGCTCCAACAGAGCTTATCTGCGCGCCCTTTGTGCTTCGCTCGCCCCCTTGGGAATCATCTGGAGTGCGGCCATCACGATCGATGTGACGGATGACCCCTCGCTCGTGCGCGCGATGGCGCTCTCAGGCTGCACGGGTGTGTTCATCGGCTTTGAGTCGCTCACCGATGAGAACCTTGCCGACGCGCGCAAGAAGACGCCGCGTGCCGCTGAGTACGCGCAGCGCATCGCCATCCTTCACGACCACGGCATCCAGGTGAATGGCAGCTTCGTCGTCGGCTTCGATCACGATCGCAAAGACTGCTTCGCGACCTTGGCCGCGTGGATTGAAGAGGTGCGCATGGAGTCCGCGACCTTCCACATCCTCACGCCCTACCCGGGCACGCCGCTCTTTCGCGAGATGGAATCACAAGGGCGCCTCTTGCATCGCAACTGGTCGGAGTACGACACAGCGCACGCGGTCTTTCAGCCCAAGCACATGACGCCCGAAGAGCTCGAGCAGGGCTATGGCTGGCTCTACCAGCGCACCTTCAGCGCCGCTTCGATCTGGGCGCGCAGGCCCAACGATGTGCGCGCGGTGCCGGCCTACTTGGCGATGAGCACGCTCTACAAGAAGAGCAACGCGCTCTGGCATGTGCTCATCGAGAGGCAGCTCGTGCATCGCGTCTGGTCGCCGATCGTCGAGGCCACACGGCAGCGGCATCTGCGCTATCGACGCGGCCTCTCGGCCAAGTTCGCAGAGGAGGCCGACTGCTTTGCGCCGCGCGAAGAAACAGCGATGCCGCGCTACATCGACCTCACACAGCCTGCATCCGTCAGGCCTGTGGAGCGTGTGTTGCGCGGCATCCGCTCGCTCAGCGTGTTGCCTGCGGGCGTGTGACTCGCCTCGCGGTGAGCGCGCTCAGAAGACGTCTGTGAAGCAGCCGATGTCGATGTTCACGCTCGCATCGGGGACGGCCTGCACCGCGCGGCAGGCATCGGTGCAGAAGAGGATGCGCGTCGGGTTCATCGGGTCATCCGCATACCAACCGTTGGGCGTGCATGCGGCCTCGTTGGCCACGCGCGTCAGCGTGCGCTCGGGAACGCCGCCCGTGGTCAGCACGGAGACGGCAACGCGCTCAAGGTCGATCGACTGCCCCATGGGAGGCGCAGGCACTTCGAACTCGCATGCGACTGCGACGCCGCTTACGACACCGCGTGCGATCGCCACGAAGATGCTGGTCCAATCGGCCTCACACACACGCCCCGTGCTGCCGGGTGTGCAGTCTGGGATGGGCGCGTTGGCATTGGTCAGGCACTGCGCAAGGCGCATGTAGGTGGCACCGACACGGGCGAGGGAGCCGCATGCGCCTGCGGAGGTTCTGCTCCAAGTCGCAGGTGTCTCGCCGTAGTAGCCCACGATCGAGTTGTGAATCTGGATGTCGAACATGCCTGCCGGCGCAAGCGCTCGAAGCGCGGTGCGGAACGAGTCGGCCGTGAACATCGAGGACTCATCGTCGGTGATCCAGAGGAAGACCTTCGCGGAGTTCATGCGGAGAAAGCTCTGGTACATCGGGTACTGCGAGAGCACCAAGTCGGGCGCGTTGCGTGAGGCCACCGAGCGATGGATGTGGAGCAAGCGACCCTCGGGCCCGCCAGTGCACGCGGGTGCGCCGGTGCCGAGCGGAGGAGGAACGCAGACGCCGGTGGAGCCCGTGTGGTTGCTGATCAAGACGACGCGGTAGTCGAGACCGCTCGCCGCGATGATGCCGGCGAAGGTGTTGATGTTGCGCTGCACCTCCATCGCCTCGGCCGTCATGCTTCCCGAGTTGTCGATCGCGATGATGATGTCGACGGGGATGGGGACGATGGTCGACTCACCGCTCACGCTGCGGCAGGGGCCCGCATCCATCACCGGGGGGACAAACACGTCAGGAATCTCCAAGGCGTCTGGCGTCTCGTTCGCATCGCCAGGCCCGCCATCGCGCGTGTCCGCGGTGCAGCGGTTATCGCGGCAGATGAGCCCGCTCCGGCAATCGCGGCTGCTGTTGCAGCTCCCGGAAGGCACGTCGTCACAACTGCAACCGAGGGCAAGGGCGCAGGCCAACGCAGTGAGGGAGCTGATGATTCGAGAGATGCTCATCGCTTAAGCGTACAGGCCAAGCGTTGGATTTCGTATCGAAGAAGCGCACGCTCTGCCCATGCCTCGCTCGTCCATCTTGATTGCCTGCACCCTGCTTGGGCTCGCGTGTCTGCCCGAGGCGCTCGCGCAAGGCCAGACGCCACCCACGCCGACCCGGCTCGCCGTCATGAGCGCGATGCAAAATGTGGAGCCCGGCATCGACATCTGCGCGCGGCAATTCAGTGCCGGCCACGGGATGGTTCAGGCCGTCATCATCTTCGAGCACACGGGCGCGGTGGAGTCGGTGGAGCTCAGTGGGGATGTCGGGAGAACGCCCTTTGGCAACTGCGTGCGACGCGCCATCGGCCTCGCGCGCCTGCCTGCGTTCGTGGATGCACGCTTTCGCGTCTCCTACCCGTTTCGATATTAGAACATACTGCAATACGATTCGAACCGTATTGCAATATTAGGAGCATCAACGCTCGTGCGGCATGCGATCGAGGGGGCCGCGGAAGTAATGCGAGTTCGCGTAGCGAAGTAGGTTCGACACGCGTTCGCTGTAGATGCAGGCGAATCGCTCGATCTGATCCCCGAAGCTTGAGACCTCCGGGCCCACCTTGAAGAGCGAGCCCCAGCGGGCATGGAAGGCCTTCTCCGCGGACTCTTCCAGCGCATCGTGCGCGAGCTCCAACGCCACAAGGCGTGCATGGACGGCCGCACGGGATGCCGCATCGAGGGTTGGGTTTGCGAGCAGGTCGTGCAGCTCCTCGGCCTCGTCTGCGATGCCCTCAAGCCTCTTCAGCTCGGGCTCGGCCAGCGCATGTGCGCGCAGCTCACTCTCCATCTCTTGGACGACCATCATCGTGCGCCAAGCGCTCTCCTTCTTCGCGCGCAGCACGTCGCCGTAGATGTGATCGCCCACGTAGAGAATCTCATCGCCCGTCACGCCGAGCGCCTTCTCCAGAGGCCCAAGGCATCCGCCCTCATGCACCTGGCCGGGCTCGAGCACATCGGTCTCGCGCAGGGGCTGATGCGCCTCGTCCATGATCACAAAGGGGCGCGCTGTCTCCTGAAAGAAGCTGGGCTTGCGCGCAAAGCAAATCACAATATCGAAATATGATTTCCAGTCGGGCAACGCGTCGAGCGCGCCGTCGAGCAGAAAGCGCATCATGCGGTCGGAGTAGCCCGCGCGGCTGTTCGTGAGCAGAAAGAGCTTCTTGCCCGACGCACGCAGCTGATGAAGGGTCTCGGGCAAGAGCGGGTCGCGCTCGACGTAGCGGGCGAAGTCCTTCTCGATGACGCCGTTGATGCTGCCGTCTTGATGTGCGGCATCGATCGACTGGCGCACCTCATCAAAGAGCGCGGCGTAGTCGATCGCGGGCTCTTCACCGCGTGCCCGCGCAAGCCCCTCGAGGTGATCGACGGCGCCCGTGAAGACCGCCACCTCGGGCAACGCATAGAGCGTATCGACCCAATGAAAGCGCTTGGTGCCGGGGAGCACGGGCTTGCCTCGGTAGGTCGCCTTCCGCTCCTCGGCCGTGAGCTCGCGGCTGCCGTGAAAGGCGCGCTTCACGTAGCGATAGCGGTCCATCTTGAGCACGTTGCCAAGCTGGCGGTCGACGTGGAGCCCACGTATCGGAAAGGTTGAGTCGAAGTGCGCAGTGAGCAGGCTCTCGGGCCTTCCGCGCTCGACCATCTTCTTCACGGTCGCCTCGATCGAGAGCTTGTCCATCGCATCTTGGCGGTAGCGCGCGAGCGTGTAGTCCATGTCGAAGCCGACCCACTTGATCGTGCTCAGGCGCAGGTTGCGGTTCACGTAGATGCGAGACGCAGGCGCAATCTCTGGCTGCCTTCGCGGGATCGGCGAGGCATCCAAGCCGAGCGCGAGTTGGTCACTTGCGGAGGCTTGCTTCGCCTCAGGGGAAGCAGCTTCTTTGGTCGACGAACGATGACTCACATCCACCTCAAGGTTTTCGCGAACAAGACGCGATCGTAACAGCATGCGAGATCGGATAAGCCTCGTTCATGCGCACGCTTGCTCTGGTTCCTCTCCTCATGGTGGTTGGCTGCGGGTCGTCCAACGCCTCGCCCTCGCATCCGGCTGAACACCATGCGCACGGCCATCACGGCGCTGGGATGCATCATCGCTTCGACGACCCGGTGGCCTGGAGCGCGACCTTCGACGCCGCGGAGCGTGATGCCTGGCAGATGCCCGATCGCGTGATTGAGACGCTTGCGCTGCCGAGCTCAGCTGAAGTCGCAGACCTCGGCGCAGGCACCGGGTACTTCAGCATGCGCATCGCGCGGGTCGTCACAGAAGGGCATGTGCATGCGATCGACCTGGAGCCCTCCATGGTGCGGCACCTCGCCAATCGCGCGGCGGAGGAGGGGCTGACCAACGTGCTTGCGATCGAGGGGACTGCGACGGAGAGCGGGCTCTCCTCGCCCGTGGATCTCGTGCTGGTGGTCGACACTTTTCATCATATCGATTCGCGGCCGACCTATTTCGCGGCACTGCGAGCACAGCTTCGCCCTGGCGGGCGCGTCGTCATCGTCGACTTTCGCGTTGAGTCCGAGATGGGGCCGCCAGCGGAATTCAAGATCGCGCCGGAGGCCGTCGAGGCAGAAATGCGTGAGGCCGGATATCGCCTTGCTGCCGCGCACACGTTCCTCCCCGAGCAGTACTTTCTCGAGTTCGTCGCGAACTGATTCCGCGCGGGGAAGATTTCGCGAGGAGGCCGCGTAGCCGTCGAAGGTAGAGTCCCCCTCCGGGATGATCTGGTTCGTTTCGAGGCACAAAAACGCGCTTTGCGAACGAGACTAGTTTGCAGGCGAGGCTTCATGCGAAGCTCGACCGCACTGTGGAGACGGCAGGTTGCTGTTTCAGGAAGATCTTTGATTTCCCGGAAGGGAAACCAGCAGACAACTCCCTCGGGAGAGAAGGTGAACATGGCTGATCAGAAGAACCGCACGCTTGAAGACTCCGACATCGTTTCGAACCCCGACGCTGAGAGAGAAGTCTCGCGCCGCTCCATGCTGGGTGCCGTGGGAACCATCGCCATCGGTGGCGCAGCCTCGACCGTGATGGCGGGCTGCTATCGCCGCGCTGTCGTGGTTGGTCCGCGCGCGCCCAATGCCGTCGTGGTTGCTCCGCAGGTTCAGTATCAGCAGCAGCAGTGGACGAGTGGCGTCACCGACTCGGACGGCGGCCCCTACGCTGACCCGGCTGGCAACGGCCGCGGTGCACACCGCCAGCAGTGCAGCGGCATCACGGACTCGGATGGCGGCCCCGGCGCGGATCCAGGTGGTTGCGGCCGCGGTCGCATGGGCATGACCTCGGGCATCACCGACTCCGATGGTGGCGCATACGCCGACCCAGCCGGCAACGGTCGTGGCAACGTTCGCCAGGGCTACACCGGCATCACGGATTCGGATGGCGGCCCCTACGCCGACCCAGCCGGTTCAGGTCGCGGTCGCTGGCGCTGAGCCCTCTCGCTGCAAGATCGCAAAGAGCGCGTCCTTCGGGGCGCGCTTTTTCTTTGGCCAAAGCCCTGTGCGTCTACGGCGGACGTGAAAAATCAGCCCTCGTGTAACCTCGCGCCAAACTTGCGGACGATTCGAACGTCTCAAGCCCCGAGGCACTTCATGCACGATTTGTTGTTGATTGATTCACCTCGCGGCGCGCTGCGCTCCGCCCTTCGATGGTTCGCGCTCGCACTCGCACTTTCGCTGCTCATCGCGCAGCCGAACGCGGCATCCGCGCAGGCGAGAACGAGCGGCTTTGAGCTGGCGCTCACGGGCACCACGTCGACCTCTCGCGGCACGGCGGTGCGCTACTCAGGCGTGGCCTACGAGGTCGAGGGGCTCGCGACGTTGAGGGCGCGCGAGGGGCTTGAGATCGTCTGCGAGCTGAAGACGATGACCGATCAAGGCACGGAGCGAATCGTGCGCACGGCGACGACGCGGAGCCTTGCGGGCGGGCACTTCAACATCGACATCGAGACGCCGCACGAGGCGCTTGGTCAGACGTGGGTCGACATGCAGGTGCGTCGGCCGGGCGGCGCTACGGGCCGGAGCTTTCGCTTCAGCTTCAACCTGGGCGTCGACCGTGCACTCGACTTGCTGAGTGACCGAGATCGCTATGAGCCTGGGGAGAGCGTGCGCGTGTGGACGCGTGCGTTCGATGTCGGGACGCGTGCACCAATCGCCGATGTCGCGCTGATTGTGGAGCTTGTCGATCCGCAGAATCGTCCGGTCGCCTCGCAGCGTGTGACGACGAGCCAGGGTGGGTCTGCCTCGGCAACATTGGCGTTGAGTGATGCGCTGGCCCCGGGCGGCTACTCACTGCGCGCACATACCGAGAGCGGCGACCTTCAGGGGTACCGCGGCATCGAAATTTTTCAGCGCACCACCGAGCGCCTGATGGCAACGATTGAGCTCGATCAAGAGATGCTTGCACCGGGTGCGGCGCTGACCGGGCACGTGCGTGTGACGACGCCCTCGGGGACGCCGGTGCGCGGCGCGCAGGTGGAGCTCTTCATCGGGGATGAGCCCGTCACGCTGACGACGGATACCGAGGGCTTGGCGGCGATCGACGGTCACGCACCCTCGTTCTTGTCGGGGGACTCGGCCGTGCAGTCGCTTCGCGCGCGTGTGTTTCACGCGGCCTACGGGACGATCACCGCGGCCTCGACGTACACGGTTTCGCGCACGCGTTGGCGCGTTGAGATTCGCTCGGAGACGGGCGCGATTGTGCCGGAGATAGAGAGCACGCTCTTTCTCGCGGTGACGGATGCGCGTGGGCGTCCGATGGCGGCGGGGCAGGAAGTTGTGCTGCGCGGCTTGGGCGTCACAGGCGGCAGCGAGGTTGCGCGCACGGATGCACACGGGCTTGCAGAGCTTCGCGTGCGACTGCCGCGGGGTGCGGCTGCGACGATGTCGGGTGGCACGTGCGCGGGCACAACCTCGACCTCGTTTGAGGTGGATGTGCGCACGCGTCCTTCGACGACCTCACGCGTCTGTGTGCCTGTTGCGCTCGACGCACAGCTTGTTGTGCACACCGCGCAGCCCGTCGCGAACTTGGGCACGAGCGTGGATGTCTCTGTCGTGCGCAGGCCGAGTGCGAATGGCCGACCCGTGCTCGTCGAGATCAGCGCGGACGGCGTTCCGCAGGCGTTCGGTTGGATGGCGGCGAATGAGACGCGCACCTCCATCGCGCTTCCTGCGCATGGAGTTGGTGGCGTGTGGCGCGTGCATGCGCGTCCCGTGAGTGCAGATGACGCGCGTGGTCCACTCGATGGGCCCGGTGTCACAACCTTGCGGCAAGGCGCGAGCGTTCAACTCCTGGTGCGCCCGGCCGATGCGTTTGGTCTGAGCGTCACGCCCGATCGCGAAGTGCATCGAGTGCGTGAGCACGCGAACGTGACCTTGCGGACCTCGGCGCCAACAGAGAGCGGGCACGCCTGGGCCGCGCTGCTCGCGCGGGATGAGGCGATGATGGGTGGCGAGCAGGCATGGCAGCGCAACTACCTCGCGGGCGAGTTGGGCGAGGCCATGGCGCATCCGTACAACGCGACGGACGAGCGCTTCTTGCGTGCGGCTTTGGTGGCGAACACAGCCGTCGAGGCGACGCGTCCTCCTCCGCCGCCGATCGTGATTCAGCCTTGGGACCAGCAGCGCTATGGCTACGGCGGAGGCTGGGGAGGAAGCGGCCTTTTGCGTGACCCCGTGGGCCTGCGCGAGGAGCTCTACCGACGTCAACTCGGGCCCATCATGATGCAGCTTGAGGCGCGCGTGACAGCGCTTGGTGTCGACCAAGAAGCGCGTGCGCGGCTTCTGCGTACGAACGGTCGTCGCGTCGAGTTCGCACCCGATGTGCTCGCGCGCATGCACGACGAGGGATATGCGGATTGGAGGACGCTGGGCGATGAGCCGATGACGGTCGCGATGCTCACGCAAGCCGACCCGAGCTTCAGCTTCGACTCCGTGGCGCGACGCGTGGCGCGCGGGCGCCTTGTGCAGCTCTTGGTGGCGCTCGCGGCCTATGTGAACCCGGAGGATTTGGCGGCGCAGCGCGCCTCCGCGAATGAGCCTCCAGAGCGCTGGCTCTCGCGCTTGGTGCAGCTCGGTGTGCTCAATGGTGGTCAGCTTGTGGACCCTTGGGGACGTGCGTTTGAGCTGCGTCGTGTGACGGGACGCAGGCCTGCGGTGGTGCTCACCGATCGCGCGATCGATTGGGAGCTGAGCTCGCCTGGGCCCGACGGCGTGTACGGCAATGCGGATGACGTGCGTGACCCTTTCGCGCGTGTTGTTCCGCGCGCAACGATCTACGCCACGGCATCGAGTGAAGACGCGCTCATGACAGCGCTCTCGCGCATTGCACCTGGCGAGCGCGTGCTCGGCTTGATGGCGCGCGCCTACCACGCGACCTCGCTCGCGGCTGAGGAAGAGCGCACCACGGGGCCTGTGACTTCGACCGGTTCGGAGTCCGAGAATGAGCCGGACATCGCGTATGCCGAGGCCCCCGCGGAAGAGTCGATGGCGATGGACGACATGATGGCGGACGGCGAAGGTGGCGGCGGTGAACGGCGATACCGAAGCGTTCGGGCTTCTGCCGGCATGCCAGAGCCCGCACCACCGCCTTCGGCGGAGCCTTCGATGATCGCGCAGCAGGGGCGCTTCCAGCCGCTCGGCGCAACGACGCCCAGCACGACGGTGTCGCGCGATGAAGCGCGAGCGCAGGATGTCGGCTACCTCGGAACGGCGAGTTCGCTGATTCGCCAAGAGTTCCCGGCGACGTTGCACTTCGTCGGCGAGGTCGCGTTGAACGCCCAAGGCGTCGCCGAGATCGATGTGCCTCTGCTCGATGCGCTCACCACCTATCGCCTCGAAGCGATCGCCTGGACGAGCTCGGGATGGATCACCTCAGGGCGCGGTGATGTGCGTGTCGATCAGGATGCGATGGTCGATGCGCCCGTACCCGAGATGGCCACCGTGGGTGATGAGATTCGCCTTCCTGTGCGCGTTCAGAATCGCACGGCGGGCAATCTTTCAGCGCGTGTGGAAGTGAGCACCGAGGGCGACCTCGGGCTTGATATCGCTGCGGCGGAGCGTGTGGATTGCGGGCCGCGTGATGCGTCTGAGGCAGTCGTCGTGGTGCGTGCCACACGCGCTGGCTCGGGCTTTGTGATCGTGCGTGCGCTGCTCCCGGACGGAACGCCGCTCGATGCTGTGCGTCGGCCCCTTGTGGTGGTGGAAGACGCGCGCCTTGTCCGCGCGCGACGTCTCGAGCTGGTGCAGGGTGGCGATCAGATTCGCTACAGCGTGCCTGCCGGTGCGAGTGCGCATGGCCCAGGTGAGGTTCGCCTGAGCGTGGCCGGTGCGATGTTCGGGCATCCGAGCACCTGGGCTGCAGAGGGTGGCGATGCAGCGTGGACGAGCTGGTCGCTCGCGATGTCGGGCGAACCTGTCACGACAGAGCTCGCGCAGAGTCTTTTGCCGATCATTCGTCGCCGCGAGGATCTGGGTGATGCGACCTACATCTACGGCGGCATGGATGCGGCGCGCGTTGCACGTGCGCTCGGTGCGCTCTGGGGTGATGAGCGGCTGACCGATGACGATGCACGCGGTGCACTGCGCTTCCTCTCCGGTGCGGACTTGGAGATGCCCGTCTCGATGCGCGCCTATGCGCAGCAGCCCTCGCAGGTGCGTGACCCCGTCACCGTGCTCATCGCGCTGGCGCCTGCAGCGCGTTCGAGTGCAAGGCCGAGCTTGCGACACTTCCTCGATGAGGCACTCGCACGGATTGCACGTGAGGCTGCCAACGAAGGTGCGCGTTCCTCCGACGATGCGTTTGCATCGGTGCGTGTGGCGGCAGCACTCGCACTCAGTGGCGGCCCGGATGAAGCAGCGCGTGCGCGCGAGATGCTGCGTCGTGCGGAGCGCGAGGTGATCGTCGTCGGCGATCAGGCATGGCTTGAGGTTGCCCAGGAAGACGGCTCGATCGAGCCGCGCCTCTTGCCCACCTCGCTTCTCGCACTCGCCTACCTTGGGCTTGAGCGTCCACGCGATGCACTTCCCCTTCTGCGCACGCTGGCGCGCGTGGCGCGCGGTGCACCGCATTGGCCAGCAGAAGGCCGCGCACTCGCAAGCGCAGCGGCCTCGCGTCTGACGCGCGGCATTCCAAGCGGTGAGGTCTCCGTGACCTTCGACGGTCGGATGATCGACTCGCACGTCGAAGAGGGCATCGTGATCGCCGCGCTTCCGACTGCGACCGCCGGTGCACACATCATCGCGTTCACGCTGCCGCGCGATGTGCTCGCGCTCGCGCAGCTCGATGTTCGCTACGGCATGGCGTGGTCTGAGGCGCCTGCGCGTCCGGCACCGATTGACGTCGCTTGGGATGGCGAGCTGGGTGCGCGTGAGACGCGCTCGACATTGCGCCTGACGATTCGCAATCGCGGTACGCGCGCGTTGATTCGTCCGATCGTGGAGCTTCAACTCCCCGCAGGCGCCGAGCTCGACGAGGCCACCCGTGATGCACTCGCAACGCGCCTCGCGGGGCCTCCCGCAGCCGAGGGCACGACACTTCGACTCACGCTCCGACCGATTGCGCCCGGTGGCTTTGTGCGCCTCGTGATCCCTGCACGCTGGAGTGTCGGCGGCACCCTGCGCGGCTTGGGCGTGAGCGCCTGGGACGACGCACAGGGGAGCACCGGCAATGAGCTCGCGGTGGCCATTCTCCCCTCGCGTGAATCCGTCATCGCCGATCACGGCGCAGAGGCGCGCCCCGCCGACAACGAGGCGTCGGCACCGCCCACGCCACCGAGACCCGAACCCATCCCACTCGACTTTGCGCGCTCGCTTTCTGAGGGCATCCGATGAACCGCTTTTCTCTCCACGCACGTCGCGCTTGGTCGCGCGCTCTTCTCCCCGCGTTGCTGGCGCTCTTTGCGCTCGCGTTCACCGCCAACACGCATGCGCAAACGGCCGCACGCGCACGCCCGACAGGCTCGGTGCAGGGCCTCGATCTGCAGATCGAAGGCGCGCTTGCCGCGACCCGTGGGGGTGAGCTTCGCTGGCTCATCACGACCTACGAGGTCGTCGGCATGAGCACGCTGCGGCTCGCGCCGAATACCGAGGTGCAGCTCACGACGGCGCTCGATCCAACGGCCGAGCCGATCACCGTCACAAGCGACGCACGCGGTCGCGCACTCCTCACGCTGCCCATCCCTGCCGATGCGCCTGACTCATTTGGGGTCGTCTTGCGTGCACTCCGATCCGCCGCGGGCGGGGCTGGTGTGCAGCGTCGCTTCGAGTTCACCGTGACCACGACGGCAGCACGCTCGCTCTTTGTCGGAGCGCTTCGTCAGGTCGTCATGCAAGGCGGGCTTTTGCACGCTTCGGTGATGGCGCGGGATGCGAGTGCGCGTCCTCTTGCATCGCTACCAGTGCGCCTTGAGCTTCGCGATGCGAGCGGCCGATCGATCATGCCGCGCGTCGACGTTCGCACGAACGCGGCAGGCATCGCGCATCACGTCTTTCATCTGCCGAGTGAGGCGCAGGGCGAGGTGCGCATCATCGCGAGCACAGGCGAGCGTCGTGAGCGTTTGGAGTCGACGCAGTCGGCCTACATCTCGGTCGCGCAGGCGAGCTCACAGCTCCGCGTGGCCATTGCGCCCGTTCGCACAACGCTTGAGCCGCGCGAGACCGTCGACGTCGATGTTGTCGTGCGCAACGAAGAGGGGCGCCCGATCGAAGGCGCCGTGGTGCAAGCACAGGACGGGCGCAACTACGACCAGCAGCAGCGCGCACCGCTTCGCACCGATGCACGCGGTCGATTGCGCTTCCGCTTCCAAGCGCCTGAGATCGGAGGCGCCTTCGGCGACGTCGGCATCTACGTCCAGGCTGCACACGAGTACGAGGGCGCGGGCTCAGGCTCAGCGCAGGTTCGTGTCGCGCGCGTCGAGCGTGCTGCGACGTTCAGCGTGGAAGGCGGCGCACTCATCCCCACACTCGGTGGGCGCGTCTTTGCGCGCGTCGTGTCGATCGATGGAAGCCCGGCTGCGCAAGGCATTGGTGTCGAGCTCATCGGCCCGCGCATCGGACGCGTCCGCGGAACAACCGATGCGAGCGGCATCGCAGTGCTCGATGTGAGCGCACTCTCCAACCTCGCACCCGGCACACAGGATCGCTGCGGGGGTGATGCGGCAACGGCGGTGGAGCTTCACGTCGCAGGCGGCGACACGCTTGAGTCGTGCCTCGCACTCGACCCCGACGGTGCAGCCCGCGTGCGCGTTGCAGCACCCCTTGTGACCCGCGGCACGACTGTGCAGCTGGAGGTCACACGCGCACCGATCGCCGCGCAACTGCCCATCTCGATCCGCGCGCTCCACCCCGGGACACGTCGCCTCTTCGGCGCGGTCGTGCTTGCGCCAGGCGAGACGACGGCCTCCATCGCGCTGCCCTCCGAGATCATCGATCGCGTGCTCTTTGTTGCACGCCCGCTCTTCGGCGCAGAAGGCCGTGAGGTGCGCGGTGGAACGGCACAGGCATGGGTGCAGGCGGGCCAAGCTGCAGAACTTGAGGTGCGTGCCTCCGCACAGCCCGAGGGCATGCGTGTCGACATCGCAGCGCAGCCAGGTGTGACGGCCCTTCTCGTCGCGGCACCCATCGAAGAGCTTGAGGCGATGATGAATCGCACCGAGGCCGCAGAGCTGGGCGCAACACTTCGACAGTCGCTCGCGCGGGCGACGCCCGACCTTGTGCGCGCTGCACTCGCCGTCACCACGACACGCGATGTTGCGGCCCCCTTCGCGCTTCGTCAGACAGGCAATGCGATCACCACGATCGCCCTTCCCGCACCGACCGATCCGCTTGAGCTCTCGCTCCTTCGCGACCCGTGGCGTGCACAGAGCCGCTTCCTCACGGGGCGCCTGGCCCTGCTCTTCCGCGCGATCGAAGAGCGCGTCGCGAACGCGGTGCCCGAGCGCATCGAAGACGTCGCGGTGCAGACGAATGGCCGTTGGGACTTCAACGCACAGATTGTTTCTTCCGTCGCCGAGGGCGGCGCTGTGGGTGGCGAGGGCGCAACGGGCCTCGGGGGTGAGCCCATCACCGTCGAAGCACTGCGCGCATTCGACCCGGCATTCACCTACGACAACGTCGCGCGACGCATCACACGCGAGCGCCTCTTCCGCTTGCTCGTGGCATTGCGACGCTTCGTGCTCTCGAACGGCTACGACATCCCCTGGGCACGCCTGGGTGACCCAAGCACATGGCTCGCACACACAACCCAGCTCTACGACGAGGCGATTGGTCAGCTCTCCACACGCGAGCTTGTCGATGGCTGGGGCAGGCCCTTTGTACTCGCGCCCGTACGCGGACAATCGCGTTACGCCGCATGGCAACCGCTCGCAGGTTGGGAAGTCTTCTCCGTAGGCCCCGATGGACGCGGCGCGACCGCCGACGACATGACCGACCCAACGGCGCGCGTGCTTCCTTCGACCTCGCCCTACGCACAGTCGGTCGGTGAAGATGGCCTTCTTGCAAGGCTCACGGGCGTGGAGCTTGGACGCGCGACGGTGACCGAACTCGGTCAGCACACAGGCGCGGGCTACGTTGGAATTCCGGCGAGCACCGAGGCCGCATCCGCTGGTGTTGCGCTGGAGCTTTGGGAGCGCCTCCCCTCGCTCCTCACGCCGGTGATCGACCCGCTGGGCCTGCGTCGCCCGACGCACTTCACGGATGGCGCAAGCGCACTCACGACACTTGATGGGCGCTCAGTGATGCTCTCGCTCGATGAAGAGCCGCGCGTCTGGGGCGTGATGGCCGTCGGCTTCTCGGCCGATGGAACCGTCTACGCCGGTCACACGCATGCACTGCTCGGCTCGCCGCTGATCATCGAAGGCGTGCTCCCCGAGCGCGTGCGTGTGGATGAGGCGATCGAAGCCGAGCTCCGCGTGACGAACACCTCAACGCGCAACCTCTCGCTCGCACTCGACGCGCAGGGCTCAGGGGCGGTGGCGCTCACCGCCGGCGCGACAGCGCTTTCGCTTCCCGCGGAGACCTCCTCGCTCTTCCGCATTCGCATCACGGGCCGCGAGCCCGGCGCAGGAACGGCCGCACTGCGCTTCGTCGATGCAGGCAACGCTGTTCGCTCGATGCGCTCCACGGTCGCCGTCGACCGAGGCCTCATCCCGATTCGAACGCGCATTGCGGGCATCGCGACAGGTCCGAGCGAGATGCACCTCGATGCGCCGAGTGATGGACGCGACGCAACGAGCCGCGTGGTCGCACTCCGCCCCGACGCGCTCGGGCTCGACCCTGATCTCGCGGATACGCGCCGCTCGGACCCGGGCCTCATTGCATGGTCGCTCGTGATGGGTGGACGCCCACTCGATGAGGCCCTTCGCACCTCGCTTCAGCAGGACCACGCAAGCACAACTCCGCGCCTCTCGGCGGCATGTGCGCTCGTCGCTTGGTCCGCCGCAGACAACGAGGATGAGGTCGCGCAGCAAGCCGCGAATCGCGCGCGCAGCATGCTTGGGCAGTACGGCTCAGGAGACCCGGTGGAGAGCGCGGCAGTGCTCGCTGCGTTGTCGCCTGGTGGTGCGTATGAGCTTGCCGACACGATGGAGCGTCAGCTCGACCCCGTTGCGCAGCTCGTGGCGCGCGAACGTGCGCAGCTTCGACGGGTGCTTCGTCGCTCTCCGGATGACACCTCCACGCTTGCGCGTGCCGCAGCCGCTCTCCTTCTTGCGGATGCTGGCGATGCACACGCACGTGCGATGGTGGAGCGCGTGCGCACGCACCTCGAGCGCGTCGAGCGCGGCGGTGCACACGGTCAGCGCGTCGTTCCAAGTGCAGGCCGCGACTCGGTGCGTGAGCGCCTCACAGCCACCCTCGCGTTCGCCGTCGCGGTGCGTCAGCTCGGTGAGTACGACCTCGCGCAAGACCTCGTACGCGGCGCCTCGTTTGACGACAACGTCATCGTCGCAACCGGTGGCGAGCTGCTCTTCTGGTGGCTCGCATCAGGCTCGTTCGGGGCCATGCAGGGCGCACCGAGTGAGGCCGCACTCTCCGACGCGCTCGCGATTCAAGTGAATGGGCGCTCACTCAGTGGCGCACTGCAGCAAGGCCGTGCGGTCGTCACGCTCGAGGGCGCAGGCGCATCGCCAAGTGTGCGCGTCTCGGGTGAGGGGCCGCTCTTTGTGCGCGTAGAGTCGCTCTCGTACACGCCTTACACCGAGCGCTCGGATGCACCGATGACGCTCTCCATCCAGGGCGAGAACGGCGATGCGCGACACACCGCCTCGCTTGAACTCACGGTGCATGCGACGAGTGAGGTCGCCGCGCCTGTGCTGCTCATCCAGCTCCCCGCAGGCATCGCGGCCGACGCGCAGTTGCTCTCCGCGATGCGCAACTCGGGCTTCGTCGTCTCCGTCGAGCCACGCACGCCAGGCCTGCTTCGCTTGCGTCTGTCGACCCTCGCAAGCGGCGTCGATGTGCGCATCCCGCTGCCGATTCGCTGGTCCGTGCGCGGCACGATGCGCGGCCTCGGAGTCGTCGCCTATGAGGCGAGCAATCCAAGCCGCACGAGTGTGCTCGCGCCACGCCCCATCACGATTCAGTAGGGTCTACTGGTTCTCAATCATCCGGATGCGAACGTACGCCTCGCGCGCGCGCGGCCCATCCGGATGCGCGTTCACGTAGCGACGGTAGAGCTCCAACGCTTGCGCGGGACGGCGAAGCGCAACGTCCAGGGTTCGCGCGTGATGAAAGAGCGCCTCGGCGCGATCAGCCGGTGAGCCATTGGCTTCGATCTCTTCGATGAGCGGCAACGATCGCTCGTACTGACCGTTCGATTGAAGGTCATCCACGCGGCCCCAGACGCGTCGCTCGTGCTCGAACTCCGCACGCGGACCTGAGAGTTGCGGGCCCCGCGTGACGACCTCCGGACGCTGCGCCCGTGGGCTGGCCAACGTCGAAGCTGCGCTCGGTGCGCGACGTGGCGCTGCCAACGCAAGCGATGACTCAGGAGTCGTCGCGCTGACCTCAGTCGCGGTCGCTGCCTCAGTCGCGGTCGCTGCCTCAGTCGCGGTCGCTGCCTCAGTCGCGGTCGCTGCCTCAGTCGCAGTCGCTGCCTCAGTCGCAGTCGCTGCCTCAGTCGCTGCCTCAGTCGCTGTCTCAGTCTCGGTCGCTGCCTCAGTCGCAAGCGCAACGTCAGCCACAGTCGCAGCCTCAGCCACGGTCACAGCCCCATGCGCACTCTCGCGTGCGAGCACTGGACGCACCGACACGGCTGCGCCCTGCACGGCTGGAGCTTCCGCCACCACCGACGTGGGCGCACTCGCCACCGCCTCATTCACGCGCGCAGGCTCGCTTGCCGCATGCGCGCTCGACCCAACGGCGCGCACCAAGAGCGTGTCGCCCGCATGGACAAGCGATGCCTCGCCGCCGCTCAGGCGCACGACCCGCACGGTTCCCTCGGCCACGGAGACCTCGGTGCCCGCGCCATCCACACGCACCGTGAACACCGTGCCGACCACCTCGACGCGCGCATTCGGTGTCGTCACCGTGAGGTGTTGCTGACCGCGATGCCGCGGGTGGAAAGCAAACTCGGAGGTGCCCGAGTCGAGGCGCATCGCGACATCATTGAGGTCGTCCGAGCGAAGGCTCAGCGTCGTGCGCTCACGAAGATGCGCCGTCACATCGCCCACCTCGATCGAGCCGCGCTCACCTGCCTGCGTCGTCACATTCGTGCCGCGTGAGAGCAGGCCCTCGGACGTACCCTCCGCGCGCAACACCGCGAAGTGCGCGCCTGTCAGAGGCGCATGCGATGTGCCTCCTTCGATGCCACCGCGGAGCATGAAGCCCAGCAACGCTGCGGCGGCCAGGGCGAGCACCCCGAGCGTCAGGCGCGCGGAGGGCATCGGCACAACACGCTTCATGGGAAGGACATTCGCGGGCACGACGGGCTGAGATGCGCCCTCGCCAACACCCATCTCGGTTGCCGCGAGCAAGCGTCGCTCAAGCCGCATCTTGCGCAGGTCATCCATCTCTGGCGCGGATGTGCGCAGGGCCGCTGCGATGTCTTCATGGCTCGTCATGGCCTTCGCCTTCGAGCCCTTGTTCGACTTGCTCACTTCGCACCTCCGCGCGCTAGGCCGGCTTCCACCAGGTATGCATCCAGACGTTTTCTACCGGCCAGGAGACGCGCGTGCAGCGTTGAGATACCGACGCCCGTCATCTCCGAGATCTCCTGCAGCGTGTGCCCCTCGACCTCGTGGAGCACAAACGCGGTGCGCTGATCGAGCGTGAGCACATCAAGCGCCTTCTCTGCCGTCGTGCGCGCCTGGTGCCGCACATCCGGTGTCGACTCTGCGGAGGGGCCAATGCCGACCCACTCCTTCAGCTTGTCCCAACGTCCACGCCGATGACGTGCACGCGCATGGTCGAGGGCACGCCGGGTGGCGATGCCGACGAGCCAGGTCGACAACTTCGATCGACCATCAAACGATTCCGCAGACTGCACCGCCGCGAGGAAGGTGTGCTGCACGACATCATCGACGTCGCCATCGGAGGCGCCGAGCACGCGCGATGCGGTGCGAAAGACCATGTCGACATGCGCTCGATAGATGGCCCGCATGGCCTCCTGGTCGCCCTCTGCCGCCGCCAGAAGCCGCTCGCGCTCCGCACGCCATCGAGACGCGTCTTCACGCTGGGCCTCCTCGGCCTCGGGTGCTCGCTCAGTACGCTGAACCATGTGCAACCTCATGATGACAGAGGTGGGACGACGCACGGCGGATGGATTTCCAAGGCGCTGGTGCGATTTCTTCGGCAGCGCCCGCCGCGATGCGCCTACTGCCCGCGTTCCAGCGCAAAGAGCACCACGGGCTTCGCTTTGGGCACGTACACACCGCCGCCACAGGGCTCAAAGTGTTCGTTGAGCGCACTCCGATAGAAGCGCGCCACGCGCAGCTGCATGTGCCCATCCGTGCGCTCCTTGTCGACTGTCTCTGCCCAGTCCTCCTTCGTCAGCGCCTCCACATAGAGCGCCTTCTTGGTGAGCCTCGCGAGGTTCTCCATCGCGCGCTCGGCCGTCTTGCGATCGAGGTAGTGCAGCACGCCCTGGCAGACGACGAGATCCGCGGCCGGGCCCGCATAGTCGGCGACGGACCCCTTCTCCCAGCCGAGCTTCTTCACGAGGTGATCGCTGAACTCCACACCGCGGTACTTCGCGTTGTGAAAGAGCTCAAGCGAGGGCTCCTTCCACCAGCCAAGACCACAGCCGAGGTCGAGCACCGAGCGCACCTCGCCGACGCGCAGGTGGACGAGATAGGCCGCCACAAAGCGCGCGAGACGCAACGTGTCTTCCGGGGAGGCAACGCGTGTTCGAACACGCTCGTAGTAGCGCTCGTAGTACGCCGCATCGAAGGTCTCGGTCTTGCTCTCGGTCTTCGTCTTGCGGCTCGCCATGGGCGCGAGTGAAGCGCGCGAAGTGGGATGCGCAATGGGCTCTTTGCGGTCTTTGCAGAGCGACCAAACGTTTGCGCAGTGCGTCGCAGTTGACCCAACCGTGCAGCAACTCCTTGCGGGTTCTCTCGCCAATCCTGAACAATGCGCGCCCATGACCCGCACGTCTGTTCGATTCGCTGGCCGCATCCTCTTCCTCACCGAGGACGCCAACCTTCTTCGTCAGCAACTCCAAGGCGAAGACCTCCCGCGCGAGACGATTGCGGCCATCTGCCGTGGTGAGGGCCCAAAGCTCATCGACAACATCTCGACCGACGAGATCACGCCCGGCTGGGTCTGCTTTCACTACGACGAGACGCTCGGCGAGTACTCGATGGTGGGCCTGCGCGGGCAGGTGATCGAGAAGGGCGCGCTCAAGGGCGGCAAGTTCAGCGTCATCGTCAGCGGTGAGTCGAAGGGCTGTGGCTCCTCACGCGAGCAGGCGCCGTACAGCGAGCAGGCCGCAGGCATTGAGCTCGTCGTCGCGCGCAGCATCGAGAAAATCTACGGGCAGAACTGCCAGAACATCGGGCTCTTCTCGACGACGGATTTCTCGGTGTTGAACGACATCCTCGATGGGAAGGAAATCGCCGTCGACCGCTTCACCGAGGGCCTCGACATCATCAGCCGAGACATCGTTCGCGCGGGCGGCCTCTTCGCCTACAACCAAGCGCGCCTCGCGGGTCAGATCTCGCCGCCCGTGATCGAGACCAAGGCGCGTCCGATGACGATGGTGGAGAAGATCATCGCGAAGAACGCCGTCGTCGATGCGCAGAGCGGCAAGCTTGGTGTGACCGCGGTGGAGCCAGGCGATGCGCTCTTCATCCGCACCGACGTGCGCTTCAGCCATGAGTACGTGACGCCGATGGCCGAGGCGCTCTTTGTGAGTGCGCTGGGCAAGGACGCGAAGATTGCCGAGAAGCAGAGCGTCTTCACCTTCCGCGATCACCTTACATTTCTTGGCAATGCGATGAGCCAGAAGCATCGCGAGATGGGCCTCTTGGAGAAGGCCAATGGCCTTGCGACCACGCAGGAAGCGTTCGCGAAGAAGCACGCGCTCAAGCTCTACGGTGAGGTGCCAAAGGCCGCGGATGGCACAGGCGGTGGCTCGGAGGCGATTTGCCACAACGCGGTGATCGAAGACATCGGCCTGCCTGGGCAAGTCATCACGGGCACCGACAGCCACACCTGCATGGCGGGTGCACTCGGCGCCTTCGCCTTCGGTGTCGGCTCGACCGACATGGCCAACGCCTGGTTCACGCGTGACGTGCGCGTGAAGGTCCCCGAGACCGTGCGCTTTGTGCTCACGAACAAGCTGCGCGAGGGCATCAGCGCCAAGGACGTGATCCTCTTCATCCTCTCGCAGCCCTTCTTCCGCACGAGCCGCGGCATCGGCAAGGTGCTCGAGTTCGGCGGCCCAGGCCTTCACACGCTGCCGATGGATGAGCAGGCGACGCTCACGAACATGGCCGTCGAAGCAGGCGGCTTCACGGGCATCCTCGAAGCAGGCGATGTCGTCGTCGACTACATCCACGAGATGCGCGGGACACCGAAGGATGAGATCCAGAAGGGCATCCTCAAGAGCGATGAGGGCGCGACCTACCTTGAGACCTTCGAGATCGATCTCGCCGAAGTGCCCGTGATGCTCGCGACGCCAGGCGACCCGCGCAACGGCATCTCGATGCAGTCGTTCAAGGATGAGGTGGCCATCGACATCGCCTACGGCGGCTCATGCACGGGCGGCAAGAAGGCCGATATGGACCAGTACGCGCTCGTCTTTGGTCGCGCGCTGAAGCAGGGCAAGAAGGTCAAGGAGGGCGTGCACTGCTACATCCAGTTCGGCTCGCAGCACATTCGCAGATACGCCGAGAGCAAGGGCTACATCCGGCTCTTTGAGGAGGCGGGCGTCGAGCTGATTCAGCCGAGCTGCGGCGCCTGCATCAACGCGGGCCCAGGCGTCTCGGACAAGGCCGAGCGCATCACGGTGAGCGCGATCAACCGCAACTTCCCTGGCCGCTCGGGCCCCGGGAAGGTCTATCTCGCGAGCCCGCTCACGGTCGCAGCAAGCGCGATCGCGGGACACATCGTCGACCCGGCCAAGCTCCTCGCATCGCTTGCCTGAGCGCGCGTGACGGCGCCTGAGACAAAGCCCGCTTCACCGACGCGCACGCTCGCGGAGCTGCCTTTCGATGCGCGTGAAGAACGCGTGATCGACACGACCGCGCGCTGGATGGGCACGCTTGGGCGCTTTCAGATTCTCTCGGGCGGGCTCTTGCTCTTGCTCTGCGTCTCGGTCGGTGTGGCGTGGACATTTTCTGCCGTGACGGCCGCCGAGGTGGAGACCGATACGACGCCGCCGCTTGTCACCTTGGGCGAAGTCTCCAACACGCAGATGGGCATCGCGATGAGCCTCGTCGCGCTCTTTGCGATCATCATCTTGCGCGGCGGTGTGCTCTTCAACGACGCAGCCGATGACCTTGAGCATCACATCCATTCCTCGGAGAAGGATGCGCTCCATCTTGAAGATGCCGTCTCGGCGCTGGGTCGTGCGCTCTGGCTCGACACGATCATCGCGTTCGTCGTCGCAGCCTTGCTTGTCTGGCTGGGGACACTCGCGTGAGTGAGCAGGCCCGCGAGCCCACCGAGCCCTTCCTGCTCGACCGCGCAAGTGCGCCGCGTGTGGAAGGCGAGGAGGCAGATTCGGAGCGCATCAGCCTCGACCCGGAGGGTGCGATTCCGCTCGTGCGACGCAGTGAGCCTGTGCCGCCCGAATCAACCGACGCAACCGAAGCGACGGAGGTTGCCCCAGTCGATCGCGTGCTCGACCGCGCGGGCCGTCGCGGCCTCCGCTTCTTGAAGCAGTCGCTGCTCGTGCACGGCACCCTGCTCGCCGCAGTCGGTATCGCGTCATGCCTGCGCGTCGCGCGCATTGGTTGGTCGGCCCCTGAGCTCGTCGTGGGCGGCCTCGGCTTTGTGCTCGCCCTCCCCTGCTTTCTCTCCGCCCGCACGCTCTGGCGCCTCGGCCGCACCCCCGACGCGCACCTCGACGCGCAGAAGTTCGCGCAGGGCATCGCCCATCTCCGCGCGATGTTCGTCCTGCGCGCGACCTTGCTCTTCACGACCTTGGCCGTGAGCTGCTTTGCCTTCTCGCTGATCGCCGCGTTCATCGCCTCGCTCTGAGGGCGCGCGGATTCCTCCGGGCGGTAGCTCCAAACGCCCCAGAGCTGACTTCGAGCTATCTGAGCATTGCTCCAAACGCTCCAGAGCTGACTTCGAGCTACCTGAGCATTGCTCCAAACGCTCCAGAGCTGACTTCGAGCTATCTGAGCATTGCTCCAAACGCTCCAGAGCTGACTTCGAGCTATCTCAACATTGCTCCAAACGCTCCAGAGCTGACTTCGAGCAATGTGCCGTCGGCACGAAGCCTGCTGAGGGAAGCCTCGGAGGCAATGAATGCAGGCAAAACGAAGGCTTCCCACACTCCCCGGCGAGTTGGGCAATGACAAAACGGCGAGCGCTTCGATCCCCAATGATCAACTCGTCCAAGGCCCCTACCGCGATGCGGGCGATGCCAAGCTGAAGCGCAAGAGGGACATCGAGACCTGGCTCTCGACGCTCGATGAGGCCGAGACGATGCGTGCGGCGATGCTGCGGGAACACGCGCTTCTGGAAGAAAGCGTCGAGCTCGATCGTCGTGATCTTCTCGCGCGCATCCGCATCAAGACGCCCTGCCGAGAGTCGTGGGATGCGATGCGGGGAAGCGCCTCACAGAGGCATTGCGACCGCTGCAGGCGTGACGTCTACGACCTCTCGGAGATGACGCGCACAGAAGTCGAGGCGCTCTTCGCCCGCGAGGCAGAAGTCCCCTGTGTGCGCCTGCGCCTCAGGCCCGATGGACGGGTCGCAACGACGGATTGCCCGGTGGAACCCTCGCGCATGCCGCTGATGATGAGTGCGGTGGCGGGAGCAATGAGTGCAGCTGCCGTGAGCGGTGCGGTGGCGCTTGCGTGCATGCCGCAGCTCGGAGGCGTGCAACGCGTGGACTACGCTGAGGAGCGAAGCGCCTTTGAGCATGAGATCGAGGCCATCGTCGCGGCGAATGCCCGCGCCAATGAGGAGGCCCGCGCCGCCGATCGTGCCCGTGCAGTGCCACCGTACATCGCGCCGGAGGATGTGATGCAGGGCACGATGGAATTCATCGACGCAGCGCCCGTCGGGCTTGAGAGCGAGCGCATTGGCCACCACGAGTACATCGTCTCGCGCAGCTTCCTCGAGCGCCTGATCCGCTCGGAGACACGCCTCGCGCAGGTGATGCCGCATGAGCAGAATGGCGTCGTCTTTGGGCTCCGCATCTTCGGCTTGGAGCGACGTGGCCCGCTCGAGCAACTTGGCCTGCGCAACGGCGACGTCCCCCTCCGCGTCAACGGCACCTCCCTCAGCGCCCCCGAAGACGCGCTCGAAGCCGTGCGCATCGCACGCACCTCGAACGCAGTTCAGGTCGACATCCTGCGCGCCGGACGGGTGATCACACTGCGCTACACGCTGCTTGGCTGAGCGGCGCAGCGGCGCAAAGTCAGTCGTCGCTCGCAGTCAGCGAATGCGCACAGGTCTTCTTCGAACATCGGCGGTCGAGGGGCGCACGGCACCGCGACGGCGAAACCGGCGCGGGCCTGCGTCTTCGCGGGTTTGGGCGTCCTCGAGCTCGTAGGCCTCGCAGGGCTCGTCGGCGTTGGGCGCCTGCTCCGCCTCTGCCGGGGCAGAAACCTCAACCGCAGCCACGGTCGGTGCGACGGGCTCCGCGATCGGTGCGACTGCAGTCTGCGCGACCGCTACAGGAAGAGGCGGCAAGGTGCCCTCGGGGGCAGTCGCGCATGCCTGGACCATCAGCGAGGCCGCGACACCGGCCGCGAGCAATGCTTGCCTCGTCGGGAACATCGGTGCGCCGGGCAGCACATCCACCTCGCCACAGAGGTCCTCGCCAGAGGCGATGAGGAGCGCCTCCACGTCCTCTGCGGACATGCCGTTCAGGTCGACCACCTTCGCCTTGCACGCGAAGCAATAACGCCCGCCCTCCACCTCGCGCATGTTGGATGTGGGCTCCGGACAAGGCGAGGGGATGGACAGTGTGCGAAGGGAGCGACGCATGTGGCGCCAGTGCACACGACAAGCGTCTGCGCGGCAAGAAGGAATGTCGGCGCGGTGAGGCGACTCAGCATCGGTCGCAGACTCGGTCGCAGACTCGGTCGCAGACTCAGCATCAGTCTCGGACTCAGTCTCGGTCTGGTCGTTCGATTCAGTGTCCGAGCCGAGTCAGCCGCTGAAGCTCACTTCCCCCGACGTCGACGCCCCGCCGCAACCACCGCGGCACACGCGAAGAGCAATCCCGCCATCGACGAAACGCCCCCCGCCGACGCCTGGCAGCTCGAGCTCTCCGCGGCGGGCGCAGGCGCAGGCGCGGGCGCGGGCTCCACGGTGGGTGTCGGCGCAGGCGCAGGTGCGGGCGCAGGAGTTGGTTCCACGGCGGGCGCAGGCGCCGGTGCTGGGTCGACAGCGGGCGTAGGTGCAGGCGTCGGCGCGGGCGCAGGAGGCGCGTTGCCCGCGCGGCATCCGAGCTGCGACCACACCGACGCGCCGCGCGTGCGACACGCCTCCGTGTAGCCCTCACGCGCGAACTGCTCGGCGCACTGCGAGGGCGCAGAGAATGAGGTCGTGCACGCGATGCAAGACTGCCCCGCGTGCTCCGCTTGAACACGATCGAGCGTGCAGGTTTCCACAAAGCCGGGCTCCACGATGTCGGCCTGCGCGATGGAGGCCGTGAGCGTGAAGAGACCAGCGAGAGCGAGCGAGAGTTTGTGCATGCGCGCAGTGTCGGAGAACGCACGCGCGCGTTCAATCAGGAACGCCTCGCCCCGTAGGTCTGCGCCCACTCCGGAGCACGCAAGGGCCTCGCAACAAGCGATGCAAGCTCCCTCTCCCAGAGCACCTTGCGCGTGGCGCCATCCAGCACGCGCAGCGAGGTCTCACACGCGACGAGCAGCCTTCCCGCTCCATCCCAATCGCACCAATCCGCATCGTCGATCTGGAGGGACTCCTTGCCGCGCAGCCAGCGATAGCGAGGGCGACGGTTGTCGAAGCCGATCGCGGAGTCCACGACTC
The DNA here is from genome assembly GCA_044373065.1 of Sandaracinaceae bacterium. Lineage (GTDB taxonomy): Bacteria > Myxococcota_A > Polyangia > Polyangiales > Sandaracinaceae > JAFLCL01. The sequence continues at coordinate 34,868 of JBILQT010000011.1, forward strand.
CATCATCCTCAAGACGCAAGGTCTCGACGCCCACGGGGCGCGCCTTCTCCAAGGCGACTGCGCGACGCTCATCCCACATATCGTTTGCACCGCGCGTTGGGCAATCCGCAGCCTCGACCCATCCGCGCCGACGTTCGATTGCGTAGGAGGCGACGGAGGTTCGGAGGAGGCCCAGGCCGAGCTTCGTCAGCGGCGTTGCATCGCCATGGGGTGCAGGTGCGAGCGGAGGTGCACCCGCCTTGCCTATGAAGTGCTGACCGCGCGTGTACGTGCCTGCCTCGGCCCACGCTGCGAGCGCGAAGAGCCAGGGCGCCCGGCTGATCGCTTGGTAGGTCTTCACGCGGTCTTGCCCAAGCCAGGCGCCGCCTCCGCCCTTGAGTGCGAAGTACGAGAAGAGCTCGCCATTGGGCGAGAGGTCACAGCGACGCGGGTAGAGCTTCCCCTTGAACGAGGCGCCCTGTGTGAGCGTCCCCGTGTCGAACGACCAGCGCAGAAGAATCCACCAACCATTCCTGCGAACGAAGACAAGCGCACACGGCGCCTGCGTCGCGGGGAGGACGTAGACGCGCTGTGGCTTCAGGGTTTCTTGAGGGTCCATGGCAACGCATCGAGGTCTACGTTGCCGCCACAGAGAATCACCCCAATGCGCTTGAGCGAGGGTGCGAGCTGCGTCTGACCGCGCCCTGTTGCGACCGCCACGCTCACGCCCGCACTCGGCTCGATGACGAGCTTCATCCGCTCGAAGACAAGGCGCATCGACTGGATGATCGCGTCTTCATCGACGAGCACGATCGAGCTCACAACATCGCGCACCACGGGGAAGGTGTGCTTGCCCAGGCTCGTGCGAAGGCCGTCGGCAATCGTGAGCGGCTTCTTCTGTCCCACGAGCGTTCCTGTCGCCTTGCTCTCGAAGGCATCGGCGGCGAGTGATGGCTCCGCGCCAATCACCTGAACGTGCGGTGCAAGCTCGCGATACGCGAGTGCAATCCCGGAGATCATGCCGCCACCACCAAGCGGAACAATCACCGCATCGAGGTCCGGATGCGAGCGAAAGAGCTCCAGCGCGATGGTGCCCTGACCCGCGATCACGGCCTCATCGTCGTAGGGCGGGATGAGCGTGGCGCCCGTCTCTTGCGCGATGCGATTCGCATTCGCCTCGCGGCTCTCCTGCGTCGGCTCGCAGAAGACGATTTGCCCGCCGTAGCCACGCACCGCATCGCACTTCACGGCGGGCGAATTCGACGGCATGACGATGTGCGCGGGGATGCCGCGCGTGCGTGCTGCAAGCGCCAGCGCTTGTGCGTGGTTGCCCGACGAGTGCGTAACGACACCGCGCTTGGCCGTCGCGTCATCGAGGGCGAGCACCGCGTTCATCGCGCCGCGAATCTTGAACGCGCCGATGCGCTGCAGGTTCTCGCACTTGAAGAAGAGCTGACGCGCAACGCCATCCTGCGAGGCGAGCGCATCCATCGTCTGCGAGGTGAGCACAGGCGTCTCGTGCACCTGCCCTGCGATGCGTTGTGCGGCCGCTTGGATCTCGCGCAGCGTGATCATCGTCGTGCTCCTTCAAGCAAAGGTGCGAAGGCGAAGCGGCTCTTTCTTCTTCACACGCTTGGCGCCCGGAGGAGGCTCGGGGAGCACGCCGTTCTCATCCGCAAGGTCGGCCACAAGGTCATGCTCTGCGGCGCCCGTGACGAACGCCTTGCGAATCTCGCCGGCCTCGCCCGTGCCATTCGCAAGCTGGACGATGCCATCCACCTCAGGTGCCTGACCCCACCAGCGACCCTCGAGCAAGAGCTCACTCTCGTGCGAGTTGCCTTCGATGATCACATCGACCTCGCGGCCGATCATCGCACGGGTCTTCTTGCGGGTGATCGCGCGCTGAATCGCATGCAGCTTGCGCGAGCGTGCGCGCTTGATCTTCTCGCTCACATCGTCTTCGAGCTTGGCCGCGCTCGTGTCTTCCTCATGCGAGTAGGTGAAGACGCCCACGCGGTCGAACTGCGCCCACTCGACGAAGCTCGTGAGCTCCTCGAAGTCCTCGTCCGTCTCGCCGGGATGACCCACGATGAACGCCGTGCGGAAGACGAGGTTGTCGACCTTGTTGCGCAGCGTCTCGACGACCTTCCGCTGACGGTCGATGCCATGCCCGCGCTTCATGATCTTGAGCATGCGATCGCTCGCGTGCTGAAGCGGCATGTCGATGTAGGGGAGCACCTGCGGATGACCTGCGAAGAGCTCGATGAGCGCGGGCTTGAGCGTCTCGGGGTAGAGGTAGAAGACGCGCACCCACTTCACGCCGCGGATGTCGGCGACGCGCTGCACGAGCTTGGCGAGGTCCTGGTCATTCTTTGTGTCGCGACCGAACGAGATGGTGTCTTGCGAGATGAGGTTGAGCTCGACCGCGCCCTCGGAGACGAGGCGCTCGCACTCCTCGACAATGTCTTCGATCGAGCGGCTGCGTTGCTTGCCGCGGAAGGTTGGGATCGCGCAGAAGGCGCAGTGGCGATTGCAGCCCTCCGCAATCTTCACGTAGACGCTGTGACGCGACATCGAGGGCAGGCGCGGGTCCGAGGCGCGAAGGGTGTAATCGGCCGGATTGCCCACGAGAATGCGCGGGGCCGTGCGCGGAGCCTTCAGCACCTGACCGAGCTTGAGCATGTCGCTTGAGCCAAGGAAATGATCGACCTCGGGCATCTCCTTGGCGAGCTCCTCCGGGTAGCGCTGCGAGAGACATCCTGCGACGACGAGCGTCTCGATGCGCCCCTCATCCTTGAGCTTCGACATCTCGAGGATCGTGTCGATCGACTCTTCCTTCGCGGGCCCGATGAAGCCGCAGGTGTTGACGACGACGACGTGCGCGTCTTCAGCGTTCGATGTGAGCGCGTAGCCCTCGACACCGGAGACCCCGAGCATGATCTCGGTATCGACGCGGTTCTTCGGGCAGCCAAGGGAGATGAAGTGAATGCGCTTGAGCGGGGTGGCCAACATGGGCGGGGATGTGGTGTGGCCACGCCGATGTTGCAACTGCCTATGGGAGGTGAGCCCCCGAAAGCTAAGCGCCCCGCATTGCCCGATCCGGATCAATCGTCGCAGCACGCCAAGCCGGGATCGCAGAGATGCTCACAAAAGGCACCACGACGATGGCGATGAGCGCAAGCAAGGTCGCGATGTCCGTCGAGGGCGCGAGCAAGAGCGGTGCGTGCAGCGTGCTCCAGCCAAAGAGAAGGCGCGTGAAGAGCGGTGCCTCGAAGACAAAGACGTGCACGTACGCGACGAGGATGCCCAACACCGTGCCCGAGAGCGCGACAAGAGACGACTCCAGCATCCGCACGCCGAGCACATTCTCGGTGCTCCAGCCGATCGCCTTGAGCACACCAATCTCGCGTCGCTCCTCCGTCGAGAGGCCCGAGAAGCGGTCCCATGCGAGGAGCAAAAGCGCGGCGAGGCAGGGCAGATAGAGCAAGAGCAGGATGCCCCCGCGTGCATCGAAGGTAAGCGTGTAGAGACGGCTCGCGCTCTCTTGATTGACGATGCGGAAGGTCGGCTCGGCTTCGACAATCTGCGCTTCGACGGCACCGATCTCTTCGGGCGGAAAGACATCGAGCGCGATGTCGGTGGCCATGCCCTCGGGGATGTTGAGGAGCTGCCTCGCCTCGCCCTCGCCGACGATCACGGCGTCATGCGCGACAAGCGCCGTCGATGCCGGAAGCAGCGCATCGATGCGGTAGACATGCGTGTACGTCGAGGTGCTGAGCGCAAGTCTATCGCCGATGCGCAGGCCCAAGAGGCGCGCGAGGCCTGGGCCTACGGTCACGTGATCGGCATCGCGACCCGACTCGCCAAAGACGACGATGTTGCCCTCGGCCGCACCGAGAAACGTGTAGCCCCAGACGCGCGGACGCACCCCACGCACGCCGAGGATCGATTGAAAGCGCGCCGCCGCATCGACGGGGATGAGCGCAGGCCTTCCGCCCTCAAGGCGCTCCAAGAGCAAGCTCGGCGCCTCACGAACGGCGCGTTGATGCACGGCGCGAAGGCTCTCGGTGATGAAGATGCCGGAGGCGATGAGCGCGATGGTGAAGGCGAGGCCAAGCGCGATGGCGAGGTTGCGCGCGCCGCGTCGAAAGGCCGAGCCAAGGGCGTAGTGCAGCAGCGCCATCATCGCTCTACACGCGCCGTGAGGGTGACTGCCTGGAGCTCACGCGCTTCATCGAGGGCCATGCCTGCGGGCTCCGTGTCGATGCAGGGCGGGCCGTCCTGGCAAGCGGCTCCGGGCTCGGCGAGGGAGGGATGTCGCAACCAACGCGAGGTCGAGCTGAGCGCGAGATCGGCCGAGCCCGTGCGATGCACAAATGCACGCAGGGCTTCGTCGTTGAACGCTGCGCTTCGCTGGTGCGCGTCGACTGCGACGCCGAGGATCGCGAGGGCGAAGAGAGACACGCCGATGGCCAGCGCGGTGAAGCGCGACATCACGGCGAGCGAAGCAAGCTCAGCAAGAGCTGCGTGAGGATGCTGTCGGCGACGAGCACGGCGATGGAGACGACCACGACTGAAGTGGTGGTCGCGCGGCCCACGCCCTCCGTGCCGCCGCGTGTCGTCATGCCGTAGTGGCAGCCGAGGATCGCGATGAGGAAGCCGAAGATGGGCGTCTTGGCGACGCCAGAGAGGAAGTCTTGCACCCAGACGGTGTCGAGCGCGCTCGACATGAAGAAGGCGACCGGAATGCCGAAGCTGAGGTTGCAGACGAGCGCGGCGGAGATGGTGCCGAGCACGAACGCAAAGACGCTCAAGAGCGGCATGATGACGATGCCCGCGAGCATGCGCGGCAAGACAAGCTTGCGCACCGGGTCTGCACCGAGCGCCCGAATCGCATCGATTTGCTCGGTAACGGCCATCGAGCCGATCTCAGCCGCGATGCCTGCGCCGATGCGGCTACCAACGACAAGCGCGGTGAGTGAGGGCGCAAGCTCGCGCGCCTCCGAGAGGCCGACGATGCGTCCAACGCTGTCGCGCGCACCGAAGCGCTCAAGCGAGAACGCGAACTGAATCGCCATGACGATGCCGACGAAGATGGCCGTCGCGGCAGCAATGCCGAACGACTTCACGCCCATCTGCTCGACTTGGTAAAGGAAGGAGCGCCACTCAAAGCGCGTCGTGAAGAGGGCGCGAAAGGCACGCCCCACCATCACCGACATCTGCCCGACCTGCGTCATCGAGGAGACGACCGTGTTGCCACGCGCCTCAAAGAAGCGCGCAAGGAAGGACGGTTGCGGTTTTGCCTCGGCAGCCATCAGCGCGTGTTCGTCGTGAAGCCATGGGCGAAGGCTTCGAAGTCGGTTTGCGCGCGCGTGAAGGACGCGCCCTGGGGTGCGATCAGCGCCATGTCGTAGACGCAGTCGTCCTTCTTCAAGACGTAGAGGATGAGCTCGCGCGGGACGCCATCAAGGCTGGCAACAAGGTGCGTGCGAAGGGCCTCGCGTCCATCGAGCGGCACAAGCTCTTGCTCGCGGACGTCACGCGCGGTGAAGCCCATGAGGAGGTGATTCGTGAGCGAGACAAGCGGCACATCGCTCGTTGGGTCACACGTGGAGTTGATCTGCACGACCGCACCATCACGCCGACTCTCCCAGGCCAAGTCGTTGTGCTCCTCGACGCGCAGCGCGCGCCAATCAGAGCCGCGAGGGCCGATCTCGTACTGCGCTTCTTGGTCGCGATAGAGCGAGCCGCGCAGCTCACCGCCGCCGCCGCAACCGACGGCAAACAACGCTACGAGGGCAGACGAGATGCTGGGGACTGCGACGCGCACGCCGGCTTTGTAGACGGTCGACGGGCCTTGAACAAGCGCGCCTTTGCTTGACGGAGCGATCGGTCTTGCAGGAGCAGAGCAAGAGATGACTGAACGCCGCGTTGGCGCTCGGTTGGCGTTCTTGCGTGCGAGGGACGCGTCATCACGCTCGATGCGTTCTGGGTAATTCCTTACGTCAGCGCTCGCGGCGCAGTCGCCGGGTTGAGCGAGTACCCACAGACGTGCGTGCGAGGCCACGATTGCGCTCGCAAGCGAAACGCAGACGAACACCAACTCCACAAAAAGAAACGGCCGCTCACGAATGAGCAGCCGTTCTCAGAAACCGTTGGCAGCGAACTCAGATGCCGATGTAGAGGCGGTGCCCGAAGTTGCGCTCAAGGTTGCCCTCGAAGATCTTCGTCGCGGCGCTCTCGATGTCGTACTCGACGCGCTTGAAGTCGAACTCACGCGCCTCCGTATCGAAGACCGTGTAGCTCGCGCGGTTGTCATGATCGCGCGGCTGCCCCACGGAGCCGACGCTCACGATGTACTTCCAGCCCTTGCGCAACGTGAACTTGCGGGGCGGGAGCTCTTCCACTTCACCGGGGCGAAGCGCGAAGACTTTGCAGAGATGCGAGTGACCGATGAGCGTGAGCTGCGAGAGTTCATCCCACATCGGAAGGCACTCACGCGCCTGCTCGGGCGCGAAGATGTACTCAAATTCTTCCAGGCGAAGCGGCGAGCCATGGCAGAGGGTGAGATCGTGCGCGGTCAGATCGTGCTTGTAGGGCAGCGTCTTGAGCCAGGCCGTGTTGTCCTTCGTCAACTGGCGCGAGTGCGTGTCGAGCGCCTGGCGCGCGGCCTCGTAGTAGTACGAGTAGTCCATGCGACCAGCGACCGCAGCGTCGTGATTGCCGAGGATCGTGACCTTCGCCGCCTGGCGAATCAGATCGGCGCATTCGTTCGGACTTGCGCCATACCCGACGACGTCGCCGAGGCAGTAAAACTCGTCGATTCGCTCGCGCTTGTAGGCCTCCATGACCGCCGTCATGGCCTCAATGTTTGCGTGGACGTCGCTGAAAATGCCTAGACGCATCGTTTGCTTTGCGTTTCGCACGAGGGTTGCTGACAACTCCAACTTCGCTCGACTTCACAGCGAGTTGACACCGCCAACGGAGTGATTCCCCGCCGTGCACGAAGAACGATGGGGCCCAAACCTTACCGGTATTCCCCCAAGCATGTCCACCCTCCGCAGAGGGTGTCACTCACGCTTTTTGTGTCTCCCGCCCACGAACGCGGGCGCAAGGAGCGCCGCTCCAGCCCACCGAGGAGTTGCTGACGGCGCGACAGCCTACCGCCGCAAATGAGAAGACTGAGGCATCGGTCGTGCCGCAACGATGACCGTTCCCCAAACGCGGCTGAGTCCACTGCGGTCGACGCCATCCTATTGGCATAGGATTTCACCAGTATACCGTTCGTCGACTCAGACTCGCCGTATTCCCACTGAGAAGTCGCCAAAAGAAAAAGGCGACCCGAAGGCCGCCTCTCTCACTTCGACAGGGTCGGAATCACTCTTCCGAGGCCGCCGCCATATCGTCGTAGCCCGCCACGTCGTCGTCGACAACCATGTTGAGCTTCTTGTACGCGCCGAGGCCCGTACCGGCCGGCAGGAGGCGTCCCATGATGACGTTCTCCTTGAGGCCACGAAGCTCGTCGAGCTTGCCGTGGATCGCCGCCTCGGTGAGCACCTTGGTCGTCTCTTGGAAAGACGATGCCGAGATGAACGACTCAGTCGAGAGCGAGGCCTTCGTGATGCCGAGGAGGAGCGGCTCTGCAATCGCAGGCTGACCGCCACGTCCAAGGACCTTCTCGTTCTCGCGCTCGAAGATCGTCTTCTCCACGTGCTCATCCATGAGGAAGCTCGTGTCGCCGGTGTCCTTCACGCGAACACGACGCAGCATCATGCGAACGATGGCTTCGATGTGCTTGTCGTTGATCGTGACGCCCTGGAGCCGGTAGACCTGCTGAATCTCGTTGACGAGCCACGCTGCAAGCGCCTTCTCGCCATTGATCTTGAGCACATCGTGCGGATTCGCCGGGCCGTCCATGAGCGGCTCGCCTGCGCGAACGTAGTCGCCATCCTTCACGGTCAGGGCCTTGCCCTTCGCGATGAGATACTCCTTCGTGTCGCCGCTCTCCGGAATGACAAGCACCTTGCGCTTGCCCTTCGTGTCCTTGCCGAACTGAACCGTGCCGTCGATCTCAGCGACGATGGCGTGATCCTTCGGCTTGCGTGCCTCGAAGAGCTCAGCAACGCGCGGAAGACCGCCCGTGATGTCCTTCGTCTTCATGGTCTCGCGCGGAATCTTCGCGAGCACCTCGCCTGCATCGACCTCTTGGCCGTCGCTGACGAGAATGTTTGCACCGACCGGCAAGAAGTAGCGCGCAAGGTTTTCGCCTGTGCCCGTCTTCTTCGTCTCGCCTGCCTCGTTCTTGATCGAGATACGCGGACGCGCGGACGAGTCACGCGACTCGATGATGTTGCGGGAGAAGAGGCCCGTCACTTCGTTGAGCTTCTCTTCCATCGTCACGTCGCTGATGTCGCCGAACTTCACAACACCAGTGACATCGCTGACGATCGGAATCGCGTACGGATCCCACTCGGCGATCTTCGAGCCCTTCTCGACCAACTGGCCTTCCTTCACGCGAAGGAAAGCGCCGTAGACGAGGTTGTAGGTCTCCTTCTCGCGACCGGAATCGTCGATGACCTTGAGAACGCCATGACGGTTCATGACGACCTGCGTGCCATCCTTCTTCTCAACGACCTTGACCTTCTCGAGCTTGATGCGGCCCTCGAAGCGGTTCTCAATGGCCGACTTCTCGACCTTACCGCGCGCTGCCGTTCCACCGACGTGGAAGGTACGCATGGTGAGCTGTGTGCCGGGCTCGCCGATCGACTGCGCTGCAATGACGCCGATCGATTCGCCGATGTTGACGCGGTAACCGCGTGCGAGGTCTCGGCCGTAGCAGAGTTGGCAGATGCCGCGACGCGTTTGGCAGGTGAGCACCGAACGAATCGTGATGCGATCGAGGCCCGAGTCTTCGACGATCTGGACCTTCGCCTCGTCGATGTCTTCGCCCGCGCGGATGAGGATCTTGTCGTCCTCCTGCGGGTCGAAAACGTCTTCGAGTGCGGTGCGACCAAGGATGCGCTCGCCAAGCCCTTGAATGACTTCGCCAGCCTCCTCGAGCTTCGTGATCTCGATGCCGTCGAGCGTGCCGCAATCGTAGTCGGTGACGACTGCGTCGTGGGCCACGTCGACAAGACGACGCGTGAGGTAACCAGAGTTGGCCGTTTTGAGAGCCGTATCCGCGAGACCCTTACGCGCACCATGCGTCGAGATGAAGTACTGAAGAACCGTCAGACCCTCGCGGAAGTTCGCGGTGATCGGCGTCTCGATGATCTCGCCGCTCGGCTTGGCCATCAGGCCGCGCATGCCGGCCAGCTGACGAATCTGCTGGTTCGAACCACGGGCACCGGAGTCGGCCATCATGAAGATCGGGTTGAAGGAAGCCGTGAGCTTCTTCTCGCCAGTCTTGGGGTTCGTGAGCGTCTCTTTCGAGATGCCCTCGATGAGGTCCTTGGCCACGCGATCGGACGCGTCGGCCCAGATGTCGACGATGCGGTTGTAGCGCTCGCCGTCCGTGATGAGACCTTCTTGGAATTGCTCCGAGACCGTCTCGACGTCCTTCATGGCCACGTCGAGCATCGCCTTCTTGGAGTGCGGGATGAGCATGTCATCCATGCAGACCGAGATGCCGGACTCACGTGCCGTGTCGAAACCGAGCGTACGAAGGCGGTCTGCGAGCAGGACCGTCTCCTTGTTCTGGTTCACGCGGTAGCAAGCGTCGATGAGCTCAGTGAGCGCCTTCTTCGTGAGCACGCGGTTCACGAGGGAGAAGTCGACACCGGGCGGGAGGATCTCGCTGACGAGAACGCGACCGACCGTCGTCTCATGTCGCGTGCCCATCATGCGGCAGACGATCTTGGCGTGGAGGTCAACCTCGCCCGAGTCGTACGCCATGCGCACTTCGTCAGGAGAAGCGTAGACACCCGAGTAGTCGCCCGTCTTCTCCCCAGCCGTGTGCTCGCCCTTCGCAAAGGGACGTTCACGCGTCATGTAGTAGAGACCAAGGACGATATCCTGCGTCGGGTTGATGATCGGCTTTCCGCTCGCGGGCGAGAGGATGTTGTTCGTGCTCATCATGAGCACGCGCGTCTCCATCTGCGCTTCGACCGAAAGCGGGACGTGGACGGCCATCTGATCGCCGTCGAAGTCGGCGTTGAACGCCGTACAAACGAGCGGGTGCAGCTGGATCGCCTTGCCCTCGATGAGCACGGGCTCAAATGCCTGGATGCCCAAGCGATGGAGCGTCGGAGCGCGGTTGAGCATCACCGGGTGCTCGGTGATGACCTCTTCGAGGATATCCCAAACCTCGGGACGCTCCTTCTCGACCAACTTCTTCGCACTCTTGATCGTCGTGACGTAGCCACGCTCTTCAAGCTTGTTGTAGATGAAGGGCTTGAAGAGCTCGAGGGCCATCTTCTTCGGCAAGCCGCACTGATGAAGGCGCAGCGAGGGACCGACGACGATGACGGAGCGGCCGGAGTAATCGACGCGCTTGCCGAGCAAGTTCTGGCGGAAGCGGCCCTGCTTGCCCTTGAGCATGTCGGACAACGACTTGAGCGGACGCTTGTTCGGACCGTTGATGGTCTTTCCGCGGCGGCCGTTGTCGAAGAGTGCGTCGACAGCCTCTTGAAGCATGCGGCGCTCGTTCCGGATGATGATCTCCGGAGCATTCAACTCGATGAGGCGCTTCAAGCGGTTGTTGCGGTTGATGACGCGGCGGTAAAGATCATTGAGATCCGACGTCGCGAAACGACCACCATCGAGAGGAACGAGGGGGCGGAGATCCGGCGGAAGCACCGGGATCACCGTCAACATCATCCACTCAGGCCGGTTTCCGCTCTCACGGAAAGCCTCGATGACCTTGAGGCGCTTGGCGTACTTCTTACGCTTCGCGTCGCTCGAGCTCGTCTTCATCTCGACGCGGAGCGTCTCGGCCATGCCGTGAACGTCGATGTTCTTGAGCAACTCAAGAATCGCATCGCCGCCCATGCCAGCGCGGAACTTGTCCGGGTACTCCGAGAGAAGCTCCTGGTAGCGCTCCTCCGAAAGCGTCTCACCCACTTCGAGGCCCACGCCCTCGCCTGCTTCGAGCACGACGTAGCTCTCGCAGTAGAGGATGCGCTCAAGGTCCTTGAGCGTGATGTCGAGGATCGCGCCGATGCGCGACGGAAGCGACTTCAAGAACCAGATGTGTGCGACTGGGGTCGCGAGCGTGATGTGTCCAAGGCGCTCACGACGCACCTTCGACTGAATGACCTCAACGCCGCACTTCTCGCAGACGATGTTGCGGTGCTTCATGCGCTTGTACTTGCCGCAGATGCACTCGTAGTCCTTCACGGGCCCGAAGATCTTCGCGCAGAAGAGACCATCGCGCTCCGGCTTGAAGGTTCGGTAGTTGATCGTTTCCGGCTTCTTCACTTCGCCGTGCGACCACTCGCGGATCTTCTCGGGGGAAGCGAGCGAGATCTTGATGGCCGAAAACGAAAGCGGATCCTTCGGCTTTTCGAAGAACGAGAAAATATCTTTCATCGGCTACCTCACTCCTCTTCCGCGACGAGAATGTCGTCTGTGCGCGGACGACCCGTGCTCGGCATTTGGCCGTTTTCCACGAGCTCGACATTGAGACAAAGCGCCTGAAGCTCCTTCATGAGAACGTTGAAGCTCTCGGGAAGGCCTGCTTCGAGTACGTAGTCGCCCTTGACGATAGACTCGTACATGCGTGTACGACCCTGAACGTCATCGGATTTCACCGTAAGGAACTCCTGCAGTGCGTAAGCCGCGCCGTAGGCTTCCATGGCCCAGACTTCCATTTCGCCCAGACGCTGGCCGCCGAACTGCGCCTTACCACCCAGCGGCTGCTGCGTGACGAGCGAGTACGGACCGATGCTGCGTGCGTGAATCTTGTCGTCGACGAGATGGTGCAACTTGAGGATGTACATGACGCCGACCGTGACATCGCGATGGAAGACATCGCCCGTGCGGCCGTCGAAGAGCACCGTCTGACCCGAGGTGCGCGCGCTCATGTGATAGAGCGGCGACTTCTGATCGAACTGCTTGGCTGTGTCGCTCACAAGCGAGAGCATCGACTTGATCTCAGCCTCTTGCGCGCCGTCGAAGACGGGCGTTGCGAGCTTGAAACCACCCGAGAGCTTCTGCGCGAAGAGGACCAAGTCCTTGTCGTTCAGTTCCTCGATGAGCTTCTTGGTTTCGCCCTTGTTGAACACCTTCGTGAGGTGCTTGCGAAGGTCGTCCATGCCCATCTTCTTCTCAGCGAGAAGCTCCTGGACTTGCTTGCCGAGAAGGAGACCAGCCCATCCGAGGTGAACCTCAAGAATCTGGCCGACGTTCATACGGCTGGGAACGCCGAGTGGGTTCAACACGAGGTCGACTGGCGTGCCATCCGGGAGGTACGGCATGTCCTCTTCGGGAAGGATGCGGGAGACAACGCCCTTGTTACCGTGGCGTCCGGCCATCTTGTCGCCGACCTGGAGCTTCCTCTTGATGGCGATGTAGACCTTCACCATCTTGATGACGCCGGGCGGCAACTCGTCGCCCTTGCTCAGCTTCGCGATCTTCTCTTGGAAGAGAAGCTCGATCGCCTGAACCTGCTCATCAAGCTGTCCGAGGATCGACTCGATCTTGTCCTGGCCCTTGTCGATTTCGATGTCGCGCCAGTACTTGCGCGGCACCGGATCGAGCGCCTCGGCAGTGAGCTCCACGCCCTTCGCGAGAAGGACCTTGCCCTTGTCGTCGACAAGGCGAGCCTGTGTCGTGCGACCGGTCAGGAGCTTCTTCACGCGGGCATAAGCGGACTCACGGATGATCTTGATCTCATCCGCCATGTCCTTCTCAAGCTTGGCGCGCTCAGCGTCTTCGATCTCACGCGCGCGGTCGTCCTTCTCCGTGCCCTTGCGTGAGAAGACGCGTGCGTTGATGACGACACCACCAACACCCGGCGGAACGCGAAGCGACGTGTCACGCACATCGCCAGCCTTCTCGCCGAAGATGGCGCGAAGGAGCTTCTCTTCTGGGCTCAGCTGCGTCTCGCCCTTCGGCGTGATCTTGCCAACCAGAATGTCGCCGCTCTTCACCTCAGCGCCGATGCGCACAATGCCCGACTCGTCGAGATCCTTGAGCGCTTCTTCACCGACGTTCGGGATATCGCGCGTGATCTCTTCTTTGCCGAGCTTCGTGTCACGCGCGACGCACTCGAACTCTTCGATGTGCACGGAGGTATAGATATCCTCCTTCGCGATGCGCTCCGAGATGAGGATCGAATCCTCGAAGTTGTAGCCACCCCAAGGCATGAAGGCGACGACGACGTTACGTCCGAGCGCAAGCTCGCCCATGTCGCACGAAGGTCCGTCAGCGATAACATCGCCAACTTTGACCTTCTCGCCAGCACGCACGCGCGGTGTCTGCGTGTACGAGGTGCTCTGGTTGGAGCGGAGGTACTTCCAAAGACGGTAGATGTCCGGGAATGCACCGCCCTCGCCCTCGACCTTGACGACGATACGCGCCGCGTCGACCGACTCGATGACGCCGTCTCGCTTGGCGAGAATGCAAACACCGGAGTCGCGTGCGACGCGAAGCTCAAGGCCCGTTCCAACGATCGGTGAATCCGAGCGAAGAAGCGGAACAGCCTGACGCTGCATGTTCGAGCCCATGAGGGCGCGGTTGGCGTCGTCATGCTCGAGGAAGGGAATGAGCGAAGCAGCCACAGAGACGAGCTGGTTCGAGCCCACGTCCATGAGCGTGATCTGCTCCTTCTGAACCATCACCGACTCGCCGTTGTAGCGAGCGGGGACGAACCCAGTCATGAGCGCATTGTGCTTGTCGCGCTGAGCGTTCGCCTGCGCGATGTAGTGGCCTTCCTCTTCAAGCGCGGAGAACCACTTCACGTCGTCAGTGACGACGCCTTCGACAACCTTACGGTACGGCGTCTCAACAAAGCCGTACTCGTTGACGCGGGCGTACGTCGACAGCGACGCGATAAGGCCGATGTTTGGACCCTCTGGCGTCTCGATCGGGCAGATGCGGCCGTAGTGTGTCGCATGAACGTCACGGACCTCGAAGCCTGCACGCTCGCGCGTGAGACCGCCGGGTCCAAGTGCCGAAAGACGGCGCTTGTGAGTGACCTCGGAAAGCGGGTTCGTCTGGTCCATGAACTGCGAAAGCTGCGAGCTTCCGAAGTACTCTTTGACCACAGCCGACACTGGCTTCGCGTTGATGAGGTCGTGCGGCATCAGCGTCTCAATCTCTTGAGACATGCTCATGCGCTCTTTGATCGCGCGCTCCATGCGCACGAGGCCGATGCGGTACTGATTCTCCATCAGCTCGCCGACTGCGCGCACACGACGGTTGCCGAGGTGGTCGATGTCATCGACCGATCCACGACCGTTCTTCAACTCGATAAGGTGCTTGACCGTGTGAAGAATATCGAGCGTCGTCAGAACACTCGCCTCAAGCGGCGGGCGCGCCGGATCCTCGTCCTTGTAGAACTTGTAGTTCAACTTGAGACGGCCGACCTTCGAAAGGTCGTATCGCTCAGGGTTGAAGAAAAGGTTCTGGAAGAGGGTCTTGGCAGTCTCCTGGGCCGGTGGATCACCCGGTCGGAGGCGGCGATAGATCTCAAGAATCGCTTCGTCCTGCGTCTGAATCTTGTCCGCAAGGAGCGTGTCGCGAAGGTAGCTTCCGACGTTCAAGCCATCGATGAAGAGAATCTTGAAACTCTCGATCTTGGCTTCACGAAGCTTCTCAAGCTTCTCCTCAGTGACCTCTTCGTTCGTCGCAAGAAGGAGTTCGCCCGTCTCCTCGTCAAAGACTTTCTCGGCGGAGACCTTCTTGACCACTTCGTTCACATCAAGCGGCAAACGCTCCATGCCAGCTTCCTTGAGCTTGCGAAGCGCTGCACGTGTGAACTTGCGGTTCTTGCGAACGATGATCTCATCGCCAACCTTGATGTCACGCGCAGCGCGCTGACCAGGAAGGAGGTCGAACTCGATCGAACGGGCGTACTTGTTCCCCTTCTCAAGGTAGACGGTCTCCGTATCGTAGAAGAATCGGAGAAGGTCTTCCGGCGTGTAGCCGAGGGCCTTGAGCATGACGGTCGCGTGCAGCTTGCGGCGACGATCAATGCGGACGTAGATGAGATCCTTCGGGTCGAACTCGAAGTCGAGCCAGGAACCGCGGTACGGAATGACACGCGCTTGGTACAGAAGCTTGCCGCTTGAATGCGTCTTGCCCTTGTCGTGGTCGAAGAAGACGCCGGGGCTGCGATGCAACTGGCTGACGACGACGCGCTCCGTTCCATTGATGATGAACGTGCCGTTCTCCGTCATGAGCGGGATCTCACCGAAGTAGACCTCCTGCTCCTTAATGTCGCGAACCGTGCGCTCGGCACCCTCCCCTGCGCTGTCATAGATGATCAGCTGGATCGTGACTTTGATCGGGGCAGCGTAGGTCATCCCTCGCTGCACACACTCGTCGACGTCGTACTTTGGACGTTCAAGTGTGTACCCAACGAAAACGAGTTCACTCGTTCCGTTGAAATCACGGATCGGAAAGACGCTACGGAAGACGCCCTGAAGGCCGATGTCCTCGCGCTCGTGCTGCGGGGTGGTCGCTTGGAGAAACTTTTCATACGACCGCTTCTGAATATCGATCAGATTCGGAATCGTGATGATTTGCTGGATCTTCCCGAAGCTGTGGCGAACCCGGAAGTTGGTCTGAATCATCGAGGCCATCGTCGGCTTACCTCTCTCTACGAGCCTTCGCGCGGTTCCGGAGACTTTCCGGGGCTCGAGATGCGGTTGGGGGCCTGAAACGTAAAAGCAAAGTGAAGTATCAGATCGGGCCTGCCACTTCTGGCATCGCCCAGGCGTGCTGCGAAGCTTCTGGCTCCGCAGCGCTCCACAGTAGGGAGGCTTGCCATTTCAGAGTCCGGCAACCGGACTTGAAGTTGGCCTGCGTGCAAGATGCGGGCTTCTGCAAGGAGAACGCCAAAGAATCGAGGAACGAAAAGACGGACCACGGCAAGAGGGAGACCCTCTCACCGCGATCCGTGGGCATCAAGTCGAAGCGTTAGACTTCGAAATGAAGGGCGCAAAAATCACTTGAGGGTGACCTTGGCTCCAGCCTCTTCGAGCTTCTTCTTCATGTCCTCGGCCTCAGCCTTGGCCACGGACTCCTTGACCATCTTCGGAGCAGCTTCAACGAGGTTCTTCGCATCCGCGAGACCAAGGCCCGTGAGCTCACGGACAACCTTGATGACGTTGATCTTCTTCTCGCCAGCGTTCGTGAGTTCCACCGAGAACTCGGTCTGCTCGACCACTGGCGCTGCTGCCACTGCTGGGCCAGCCGCGACTGCAACCGCAGCCGGAGCAGCCTTGACGCCCCACTTCTCTTCGAGAGCCTTGATGAGGCCCGCGACTTCCATGACCGTCCACGAGGAGAGCTCCTCGACCATCTTGTCCTGATTCATGCTTGCCATGTTCGTATCCTCTTCCCGTCATTCACACGCCGCGAGGGCTACTTCCTCGGGGCGCTTTACATTTGTTCGATTCAGTGGTGTTCGCGGAGGGCGAACTTCTCGACTCAGCCGGCCTGCTTCTCCAGATCCTGACGACGCGCTTCGAGCACGTATACAAGGTTCTGAAGTGGCGCCTGAAGCTGAACCACGAAGTTCTGCGCAGGAGCCTGCAACGTCGCAAGAAGCATCGCGCGGAGTTCGTCCTTGCCTGGCATCGAGGCGAGATCACTCTCGACCTTGTCACCTGGAATGACGCTCGCGTCGAGAACAGCAAGCTTCACTTCCAGCTTGTCGTTCTTCTCTTCCTTGCGGAAACCCTTCACGATCTTCGCAGCGGCAGAAGGGTCCTCAAACGAGAACGCAACACCCGTTTCGCCCGACAACGCAGCGTCAAACGCTTTGTTGCCTTCCATCGGGGTGCCCTTGACTGCCTGCTGAATGAGCGTGTTCTTGATGACGAGATACTCAACGCCTGCCTTGCGGAAGCGTGAGCGGAGTTCTGTCACCTGCATGACGTTCATGCCCTTGAATCCAAGGAGAACGTACGATGTCGCCTTCGTGAAGGAACCCTTCACTTCCGCGACTTTTTCAATCTTTGCCTGCCTAGCGGGGCTCACAGTCGTCATATCAGCCCTCCGTTACGGCTTCGACCGTCGCCGGGTCGATCTTCACGCCGCACCCCATCGTTGTGCTGATCGTGATGCTCTTCAGGTACGTACCCTTTGCGCTCGACGGCTTCGCCTTCAACAGCGCTGCCATCAATGCACGGACGTTGCCCTCAAGCTTGTTCGCTTCGAACGACTTCTTGCCAACTGGAGCATGGACGATACCGGCCTTCTCGACGCGGAACTCGACCTTACCACCCTTGGCCTCGGTGACCGCTTTGGTCACGTCGAACGTCACGGTGCCCGTCTTCGGGTTTGGCATGAGACCACGCGGACCGAGTACTCGGCCGAGCTTACCCACTTGGCCCATCATGTCAGGCGTAGCGACGACGGTCTCGAAGTCCATCCAACCCTCTTGGACCTTCGCGACCATGTCATCCGCACCAACAAAATCGGCACCTGCCGCTAGCGCTTCCGTAGCCTTTTCGCCCTTGGCGAAGACGAGCACTCGGATCGTCTTACCAAGACCGTGCGGGAGAACCGTTGCACCACGAACCATTTGGTCCGCATGCTTTGGATTCACACCAAGTCGCACGGCAATGTCTACGCTCTCGTCGAATTTGGCGAAGGACGCCTTCTTCACGAGCGCGCAAGCATCGGCTACGGAATAGCGCTTCATACGATCGACCGAGCCGACCGCTTCTTTTCGCTTCCTGCCTGCTTTCATCTTTCCTCCTTCAGCGGCTCGCCACCATTGACGAGACACGCCTCCCACCGCCTCGACAATCGAGGACGGTGGTCATGCTGCACGTCGGTTGACGTGCATAGTTGAAATCAGCGCGTTACGTCGACGCCCATGGACCGGCATGTGCCAGCCAAGGTCGTCGCACAAGCCTCAAGGCTCGCCGCGTTCGTATCCTGAATCTTCTCTTGCGCGATCTTCATCAACTGCGCCCAGGAGATGGTGCCGACCTTCTCCTTGTTCGGACGCTTCGAGCCGCTACCTGGCTTCTTGCCGATCTTCAGCCCAAGCTCGCGCTTGATGAGAACTGAGTTCGGGGGCGTCTTCGTGATGAACGTGAACGAGCGATCCGAGAACACCGTGATGACCACGGGAATAATCAGGCCGTCTTGCTTCTGCGTGCGAGCGTTAAACTCCTTGCAGAAACCCATGATGTTCACGCCGTGCTGACCGAGCGCGGGGCCGACTGGCGGCGATGGGTTGGCCTTGCCGGCGGGAAGCTGAAGCTTGATCTGTCCAGTGACCTTTTTCATGGTGCTCTCGCTGAATCTGCGGTGCCCTTAGGCTCCGAAATACTGTGATTCCGTAACTTTTATCGACCCAGAACTGTCAACCTTCCGGTCAAGTAATGGGGCGCGCCTTATGACACGAACCAGGCCAGCACGCTAGCCTCGGCCGGATCTTTCTCGATATCGCGCTCTGGCTAGGGTGCTGTCTTCTCGACCTGTCCGTACTCAAGTTCAACTGGAGTTGCTCGGCCAAAAATCGAGACAAGCACGGTAACCTTCTGCTTTGCAGTGTTCACTTCCTGGACAGAGCCCATGAAGTTGGCGAACGGACCGTCGGTCACGCGAACGTGGTCACCAGCGTCAAAGACAACCCTGGGTTTCGGCTTGGCAGTGCCTTCCGCAACCTGTTGCGCGATGGTGCTGATCTCGCTCTCAGGCACTGGCGCAGGGTGGCGCCCCCCGACGAAGCCGCTGACCTTTGGAGTATCCTTGACGAGGTACCAGGTACGCTCGTTCAACTCCATGTTTACGAAGATGTAGCCAGGGTAGAAGTTCCGCGTTGTGACCCGCTTTCCTCCACCAGCCTTCTGCTCCTGAACTTGCTCTTTCGGGATGAGGATCTCCCCAAAGAACTCATCCGCGTCGTTCTGGCGAATGCGCTCCTCTAGCGAGGCCTTCACTTTGTTTTCGTAGCCCGAGTAGGCCTGGACCACGTACCATTTCTTCGCCATAGGATTCCTCGAGACCGAGAACGTTCAGGCCGCGTAGACGATGTTCGTCAACGCCGACCAGAGCGCGTCAAACGTACCTGTGAAGACGGCAGCGACGACTGAGGTGACGACCACGACGACTGTAGACACGTACGTCTCATCCCGCGTTGGCCAGGTCACTTCTGCCAGTTCGGCAACAACCTCGTCAGCCAGCTTTCGTGCAACCGGATGCCTGTATGCTGCAAACGCGGAAACTAGGCCAATGATACCCGCACTCGTCGTGACGATCATCGGGTCCGGTGCTCCCACGAGGTTTCGACCGAAGTCCGTCTCGCAGAGCGAGGTCAAGAACTTGTCCGCCACGAAGAAAGCCGCAAAGCCGATCGCAATGAATCCGAATTGAACCCATCGCTCAGGACCGAGGAGGCTCGTCACAGCGGCCGCGTCATCACCGAAGTCGTCCTCGCCGTCCGCTGGGCTCTCCGTGGGTGGCAACTCGTCCGAGGCACTGGTCTCGAGGTCGTCGGCTTTGCCGCCCTCAGACCCATTCAAGTCGTTCTTCTCGGACATCAGTGCTCTCTCGTATTGCGGATGGAGGCGCATGCCTCGGGTATCGACAATCAGGCCAGGAGGGATTCGAACCCACAACCCGCGGATTTGGAATCCGCTGCTCTACCATTGGAGCTACTGACCTAGAACCGCCAATAAGCGGTTTGAGTAACATTCAGCGAGATTCAGTGTGTTCGGTGTGCTTTTCGCAGGTTTTACAGTGCTTCTTCAAGACGATTGGCGCTCCGCTGGAGATCTTCGTCGTCTTGTAGTTGCGAGTTCCACACACCGAACAGACGAGTGAAATTGGAATGCGTTGCCCGCCTCGGCTCGCGGTGCGGGTTCCGCTCACAGTGTCACTCCACGATCTTCGTGATGACGCCGGCGCCGACAGTGCGGCCGCCTTCGCGGATCGCGAAGCGCTGTTGCTCTTCGAGCGCGACCACCGTGATGAGCTCCACCGCGATAGCGACGTTGTCGCC
>JBILQT010000191.1:0-14212 GCA_044373065.1 Sandaracinaceae bacterium
CTACTGCAAGTTTTCTGCGCGTCGATTCGCTTCGGTGACGAGGCACCAATAGACTCACGCATGCTCCAAACGGCCGAGACGTACCCACCTGAACTCACGCTCGCCGAGGCGCGCGACCGCTATCTACAAGAGAACGGCTTCACGACCGAGACCTACACCGAGCGCTGGGCCCGCGTGCCGCTCTGGTTCGGCCTCCACATCTGGGTACCAAGCCCCAAGGCACGTCAGCGCGCGCTCCGCATGCACGATCTCCATCACGTGCTGACCGGCTATGGAACCGACCTCGCGGGTGAGGCGGAGATCTCCGCCTGGGAGTTCCGTCGCGGTCTTGGTGGCCTTGGCGTGTACGTGGGCAGCATCGTCGTGATGGGCCTGGTGCAAGGCATGGTGCTCCGCACCCGTCGCACGCGCGCGGCGTACGACGCTTCGAGCACAGCGCGCTCACTCTTCGACCTGCACTACACCTACGAGCCCCTGCTCACGCGCACGCTCGGAGACGTGCGGCAGGAGCTTGGGATCCCCAGGGAGGGCGTGGTCGCGACGCGCGCGCTCCACGCGGATGCTCCGACGAGTTAGTCCGATGTCGACGTCGCGGACGATTTGGCCCGAGGTGGCGATGAGGCTGGTTGAGAGGCAACGCGCCTATCGACGTTGGGTCCTCGAACACCGCAGCACGTTCGATCGCATCGGGCTGCCCCTCGCGGTCCAGGAGCTTGAGTGCTGGGACTACTTCCTCGACCACGGCGAACTGAGCCCCTTCACCCAGGTGCCGAGGTTTGTCATCGACGACCTCACCCGCGAAGGGAAAGCGGAACTGCTCGCCCTTCTTGAGACGGTCGTGCCCGACTCCGTCATTGCGCGCATCCTACGCGTCCAACTCGGCATCACGACGGAGATGCACCCGGAGCTCCGTGCGGAGGTCGTGGACGAGGAGCCGGACATCCGCCGGGGGAGAAAACGGCGCTGACCTCACACCGCGACGCCAAACGAGCGCAGCGCATCGTTCAACGACACCTTGCGGTCCGTGCTCTCGGTGCGCTTTCCGATGATGAGCGCGCAGGGGATACCGAACTCGCCAGCGGGGAACTTCTTGGTGCGCATGCCGGGGATGACGACGGAGCGCGCGGGGACGCGGCCGCGGTATTCGATGGGCTCGGGGCCACTCACGTCGAGGATTGCGGTCGATGCGGTGAGCACGACGTTCGCGCCGATGACGGCCTCGCGCTCAACGTGGACGCCCTCGACGATGATGGCGCGTGAGCCGACGAAGCAGCCGTCTTCGACGATGACGGGCGCAGCCTGGGGGGGCTCAAGCACGCCGCCGATACCGACGCCGCCGGAGAGATGCACGTCGCGGCCGATCTGCGCGCAGGAGCCAACGGTCGCCCAGGTATCGACCATCGTGTTGCTGCCGACGTAAGCACCGATGTTCACGTAACCGGGCATCAAGATGACGCCGCGCTCAAGGTGCGCGCCGTAACGGGCCACACCAGGCGGCACGACGCGGACGCCGGCCTCATCGAGGTGATGCTTGAGCGGGATCTTGTCGTGGAACTCGAAGGGCCCGACTTCCATCCGCTCCATCTTGCGAATCGCGAAGTAGAGAAGGATCGCGCGCTTCACCCAGGCGTGCACCGCCCAGGTGCCGTCTTCTTGCGGGCTACAAACGCGAAGCCGACCTGCATCGAGGTCGGCTACGGTGTCTTCAATCGCGCGCTGCGTCTCGGGGGAGGCGAGCTGTGTGCGGTCGGTGAATGCGGTGTCGATGAGGGTCGAGCGGTCCATGCCGCGGACGCTACAACGAACGCCGCATCCGAATCACCCGCAGATGCCGCCGCCGCCGCAGGTCAGGCCGGTGGCGCAGCGCTCCACAACGCCTGGCCCGGTGGTGCAGCAAGGTTGTCCGGCTGCGCCGCATGCGCCGCAGGTGCCGAAGCGACACTCAAGGCCAGGAGGCGCGGTGCCCACGCAGCCAGCGCCGACCTCGCAGCAGGCCTGGCCGACGTGTCCACATGCACTTGTATCGGTGCAGAGGTTGAACTCGCCGCGCACGCACTCAAGCGAGCCCATGCAGGTGTTGCCCGCGCAACAAGCCATGCCGGGCATGCCGCAGATGGGCGTCTGGCAGGTGCCGCCGTTGCACGCGAGCGCACCGAAACACGACGGAGCGCCTGCGCCACAACACGACTCGCCGAGCTCGCCGCAGTCGAAGCAGGAGCCACTCAAGCAGAGGTAGCGGTCGCTTGAGTCGTCGCACTCGCCACCGCAGCAGGTCTGTCCGGGTGCGCCGCAGCTCGTGTTGTCACAGATGCCTCCTGTGCACGAGAGCCCAGCGCCGCATGCAGGTCCGGCCACGCAGCAGGGTGCGCTGGCGGTGCCACATCCCTCGACCTCGCAGCGTCCCATCGTGCACACGCCCTCATCGCAGAGGTCACCCTCGCAGCAGATTGCGCTGAGGGCGCCACATGGAAACGGGCTGTCTGCGGCTGCGTCGGGCGCAACAAAGACGTCGGTGGGCGCGAAGGTGTCGTCACGCTGCGCCGCATCGCGAAACACGCGACCGGTGTCGAGCGAGCTCGAAGCGTCGATGCCGCCATCCACCTCCTCGGCCGGGCCAGGGCAACCAAGGAAGAGAGCGGAAGAAAGGAGGAGCAAAGTGGTGCGCTTCATCCTCCTAACGTAACCGCATCGGCAGAACGGGTCGATCCGCCGTCACTTGCCGAGGGCCGCGCACTCCGCATCGGTGAGTTCGAAGGGCCCGCCGTCTTCACGCATCACGTAGTTGGCGCCGCTCGCAGGGTCGCGGACAAGAAGCACGTGGCCATCGACGATCCAAGCACTCGACTCCTGCGCGCCAATCAAAAGCGAGACGGGCTCGCGCGTGGTTGGGTCCTGGTAGATGAGCTCGCGGTTGCCGACATCCACCCCGTGCGCGAGTGCAGCCTGGTAGGCCACGACGCGTGACCAAGCTTCGACGGCACCGTCAACAGCACGCGTCTGTCGAAACGCCCCGCGTACAAGAACGGCCGTGAGCGCGGCGAACGCGAGCGTCATCGCAGCGAGAAAGAGCAGCGGCGCGATGTCTGAACCAGTGAGCGCAGAGACGCCGCCCTCGGGCCACATCGAGGCTGTGATCGAGGCGAAGAAGACTGTGCAGATCGACATGAATGCGAACCCAAGAAGAACTGCCGAGCGCGACCCGCGTGCGAAGTGCAGCGGTCGCTTGGGTAGCAGCGCACCCTCCGAGATGAACTCGCGCATTGGCAGACGCCTCGCACCTCGCGCTGGGCTTGCCGAGGCCGCGTAGAACCAAGCGATCACAAGGCCGAGCAGCGCGAACGAGCCGATCAGACACAAGCCGGAGATCGAGAGGCGCGGGTCGAGATCCGTTGTCAGGAGCACGAGCTCATCACCCACAAAGGGTCGCGCGTAGGCAACGAACTCGGGCGCACCGATGAAGGCCTCAAGCGACATGCGCTCCACCGTTGCCGTCAGCGGCTGCGGCGCGTCATGACACTGCCGCCCGTCACGCGTGGAGGTCAGCGCGACAAAGCGCCCGGATGCATCCCACACCGGCCCGTAGACAAGGCTTGTCTCATCGGTCGCGAAGGGAGGAAGCGCGCACGGCTCAATCGCATCGGTGATTCGGACCCACGTCGCACCAGCGCGAACGCGCTCAAGCAGATGCGCTACGTCCGTCTCCACAGGTGCCGCGGGTGCCGCAAGACCATCGCGCAACTGCGTGACGAAGAGCGCTGCGCCGCCGAGAAACATCAGCACGCCCACCAGCGAGAACGCGTAGCTCATCCACCGCGAGGGCTTCGCGGGCTCGGCTGCATGGGTCTCATTCGACATGCGCGCAGGTAGAGCACGTCGCCTGGCTCAGGGCCCCGAAGTTGTTGCTCAACGTTCGCGGGAAAGTTCACCACCGCGTGATCCGCGAACGATATCGTCCCGCCCATATGGAACTTGGCTGGGAAGGTTGGCTCACCCTTGTGACCGTTCTCGCGATGACGGTCGGTCTCGCGATGAACGTTGCAGCGGCCGATGCGTTGTTGATGCTGACCGCAATCTTCCTCACCTCGATGCGCGTGTTCTCCGATCACTTCGTCGACCCAGGCGTCGCCGCCGCGCAGTTTGGCAACGAGGGCCTGGTCACGGTCGCCGTGCTCTTTGTGCTCGCAGGTGGCCTCACGCATTCAGGCGGAACGAGCCGCATCGGAACACCGATTCTCGGCACACCGAAGACGAACGAGATGGCCCAAGCGCGCCTGATGCTGCCCGTCGCGGGCATCTCGGCCTTCCTCAACAACACGACCGTCGTCGCGATGTTCTTGCCCGTCGTCAAAGACTGGGCGCGGATGAATCGCCTCGACCCCTCGAAGCTGCTGATGCCACTCAGCTTCGCGGCCGTGCTCGGCGGCGTCTGCACGCTCATCGGGACGAGCACCAACATCGTCATCCAAGGGTTGATGGAAGAGGCGAATGTGCCTGGCCTCGGCATGTTCACCATCACGCCCGTCGGCGTGCCCATCGCGATCGTCGGCGTGGTCTACGTGATGGTCGCCTCGCGCTGGCTTCTGCCCTCACGCACGCCTGCCTCGGAGAAAATTTCGAACGCGCGTGAGTACACCGTCGAGCTCGAGGTCGAGGCGGGAAGCCCGCTGGATGGCGCCAGCATCGCCAAGGCCGCGCTCCGAAGCTTGCCCGGCCTCTACCTCTTCGAGGTGCGTCGCGGAGAGCACGTCGAGGCGGCCGTCGCGCCCGAGTACGTGCTGCGTGGAGGCGACCGCTTGGTCTTCGTCGGGCTCGTCCAGTCCGTCGCCGACTTGCACAACATCCGTGGCCTCAAGAGCGTGCAGCACGAGGAGCATGACCTCGCCGTGCCGCGCCACGATCGCGTCTTCGTGGAGGTCGTCGTCTCGGCCACCTCACCGATGATCGGCACCAGCATTCGCGAGGGACGCTTCCGCTCGCGCTACGAGGCCGCCGTGCTCGCCGTGCACCGCAATGGCGAGCTCATCCAGAGCAAGATCGGCGACATCGTCCTACGCGCGGGCGACACACTGCTCGTCGAGGCCGCGCCCTCCTTCATCGAGCATCACCGCGACAAGACTGACTTCTTCCTCGTCTCGCGCGTGAAGAGCGTCACGCCCGTGCGACACGAAAAAGCCCGCGTTGCGCTGGCGATTCTTGCGGGCGTCGTCATCGGCGGCGCACTCGAACCTTGGACACATGTCGGCACCCTGCCCTTCGCATTCGCCGGTGCCGCGCTCGTGGTTGTGACCGGCTGCTGCTCGATGGACCAAGCACGCAAGTCGATCGAGTGGAGCGTGCTCTTCGCCATCGGCGCTGCGCTCATCATCGCCAAGAACCTCGACACCTCAGGTGCCTCTGCAGCACTCGCACAGCTTCTCCTGAGTGCCGTCGGAGGCGGCGGCGCAGTCGGCGCGCTCGTCGCGATCTACGTCTCCACGCTCATCCTGACCGAGTTGCTCACCAACAACGCCGCGGCCGCGCTCGCCTTCCCGATTGCACATGCCACCGCGCAGAGCCTCGGCGTCTCCACCCTGCCCTTCGCCATCGCGGTCTGCGTCGCAGCCTCATGCGGCTTCGCCACACCGACGGGCTACCAGACGCACCTCATGGTCTACGGAGCGGGCGGCTACCGCTTCTCCGACTTCATGAAGATGGGCATCGGGCTCGACCTCGTCTGCCTCGTCATCGCCTGCGTGCTGATCCCCATCGTCATCGGCTTCTGACGCCCAACAAGCCTTCCTTCGAGAGCGCACGCGCGGTCGTCACTGTGTTGACGTAGATCCCGCATTTGATCAGGCCACCGAACACAACCAGCGAGACGGCAATCAGGTCGAGCGACTGGGACAGCGAAATCCCAGCGGCGAACACATCCGTGGCGACGCTCAGGGCAAGTGTTGGCGCCAAAAGACGCATGCTGAACTTGCTCAACACAGCCAGATCAGGAGGGAGCAGGCGACGATGTTGAACACGCCCCAGATGTTCCACCACACGATGCTCGCGCTCGAGAAACCCAGATCACGACTCAACACAAAGCCGGTCATCGCAAAGAGGATGACAACGACTGCAAGAGTGATGGGCCGCTTGGTCTTCATCGGCGCTGAACTGCCATATCCGCTCAGATCGTTGAGCCGGGCTGCGCTTGCCCAACCTGCGGCGCGGGATTCGTCCCGCCGGTCTCACGCAACGCGCGGTCGACCGCGCCTGGGTCGAAGCCCTGCATCACGCGTCCGCGGATGTCGATGATCGGGATGCCATTCGCGGTGATGCCGGCCGCGCGCGCACGACGCTGCATGTCTGCACGCGCCTCGGGCTCACGCTCGATGTCGTGCTCGACGAAGGGCACGTTGCGCTCACGAAGGTAGGCCTCGGCTTGCCGACACGCGCCGCACCATGAGGCACCAAACACGACGACCTCATCGCTCGTCGCGACGGCCGTGGGCTCGGGGCGGGCCTCGCGCGCAGCCGTCTCAAACGACTCGCGTGTCATGCGGCGCACGACGTAGTTGCCGCCCTCACCGGGCGCACGAAGGTCCGCCACATAGACGGCATCGGGGTCGCGATCATCGGGCGCCATGCGGAGTGAATCCACACGCACAAGACCACGCGCGGCCTCAGGCACCTCACTCAAATGCTCTGTCGTGTGAACGCCCTCGGCATCCAAGTACGTGAGCATCAAGCCGCTCAAATCGCCGCGCACCGCGAAGGGTGGCGTCACGATGGGAGCCTCGCCCTGACCCTCTCCGTTGGCTTGGCTCGCCTCATCCGCGCTTCCGCAGGAGGTGACGACGATGGAGAGGTGAAGGGCCAACGTGAGCAACAGGGTCTTGCGCATAGCGGTAGATATAGCGCTTGAACGCGATGCGTGTGGAGCCCTTGCAGGCTCCCCGACCGTCGAGGTTAGGCGCGACCCTTGATGAGACGCAGCGTCTGCATCGGCGCAAGCGCCGTGAGGTGCCCGCTCTCCTCGGCGATGTACATCCAACCGCGCTCATCTACGTGGAGCGCATCGGGGACGAGATCACAGGGCGGAGGCGCGCCGATCGCGAGCCCATCCGCAAGGCGCACGACATGCGCATTCGCCGAGGGGACAAAGAGCGCGCCGCCACGCACGAGCGGCGTCAGGCGACGCGGAACGTCGTCGGTCACTGGGTTCGCAAGCACGCGTGCAAAGCGTGTCTCACCCGTGGCTGGGTCGAGTGCCGTCAGCTTGCCGGTGGAGGCATTCACGTAGAGCGCGCCTTCCGTCGAGACGATGCCGCCGCCCATGCCCACACCTGGGTCGGAGACGGCCCACTGGAGCTCGCCCGTCTCGGGGTCATGCGATGCGAGCACACCACGGCGCGCACCGGTCAACGCGACGATCAAGCGCCCGTCGAGCAACTGCGGGGCGGTCGCGACAGGGGCGCCGAGCGCGATCGAATAGAGCTCTTCACCCGTCGCGAGGTCGACGCCAATCAGGCCACCCTCACCGCGACCTGGCTCACCCGAGAGCGCGATCGCGACACCACCGTGCACGACGGGCGTGAGGCAGAACTTCGCCGCGGATGCATAGCGCCAGACAACCTCACCACTGACGACATCGAGGGCGTCCATGATGCCGTCGCCGTTGACGATGAGCACCAAGCGGCCTGCGCGACGCAGGCGAAATGATCCTGGTGAACGCGCCGTGTAGCGAAAGCGAAGCTCGCCCGTGCGGAGATCGATCGCGGCGAGGCGATCACGCCCCTCGGCCACGAGGCCGATCGGTGGAACACCACCGCCACCTACGTAGAGGCCGAACGCCGAACCACCGACGCGCGGCGCAAGGCGCACGCGATGCGTGAGCTCGCCCGTCTCGAGGTCGCGGATCTCGACAAGGCCATCGGCTCCCAGACGAACGACGTTCGCGTCGGCCAAGAAAGCTGACTGCGCCGCGCCCTCGTGCTGCCAGATGCACTGACCATCCTCACGATCGAGCGCGAGCATGCGCCGCTCATTGGAGAGGACGAGACGGTCACCACAGAAGAAGGTCGTCGTCGCGTCGAGGCCATCGACCACCACGCTCCACTTCGTCGCAAAGCGAAGGGCCGATGCGGGCGCGCGCGGCGGCGGAATCTCAGAGGGCATGTCCTCGGCACGAAGCACCTCGCGAAGGCGCTCTGCGTTCTGATTCGTGAAGCCCTCCATCTTCGAGCGCATGCGCACGGCACGACGCAGGCGACGCACCTCCTCACGCATCGAGGCCACGCGAAGGTTGCGCGACTGCATGCGATCGACACTCACCAGCGCACGGAGCAACTCGGCCGCGAGACGCAGCACGGGAAGACACGCGTCCTCCATCGGCAGCGCGGGGATCGTGATCGCGCCGTCGTCTTCGCTGCCAAGCGTGAGTGAGACCTCATGCGAGTCTTTGCGGTCGCGGCGCACCGCAACGAGGAACGAGCCCGAGCGCAGCCGCACGTTCAGCGCACGGTCCTCTTCCCAGGCACTCACCAGCGATGCGACGACACTCACCATGCGCTGCACGGTGAGAAGAATCGGCCCGCTACGGACAAGCGGAACACGCCTTCCGCGCACATAGGCCCAGAGCTGGCCGCCGAAGAGCATCGCGTGAACATCCGCATGCGAGACACCATCGCGCGGCGTTTCTGCACTTGGGAAAATCGCCGCTTCAAATCCAAACGCGAGCGTCTCGCCCTCGCCCGGATCGTCCACCACGCCGCCACGCTGACGTGTCGCCGAGAGCCCCGTGTCGCGGTCATCGGCAATCTCAATGGAACGCGCTCGCTCGGCGCGCTTCAACGCGAGTGCATCGGCCTGCTCCGCCAGCACAACCGCCACCGTTGCATCGAGACAAGCACGCAGCGGCACACGTCGATCCAGCACGATCACATCGGGCGAGGCCTCGGTGTGATAGAGGCTCACGAGCACGTTCGCGCCACGACGCAGGAGCGCCACTTCAAGGGGCAGCGCAGCACATGGGACAAGCGCCTTCTTGCGCATCCCCTCGGCCATCTGCATCAGCGCACTGAGCACTTCGCTCGCTGGTGGAAGATCAACCTCTCCTCGCGACCCGAAGGTCGACTCGATCGAAAGTGGTCCGAACATGAGTTCGAGCCACGCTTGAGTCGCAACGGTTTTCGACGAGAGACGCTCAGACGACGAGCGCTCGAAAGCGACCGCCAACTTCGTGACTTCCGAAGGTTGGTTGCGACGCTCCGGGCCCGTGGTGCGCCGGAGAAGTGGGTGAAGCGAGATGACCGTCATCGACGAACGAACAATCGATCTCTTTTCACGGGGTCTCCAGTTTTCGGCGCGATCAAATTACGTCCGCGAAGAACTTGCGAAGCCCGAAGATTTCACATGGTGCGCACGTGCTCTCGCGCCGCCCAGGCATGCGCATTCCAGGGGCGACACGCCGTCCTCCCAATGCTCCATTCGCCAGCCTCGATTCGAGGCTCGTCAGCACCGATGCGAAGTGATATCTCCGCTGCCTATGGCGTGGTTTTCGAAGAACCGAGTTTCGATAGATGCCTCGGAGAAGAAGACGATTGGACAAGGCGTCTTTCGTCGATGCGATCAGTGTGGTGTCACCCTCCGCGCGGAGGAGTTCACGGAGAACCAAGAGGTTTGTCCTTCGTGCAACCACCACTATCCCCTCTCCGCGGAATCGTGGATTGAGACGATCCTCGACCCGGGCTCGTTCGAGGAGCTCGACACCGGGCTCGTCTCAGGCGACCCGCTGAAGTTCAATGATGCGCGTCCCTATCCAGAGCGCGTGAAGGCCACGCGCAAGAAGACGGGCGTCGAGGACGCGATGACGGTGGGCCGTGGTGCCCTCGGTGGTCGTCCGGTGCAGTTCGGCGCCTTCATCTTCCGCTTCATGGGCGGCTCGATGGGCTCCGTCGTCGGCGAGAAGATCACGCGCATGTTCGAGCGTGCTGCCGATGAGAAGCAGCCCGCCGTGCTCCTCTCCAGCTCGGGTGGCGCACGCATGCAGGAGGGCGCGCTCTCGCTCATGCAGATGGCCAAGACGGTCTCGGCACTTGGTCGCGTTCGCGCGGCGGGTCAGCCCTTCATCAGCGTGCTCTTGCATCCGACCACGGGCGGCGTCGCAGCAAGCTTTGCGTTCCTTGGTGACATGAACATCGCGGAGCCAGGCGCACTCATCGGCTTCGCAGGCGCGCGCGTCATCGAGAACACGATTCGTCAGAAGCTCCCCGAGGGCTTCCAGCGCTCTGAGTTCCTGCTTGATCACGGCATGATCGACCAGATCGCACAGCGTCGCGAGATGCGTTCGACGATCGGTCGCGCGCTCGCTCACTTCTGCGATTGAATCATATTTCAATCATACAAAAAGCCTCCCCGGTGTTCGCCGCGGAGGCTTTCGCTTTTGAAGCCTACTGAGCGAGGGACGCGATGCCCTCTTGGCTACGCTCGCTTGGCTTGAGTGCGGGGAGCCCCCGGGCGATGCGATCGAAGATGGGTGTCGTCGCGAACGTGGTCGCGAGCGCCATCAAGACGAGCATCGCGAAGAGCGTCGGTGAGAGCACATGCATGTCGAGGCCGACGTTGAGCACGATGAGCTCCATCAGGCCGCGCGTGTTCATCAAGATGCCGAGCGCCGAGGCCTCGCGATTCCCGAGGCCCGAGAAGCGCGCAGCGACCCACGTCCCGCCGAACTTGCCGAGTGTCGCGACGAGGATGATGAGCCCGACGACGAGCCAATCTTCTGTGCGCGAGACGAGACCAATCTGCGTGCGCATGCCGGTGAACGCGAAGAAGACAGGCAGGAGCAAGACGACGACAACATCCTCCAAGCGGTGCCGTACCTGCTCCGCGAGGCGTCCCTCATGCGGAAGAATCGCACCGACAACGAACGCGCCAAAGAGCGCGTGAATGCCCATCGCCTCTGTGGCGACCGAGGAGAGCAAGACGGCCGCAAGCACCCACGCGAGCACGTTGAGTGAGACAGGCCCCGTCTTTGATTCCTCATACGTCGCAAGCTTTTGAAGGAGCGGACGCGCGATGAAGAACATCCCTAGGAGGTAGAGCACGACCCAGCCCATCGTGATCGCAACGCCATCCAACTGCGCCATCGCGACGCCCGAGACGAGCGCGAGCAAACACCAGGCAGTCACATCATCGACGGCCGCGCATGCGATCGCAGTCACACCAAGCGGCGTCCCCTGAATGCGCCTGTCGCTGAGGATGCGCGCGAGCACGGGGAAGGCCGTCACCGACATCGAGACGCCGACAAAGAGCGAGAAGGTCGTGAACGAGACTTGGTCGTTCGAGTACGCGGGATAGAGGTAGAGCGCGAGCGCGGCGCCCAGCAAAAAGGGCGCAACGATGCTCGCGTGCGAGATGGCCATGGTCGCGTGAGAGCTGCCCTTCAGAAGGCGTGTGTCGAGCTCCAAGCCGACGAGGAACATGAAGAGCACCACGCCAATCTTCGCAACGATGCCCAGATGCGGTGCGACCTCGGTCGGCAGGATGAAGCTTGCAGCGCTTGGCGAAATCGCGCCGAGCAGCGAGGGCCCAAGCATGAGGCCCGCGACAATCTCGCCCATCACTGGCGGCTGACGCAGGTAGCGCTCGAAGAGCCAACCAACACCGCGCGCCAGAACAACCACGACGGCAAGTGCAAGCAGCACATGCCAGAGGAGCGAGGAGTGCGCCGTGCTCGCTGCGAAGTGCGGAGCCTCTGCGTCATGGGGTGCCGTGAGCCCCTCACCAAACGAGCGCAGGCCAAAATAGAGCGCCACGCCGAGCACGAGCATCAGCGAATACACCAGCAGCGTGCGCCCCTTCGGCGCCGCCTCGGCACTGACGAGCGAGGGCCTCACAGCGAACCCACGAGCGCCTTCAGACGACGCAGGTGGTGCACATCCGTGTGGTAGGCGCCCTTGCGGCTCTCCTCGCTCGCCACGACGAGGCCACACTCGCGCAGCACCGAGAGGTGCTCTGAGATGGTCGACTGCGCCGAGGCAAGCTCGGTCACAAGCTCACGCACCGTCGCGCCCGTCTCGCGTACGCGAAGAAAGCGGACAATCCGCACCCGCGTGGGATGCCCGAGCGCCTTGCATACGAGCGCGAGCTCCCCGTCGGCCTCAGGGCCCTCCACAGGTCGCGCATCGAACGTTGGCGTGACCTCACGGGCTCTGCGCGCCTCGCGCTTTATCGGCTTTTCACGATGAACAGGCATCTCGCCAGCGAGCCTGCCCATCGCTCTGCATTCAATCAACGCTCATCGTGATCCAGCGATGGGCGACGACTTTCCTCGCATCGCCATTCACCGATGAATCACTCGCAGGAATAGTCCGCGTTCTGGGCGCGCAGGTGCTCAAGCAAGGGCGCGTAGTATTCGAGCATCGGCTCGGCGGTGAGGTCGCGACCGGTGTGCTCGATGAGCACCTCGCGCCAGTCTCGGCTCGCGCCTGGCGCCATGATCGTGCGGAGGAACTCACCGACCTCCTCATGCCCGTAGTAGTTACAGCTGCGCGGCTCCTGGTGGAGGATCTCGCGGCAGATGTGGTCGTGCAGTTGGTAGACGAGCACGTTGGCGAGGGCGTAGTCGTAGTAGCCGGCAGGGTCATCGTTGATGTGCGTCTTGGTACAGGCGTCACAGCCTTCGACCGGGCGCTCACTTGGTGGCGTCATGCCCTGGAAGCGCTGCACGTACTCCCACCAGCGTGCGTTGAGCTGATCGGCCGGCAGGTCCCCTGCGTAGAGGTCGCGCTCGAAGTGCGACATCACGCCCGCGGACCAAGGCAGGAAGGTGATGGGCCCGGTGAGTGCCGAATCAAGGAGCCAGGCCATGTCGTCGATCTCGCGATCGGCCGGAAGGAGCTCAATCTCGCGGAGGTAGGGCTCCTGCGAGGCCGCGAGGAGAATCAAATCACCCATGCCCTCGTGGTAGCTGCGGTTCGCTCCAGCGCGCAGGAGGAAGGGCACCTCGGGGCGCGAATAACTCATGTAGTAATATATGTGCCCGAGCTCATGGTGCGTGGTGGTGAACCACTCCCAGTTGCTCTCGACGCTCATCAACGAGCGCACGTCGCTCTGCAGATCGATGTGCCAGGCGCTCGCATGCGCATTCTTCATGCGCGTCTGTCCCTCGGGCACGGGATAGAGATCGCTCGACGTCCAGAAGGTATCGGGCAGCTCCTGGTAGCCAAGCGAGACGTAGAAGCGCTCGGCTTGCTCGACGAGCCAGCTTGGCTGCCTGCCCTGCACCAGCGAGTCCATGTCGACGCCCTCGACGAGACCGGGCCAGCTCTGACCCCAACGGTTGCCGATCCAATGCGCGGGCATCGCGCGCGGCACATCGCGCACGCCGTAGCGCGTCGCGTATTGATGGCGCGCCCAGCAATGAAGCTCGTCGTAGAGCGGACGCACTTCCTCCACGAGACGTGCGAGCAGCGTCATCATCTCGTCCACGCTCATGCCGTAGTTCGAGACCATCAGCTCGAAGTAGTCGTGGTAGCCCATCTCGCGCGCGACACCGTTGCGCAGTTCGCGCAGCTCCACGAGGCCATCGCGCAGCACCGTGCCGACCTCTTTGCTGGCCTCCCAGGCATGCAGGCGCTCATCGAGATCACGCGACTCACCGAGGATGCGATCGAGCTCATTGGTGATCACCGGACGGCCACACGTGCCGTCATCGAGGCGCTCCAAACAGAACTGATAGCCATCCAAACGCGCACTCTGTGCGGCCTCGGCTGCAACACGTCGACGCGCGAGATCCGGGGCTGTCTGCGGTGCTTGCGCGGCCTGCTCAAGGATGGCGCGAAGCTGCCGCTTGGTGAGGTCATCGAGCTCGTCCTCGTGCTCCATCAGAAGGCGTGCGCGGCGAATGACTTCGACACTTCCGGCAAATGCCGCGAACGATTGATCGGCCGCGGTGCGACCGCCTGTGTGCTCGGGCGTGACATCGGTCGAGGCGAGCCAGCTTGCACGCGCACTCTCGGTCGCGAGCGCGACATACGCGGGCTCGTAGAAGTCGAGCAGGTCATCGGCCTCGGCCTGCCATGAGCGGCCAGAGGCCTCGTTCCGGCGATCACTTCGACCATGCGGCACTGTCGATGCACCAAGCGCGATGGAAGGCGTGGGCGCGGGCTCGGAGGAACCCGCGAGTTGGTTGTAGAGAACGCCACCGCTCACGACAGCAGTGAGAACCAGAACGCCCGCG
>JBILQT010000192.1:0-14189 GCA_044373065.1 Sandaracinaceae bacterium
CGCCCTCATCCTCCGAGCAGGGCTCCCGGGACGAGTCGAAGCCCGTTCGCCAAGTCCTGCGCACGTACGCGCTTCTTGCCCTCAAGCTGCCCCTCGACGATGCCCACGAGGCCCTCGCCACACGCGACCTCAAGGCCACGTTCTGAGATGCGCACGATGCTTCCTGCGGGCCCGTGTTTGCCGCTCGTCTCGAGCACGCGCGTGACGTGCACCTTGAGGCGCTGACCCATCAGCGTCGTCTCTGCACCCGGCCACGGATGAAGCCCGCGCGCCGTGTCATGCACGGCCTGCGCGCTCGCATGAAAGTCGAGCAGCGCATCCTTCTTCTCCAGCATGCGCGCGTAGGTTGCTTCGCCCTCTTGCGGGAGGGCTGGGCGCTGACCGTGAAGCCAGGGCAAGAGATCACGACGCAGGATGTCGCCACCCATCGCGCTCAAGCGCTCGAAGAGCTCACCGCTTGTTTCGTTTGGCGCGATTGGCGTTTCCATGCGCGCAAAGACAGGCCCTGTATCGAGTCCTTCATCCATCTCCATCAAGCACAAACCCGTGCTCGCATCGCCGCTGACGACCGACCATTGAATCGGCGCAGCGCCACGCCAACGAGGCAAAAGCGAGGCGTGCACGTTCACGCAACCACGTCGCGGCGCCTCGAGCACGGCCTTGGGCAAGATGCGTCCATAGGCCACGACGACGGCGACATCGACCTCTAGCGCCTTCCATGCAGCGGCCACTTCGGGCGGCTTGATCTTGGTCGGTTGATCGACCGGAATGCCAAGCTCCAGCGCGCGCACTTTCACCGGAGGCGCTTTCAATTCTTGGCCGCGGCCACTGGGCTTGTCGGGCTGCGCGACGACGCGCACGACATCACAGATCTCGACGACGGCATCGAGACAAACGCGGGCGATCTCCGGCGTGCCGAAGAACATCGCGCGGGGTTTGGTCATCGTCATTGTCCACCTCGTGCAGCGCGGCAGGAACGTGCGCCCGCGAGCGCTTCTTCGAAGGCATGCGCGCCTCCATCCATCGACTGAATGCGTGGGTTCACAAAGGCCTCATGCGCGGCGATCGTCTCCTCATCACACGCGCTCTGCACCATCGTGGCCGCACGCACACGGGCACGCGCGGGGAGCTTCTGCAGCAAGGCATCCCAATGCGTACGAATCCATGCGAGCAAGGTCGGAACACGCGTCGGTGACTCTGCAGCCTCGTAGAGCGCGCTCAGCATTTCGTTCGGCCGCACGGCCTCGGTGAGCACGACATCCAGGCCTCGCTGAAGCATCGCGGCATCCTCGGCTTCACCCAATGCGGCCACCAGAAGAGAGCGCTCGTTGGTGCTCGCATCGGCCGATTGCAGGCGCGCTGTGATGGCCTCGATGCGTGCCGATGTGCGCTGTCCACGTGCCGATGCGAGCAAGAGCGGACGAAGCACATTCACGGGGAGATGGGTCCCTGCGAAGTGCGCCGTCACGCGTGCATCCACGAGTCTTTGCTGTGCGCGCGAGAGCGTTGCTGGGCCAAGCGCCGCGCCTGTGATCGCAAGCACGCGAAGCTGCGCATCGGCCGTCGATTCGCCTTCCCTGGGTGCAAATCCAGCGCGCGCAAGATGCGATGCAAAGACGTGCGAGGTCGCACTTGCAAGGGCACGTGATTGCGCGGGCGTGGATGCAAGACGCGATACGCGACGCGAGAGAAGCGCAATGGTCTCAAGCACCACGGGCTCGTTCTCATGCTCGAAGCTTCGAAGCAGAAGCGCGAAGTCCGCCACGCGATCGGCGTTCGGGTAGCCCGCTCCAAAGAGCGCCATCACGGTGCTGTGCAAGAAGGCGATGCGCTCATGCGCAGGTCGCGATGCGATGACTTGATGCAATGCCCGAAGAGCCTCGGAAGCGTTCACATCGACGCGCACATACGCATGGCCGGCGTTGGGCTGAATCCAAGCAGGGCAGGGCGCATTGGCGGGCTCGAAGGGGATGTCGCGCGTGCCCGACTGCATCTGGATCTCGATGGGCGAAGTCGCGCCCTCGTAGTCGATGCGAAGGGGAACCACCCAGCCTTCAGAATCCGTCACCCCGTGGCTCATCGTGAGCTGCAACGTGCGCTCACACGTGGGGCAAGGACGAAGACAGACTGCGCTCAGCACAGGCGCGCCGGCCTGCGTGAAGAAGGGCGCGAGCACGGGGCGAAGCGAAGCCCTACCAGGCGCGCCGTCGAGTGCGTCGAACATCGCTTCTTGCTCCACCGCGTGTCCTGCATTCGCACGCACGTACGCGCGCATCGCGTCGCGAAATGGTCCTATCCCAATATGGTTCTCAATCATATCGAGTAGACCTGCCGCGCGCGCATACACGCCGGGGTCATAGGCACTGATCGCATCGGGTGTGGAGCGCACAGGCCGCACCACAGGTCGCGCTGTCGGAAGTGCATCGTGCGCGAGTGCCTCGAAGATGGCCGATTCTTCCGCGAGCCCCGCGCCGAGCTCCGGCCGCCACGCATCAACCAGGCGCGTCTCATAGAAGCTCGCCAAGCCCTCTTTGATCCAGAGGTCATCCCACCAAGCGATGCCGACATCGTCGCCAAACCAAAGATGCGCAAGCTCATGCGCGACGATGGTCGCAGTGGTCCGCATCTCGCGCGTGCCTGCGCCCTCATCAAGCAGGAGGAGCGTGTCGCGAAACGTGATGAGCCCAGGGTGTTCGGTCGCGCCGCTGGAGTATCCAGGCACCGCGACCAGATCCATCTTCGCGTAGGGGAGCTCGTGCTCAAGCTCCGTCGTCATCGCGCTCAAGAAGTGCGTGGCCGCATCGAGTGCAAACGAGACCGAGGCCTCGCGTCCTCGCGGAACAAACGCGCCGAGCGGCATCGTGCGACCGCTTGGCAAGACGACAGGCGTGCCCTCGACGCGCACATAAGGCCCGACCATGAAGGCCACCAAATACGTAGGAATCGCGGGCGTTTCCTCGAACTCCACGCGCTGCTCTTCGCCGACCTGCAAGGTCTCGTGCACTGGCGCATTGCTCGCGACCGTCATCCCGCTCGGCGCAGTGATCGTGACGTGAAAGGGCGCGCGCAGGGCGGGCTCATCGAAGCAAGGGAAGGCCCGCCTCGCATCGGTCGGCTCGAACTTGGAGCCCACGTAGAACTGCCCCTCAAGCTCGCTGCGGTAGAGCCCACGTAGGCCTGGATCAAACTGCGATTCGAAGTCGACGGTGATGCGCGCGGGCCCAACTTCGAGTGGAGACTCAAGCGCGATGACAAGCTCGTCGGGGCTTGTGCTGCCCTCCGCGGTGCGCTCGGTGACGCTCCCTTCGATCTCGCGATCGCCTTGAAATGCTTGGGCTCCACCGATCGACAAGGAACGCCCATGCAGCACGACAAAGCGCGTACGCGTATGCACATCGAGGTCGATCGTGACCGTGCCGACATAGCTCGCACTTGAAGGGTTCAACCAAAGCGCGAGGTCGTAATGCTGTGGGATGACGTCGCTTGGCAGACGGCCTTCGCGCGCGAGCGGGGCGACGTCCGAGACAGGCTCCGTGGCGCTGCTGGCAGGCTCGGTACGCGGGGGGTACTCTCGCGGGTCTGCGAGCGAAGCGCCGCCGCATCCGCTCAATGCGAGGGCCAGAAGGGATGCCGAGAGCAGGGTTGGCTGGTTCACACGGCCGAGATAGCACGGCGCTTCTTCTCAGCGCGTGCCCCGGATGAACGCCTCGATCGCGTCGTAGGTGTTGCGATCGAAGGTGCCGTGATCGCCGCCTTCCTCGGTGATGAAGCGCGAGCCAGCGTTCGCGGGAAAGGCCGCGTCGAGGGCTTGACCGATGCGGTACGGAATCACGCGATCGGCTGTGCCATGCGCATGAAGAATCGGTGCGCGAATGCGGGCAGCTTTGGATGCGCTGTCGAGCGCCCAGCCGTCCGGGATGAGTCGCGTGAGCGGGATGCCGAGCATGTTCGTCGCGAGGTCATGGAGCGACGTGAACGACGAGTGGATGACACCTGCACGAGCCTCCCGCGCAGAGCCAGCCAGCACGTGAATCGCGGCCGCACCTCCCAGCGAGCGACTCATCACGATGACTTCGCCTATCGGCACATGTCGTATTTCTGTCAGGTATCGAATCGCAGCGTCTGCGTCGCGCTCGATGCCACGGGCAGAGGGTGACCCAGTGCTCTCGCCGTAGCCTCGATACTCGGCGAGCAAGACATCGGAGCCTTGTGCCGCAAGCGCGGCGCCCCACGCGGCGTTGTCTGATGCGCTCTCTGCGTTGCCGTGAAAGCAGACGACCGTGCGCTCGCGCCGGCCCACCGCGGGCACCCAATAGCCAACGAGCTCGGGTCCATCATCGGCTGCATACGTGACCCGCTCGGCATGGTGTTCGCGCACGGCGCGCGTGTTCACTGGCCGGGGATGGAAAAGCATCGTGTGGAGGACGAAGCGCAGCACGAGTTGAACGACGACAAACCAGAACAACGCACGAAGGGCCGGATGCATGTGCTGCATCAACGGCCCTTCATTGTCCTTCATTTCGCAGTTCGAATCAGCCGCAGTCCACGCAATCGAAGCGCGTTTCCATCGAGCTCAGCGAGGGCGCCGCGGTGCGATCAGGGCTTGAGATGAGGACGACCTCCGCGCGCATGTAGGGGCGGAGATTTCCTGCGCCCACAGACTCAAGGAGCGCACCGACATCGATGTCACCCGCGACCGAGTACGAGGGTGCACCGGAGGACGCTGCACTCGTCACTTCGACAACGGCGACGGGCATTGTGGTTGCCAGTGCACCAGCGCTGCTCGTCGTGCGGAACTCGAAGCGCAGACGCGTGTTCGGGGGGACCGATCCAGCATAGTGGTAGATGTTCCAATCCGCGCATTCGAGCATCGGGTCGCAGCGGGTCGTGGAGTCGTACTCGCGGAAGTAGCGGCCCTCAGGGGCGAAGGTTCCCACGAGTGGCGGCACGACAATCCGGACTGGAATGCGCGCGAGGATGACGGTGCCATCGCCGACAATCTCGATGTAGAACGTGAAGACCTGCGCGACCATCGTCGGCATCACGGTCGTGTTGCGGAACTGAACGTTGAAGTTCACCTGGGTGCCCGGAAGGCACTGCGTGAAGACGGTTCCACCGGAGATGCCCGTGCACGAGCCAACGCCCCAGCTCACGGCGCTGATCGACTGCGTGAAGCCCGCCGTGTCGCCTGAAGCACGTGCCGAGACATCCATGCGGGAGTAGTTCGCGAGGTCGCGCACGGCGTTGACGATCGTGCTCGTCATGCCTGTTCCGTCGGCGTTGATGCGGAAGACGTAGGGAGTTCCGGCGCTCCCGAGCGAGCCCGTTGCGTTGCCCAACGCGCGTGCGACGCGCTCGCCCTGAAGGCAGTAGCTGTTTCCCCAGGAGCCACAGCTCTGCACCGTCATCACGCGCATATCGCGTGCGTTGAGCGCGTTGACCACCTGAGTCCACGTAGGAACGAGCGCCGCAATGGGTGGGGCGTAGTCGTAGCTGCCATTGATATCCGGAGGGCCGTTGTGGAAGGGCGCGTCGGTGATCTGAATCATGATCGGGATCGTGCCCGGGCGGAAACACGGGTAGCCCCAGCGACCCGCCGGACAGTTGGTTCGCGGTGCGAGGTAGCCAGAGACTCCGTTCCCCGTCACGCCTGCCCACATCGCCACGACGTTTCCTTCGGGACCGTCGACGCCGTAGTGCAGACCAAGCGAGTTGACGCCCGCCTGTGCGCTGGCAAGCGTGGCGGTGATGTCCGTGCGCTGGCCGAGGATCTGGTCCCCGTAGCCCGGGTCCCCGTAGGGGTAGTAGGGCACATCGTCGAAGTTTGCGACGCCGAACCAAGCGTCCGGAATCGTGCAGCGAATCGCGCCCAAGATGCCATTGCCGCATCCGGGCAAGAAGGTGCCCGTCGTGAGGTCGGTACGAAGGCGGTTGAGCTCGCCGCCCATCGAGCCCGTCGTGTCCATCATCACGTAGACGTCGGCCGTGCGGAGCTGAAGCGAGATGGGCGCCGCACTGATGACTGCAGGGCCACCAAAGGGCAGCTGATGGTAGAAGAAGAGGTCGCCATAGCAGCTGCCATCCGCGGCCAAGAAGGCGCCAGGGCCAGGGCACATATCGGCGACGTCTGGGATGCCATCACCGTCGCTATCGGTGAGCGTCGCGGGGACAGGAGGCGTCGAGACGGGCGTGATGCCGCCGCGTGTCCCGTCGTAGGTCGTCGTGCTCGTGTTCACAACACAAGGCGGCAGGCCCATCGAGATGAGCATCGCGCGACGCTCCGCCGTGCACAGGTCGCAGGAGGCCGCGGTGCAAGTCGGGCGATCCTCTGCGCGTGTGCAGGCGGGCGAGCATGGGTTGCACGTGTCGAGCGGATTGATCGTGGCGGTCGAGGTTGCGTACTGGACCTGCTCGATGTTCTCGCATGCAGACCAATGCCCACCGCGACAGGCCTGCGTGCCGATGTCGCAGAGCAGCTGGTCCCCCACGACGACTCCCCACGTCGGATAGCAAGGCGCGCTGTTCCCCTCAGTGGAGCATGGGCACCCCGCGGCCATGGGGTCTGCACCACAATTGGCGGAATCGGCCGCGTCTCCCCCTGCGTCATTGACGGCAGCTTGCGGAGGTGTACTCGGACACCCTGCGAGTGCGCTCAGCGCAAAGATGGGTGCGGTCGCACGAAGAAGGGCCGTGATCGAGGCGCGCATGCAGCTACTCCAATGAAGGATGCCGGGAGGCTGGCATCAACGTCATTGTACCTGAAGCAATCCACGGACCCGCACTTCGTTGAGCAGGCGCGCCCTGGATCCTCGCGTTTTGCCGATCGGCCCAAAACGAGATCGACGACGCTTGCGGGAGTCCGCAGAATTTTCATAGGTGTACGCTTCCCGATCGAAACCATGATCGACACATCGACGCTCTCCACGGCCCTCAAGCGCGCCTTCCGATTGGCCACAGCCAAGCTGGCCCCAACAGCCTCCTCCGAACGGCGCGCGCCCGTCGTGAATCTCCCCTTTCTCGGTCTCGGCGCGAGCAGCACCGATCGCCTCGATGCGATGATGCGCGCCTCGCTCGAGCACGGCCATGTCGTGCGCTTTGAGCTTCCTTGGATCACCGCCCATCTCATCACCCACCCCGATCAAATCGAGGAGGTGCTGATCACAAGGCAGCGCGAGTTCGACAAACGCACACGTGGCTACGACAAGCTGCGTGAGTTCCTTGGCGAGGGCCTGCTCACGAGCGACGGCGACTTTTGGCGTCGTCAGCGTCGCATCGCTCAGCCAGCGTTTCATCGGAAGCAAATCGACGGCTTTGTGACGACGATGGCCTCGTGCACCGAGCGCATGCTCGATCGTTGGGAGTCGGAACCCGCAAGGGAACGCGACGTCGCCGCCGAGATGATGCGGCTCACCTTGCAGATCGCATCGATCACGCTGCTCTCAAGCGACACGGAAAAGCACTCGGGGCGTTCCGAGGCGGTGGGGCGCGCGGTCACCACGCTCGTTCACGAGGCGAATCAACGCATCAGCGAGATCATCACGCCGCCAGACGCCTGGCCAACCCGTCGCAATCGCCTGCTGCGCGAGGCCCGCGAGACGCTCGACCGCACAGTCAACGACATCATCCAAGAGCGTCGTCGCATGCACGCCCGCGGACAAGAGAGCGCGGGAGAGAAGGACTTGCTGCAGCTCTTCATGGAGGCCACCGACGAAACCGGCGGCCGGATGAACGACAAGCAGCTGCGCGACGAGGTGATGACGATGTTCCTCGCCGGTCACGAGACGACCGCCAACGCGCTCGCCTGGTGCTTCTACCTGCTCGGCACCTCACCGCAGATCGCGCGTGCGCTTCACGAAGAGGCCGTTCGCGTGCTCGGCGATCGCGAGCCCACCGCCGAAGACGTTCCCCGCCTTGAGGTTGCCCGACGCGTCTTTGCAGAGGCGCTGCGCCTCTACCCACCCATCTGGATCGTTGGCCGTTCCGCGATCGAAGACACGCAGCTCGGCGGCTACTTCATCCCCAAGCGCAGCGTCGTCTTCATCGTCCCCTGGATCACCCACCGTCACCCCGATTTCTGGACGGACCCAGAGGGCTTTGACCCCGACCGCTTCGCTCCAGAGAGCCGCGCACAGCGCCACAAGCACCAATACCTCCCCTTCATCGCAGGCCCCCGCATGTGCATCGGTGCCAGCTTCGCGCAGGTCGAGGGGCAGCTCGTCCTTGCGCAGGTCGCCCGACGCTTTCGCCTACCGCTCATCCCTGCCCAACGTGTGCTCCCCGAGCCGGTAATCACCCTACGACCCAAGACGGGCGTTCGAGTCTCCATCGAGAAGTGGTGACGAAAGCCCCGCCTGACCTCGCTGCACCTGACACAAAACCCAATCAAAACGTAGCGCCGTGTCACGCTGTCACGATTTCGAGCAGGGGATCGCATCTGATCCCTCCCCGCGCTGGAGCCTTCCGACCCCCCAAGAGCTCCCCATGCGCCCGTTCCAACCCTCCCAGGTCCATTTTTCGAGGATTTTGCGATCAGCAGAGGCCTGGCACGAAGGTCGCATTACTAGGAATCAGATGCGCAACGAAGCAAACAAGACGAGAAAGCCTTCGGTTCAGGCCGATGATGCCCGCGAGGGCGGCCTTTTCGGCTTCGTCGAGGGCAACGCGCCCTCGCTCAGCAAGTCGACCCGGGGCGTAGCGTTCGTGGAGTACACGATTCTGCTCTGCCTTGTTGTGGTCACGGCCGCTGCGTCCATCTACGGTCTTGGCGTTCCGGTTATGCGGTTCGCGAGGTTCTCCCAGTTCGTTCTCGGGCTTCCAATCCCGTAACGTCTGGGGCTAGGTCAACTGTCAACGTTCGAACAATCGAGAAAGTGGAGGACATCATGGCATCGCTCAAGACCCGTCAGTCATCACGTCGCGCTCATCAACTCCTTGCCGATACGGCTGGTTTGTCCACGGTTGAG
Organism: Sandaracinaceae bacterium; assembly: GCA_044373065.1. Lineage (GTDB taxonomy): Bacteria > Myxococcota_A > Polyangia > Polyangiales > Sandaracinaceae > JAFLCL01. The sequence goes on from JBILQT010000192.1 coordinate 8,964, forward strand.
TACATCATCATTCTCTGCCTCATCGCCGTGGTCTGCTTCGCCATCTGGGGAGCGTTCGGCCAGACGGTCAACTCGCGCATCTCGGAAGCGAACGACACGATGGGCACGATGTCGGGTTCGCCATAACACTGGCTCGTTTCCCTCGGGAAACATGCTGAAAGTTCCGCGCGTATTTCCTTGCAACGTCTAGGAGTCGATATGACCAAGCATCGTTTTCAAGCACAGTCTCGGTCCACGTTGCTCTCAGATACGCGCGGGCTTTCGACAGTTGAGTACGTCATCATTCTCTGTCTCATCGCCGTGACGTGTTTCGGAATCTGGCTCCAGTTTGGCGCCACCGTCCGCGACCGCATTGCTGAGGCGGATGCAACGATGGGCACGATGTCGGGTTCGCCCTGAGGTCGTGTTGAACGACATCCTCCTTCATCCTGGCCCGAGCACTCAGTTAGCACCCTGGGTGCTCGGGTTTGCGCTTTTGCTCAGCGGTATCGCGGCGCTGACGGATTTTCGCACGGGGCATATCCCCAACTGGTTGACGATTCCGCCGATGGTGATTGGCCCCCTCATGCACGGGCTCGTCGATGGAACGACTGCGGCGCTCGCGTCCGTCGCATCGATGGTGATTTGCGGCGCCGTCCCGCTGCTCATGTTTTGGAAGCAGGGGATGCACGGTGGCGACACCAAGCTCTTTGTTGGCATCGCGGCACTCTGCGGGACGCTTGTTGGGCTTGAGTCCCAGCTGATCGCCTTTGTGGTCGCATCGATCTACGCGATGGGCCGATTGGCTTGGGACGGGAAGCTACTGGCGACCCTCGGTCGCAGCTTCTACCTCGGCTTGAATCCCATTCTCCCGCAGCGTTGGCGCAAGAGCGCCAGCCCTGAGCTCATGCAGAAGCTTCGCCTTGGCGGCGCCATCTTCGCAGGGCTTCTACTTTCCGTGCTGGGTCGCTATCACACAGCACTTTTTCCAGGCCTCGACTGATCGATTGTTTGCTCGCTGAGCGAGCGTGGAGACTTGAATATGAAGCGGCGCGCGACGCGAGAAGCAAAGCCCTCATTCCTGCCGCTGGCAACGGAAACAGAAGGCGCGGTCTACGTAGAGTTCATCCTCTCGTTCATCCCGCTCTTCTTCCTTTTCCTGGGGATGATTCAGGTCGCGATGCTCTATTCCGCGCAGCTGGTCGTCCAGCAAGCAGCGATCACCGCGACGCGCGCCGCGGCTGTCGTGTTGGATGACAATCCAGAGCGTTACGGCGGCCAAGATCGCCTGACAGTCGATGGCGACGGTGGCAGTGGCGGTGGCAGTGGCGGCAGCGAAGAGAGCAGCTTGCCCACTGTCTTTGGCGCTGGTGGCGGTGGCGGATTGCCCTCGCTGGGCTCCGATTCGGCCAGCCGTCGCTATTCGTCGATTCGCTACGCTGCAATGGTTCCCCTCATCACCATCACGCCAGCTCCGGGCGCGGTCATGGGTGGAGAGCGTCTCAGCACCGCCATCGGAAGTGAGCCCGAGGCGCGCGCGGCCATGGCGCTGCTCTACACACGCTTCATGACGGCCATCACGTTTCCGACCGAGCCACGCGGCACGGAGCTGCGTCGTTCTTGGGATCGTCCGGACGGCGCCGGGCAGAGCGGGCGGGTCACCGGACGCGTGACGTACCTCTACATGTGCCCCGTGCCCCTCGCGAATCGCATCCTTTGCGAGGACGGTGTCTCGCTCCTGGCTGGCAATGCGAGCGTGGCGCTCGTCGAGTCTTTCACGCGTGCGATGCGGGATGGCACGCTCACCATGGCGGAAGTCGATGAGCTCGCCGCGGAGCAAGATCGCCACGATCATCACTTCGAAACCTGGCGCCCGATGATGGATGAGATGGAAGAGGGCGACGGCCCCGGCTTCAGCGCCGCCGCAGCAATCACTGTCGCGACGATCGTGACCAACGGAAGCCCAGCGCGATTCCGCCCCCTCCAGGCTGAGGCAACGTTGCCTGTCCAGGCGGCGAACTATTGCTACCGCGGGCAGAGCGCCTCGAACTGCTGGGAGCAGGAAGACGACTGATCTCAAGACCGTCACGCCTCCTGGTCATCGTGGTTTTCGCTTGTCTGGCGCGAACAAGTCTTCTGCAGCGCGACGCGATCGGATAGGCTCTCGCTCCACTATGAAGTCGCGCGCCGTGCTAGTCGCCGCTCTCTGCGCCGCCGTGGGCCTCTGCCTCATCTGGCTCTACATGCGCTCGTTCGAAGAACAGGCTTCGGGCGGCCAAATGGTCGAAGTGTTGATGGCCCGTCAGAATCTGACGCTGGGCGAGCAGGTCGATCCCGACGTGATGCTCGTGACCCGCCAGATCCCGACTGCGTACATCGAGCAACGCCAAGTTCGCGCGAGTGATCGCGAGCTCATCCGCGGCATCCGCGTGATCGGCGGTGTTCGTGCAGGCGAAGTGCTTCTCTGGACTGACCTCGCCGCAGGTAGCGATAGCGCGCGAGATCTCTCCGGGTTGGTTCGCTCCGGGATGCGCGCAATCACGATTCAGGCAGACCAGTCGTCGAGCTTTGGCGGCTTGGTGCGTCCCGGCGACCGTGTGGACATCTTCATCACGCTCGATCGCCCAACACTGTCTGGCGACGACGAGCGCGTGACGGTGCCGCTGCTGCAGAGCCTGATGGTGCTTGCCGCAGGTCAGGACACAGGCGTTCCGCAGCGTGTCGACCCAGGCACGCGTCGCCGCGCTCCGCCGACCATGCAGAACGTCACACTCTCCGCCACCGTTGAGCAGTCGCAGATGATCGCATTTGCCCGTCAGCGCGGAAACCTCACGCTCGTTCTTCGCAATCCGGATGACCCGACGATCGCGGAAGGCCTTGGCGAGACAACACTGGACGACCTTGTGACGATCGAGCGACGCGAGACTGCGCAACGCAGTCGCCCGCGCACGCCGCCGCCTGAGGCCGCCAGCAGCATGACGCCCGTTCGTATTCGCTGATTGTTGAAGATGAAACGCGACGTGCGGTGCACGCGCGACCGAGGAGACAGGAATGAAACGCTCATCCATGGCCATTGCGCGAACGCTGGGAACGCTGCTCTCGATGAGTGCGCTCGCCGCTGCACCCCTTGTCGCGCCTACGGCGGCATCTGCGCAGCGACGTCCCGAAGCACGCGAGCTCGAGCTCACGCAGGGTGAAACGCACGTGATTCGAAACGACGGTTCGTCGTCGTTCGACCCGGGCAACGAGCAGGTCGCTGGCATTGGCTACGACGAGGCCACGGACAACTATGTCGTTCGCGCCCGCGCTCCGGGTGAGAGCACGCTGACGTTGCTCTATGAGGACGGCCGTGAGACCCGCTACCACATTGTTGTGCGCGGCCGTGTGCAGGCTGCCGCGGGCATGGAAGTGGTTGCACGCGACGACATTCGTCTCGACCTCTACTTCGTCGAGCTGCGTGAGACCTCCGGGCATCAGCTTGGTCTCGCCTGGCCAACCTCGCTTCCGCCGAGCCGCAATGCGATCGGCGCCGACGTCAGCATTGACCTCGTCACAGCGACCCTCACGCGCGCTACTGCATCGATCACCGAGGCGCTCTTGCCGCGTCTCGACATCGCGCAGGCATCGGGTTGGGCGCGCCTGCTGCGTCAGGCCGTCCTCGTCACGGTGAATGGCGAGGCCGCATCCATCAATGCGGGTGGCGAGCTCAACATCGTGGTCACGGCAGGTTTGACGACGCAGCTGCGAACCATTGAGTACGGCACCATCATCGAGATGACGCCTCGCTACGATCCCAACTCGGGTCGCATTGAGGTGCAGATTCGTGCGGACGTCTCGGATCTCACACCGCCCGGCACAGGCTCCACCGTCCCTGGGCGCACGCGTACCGAGGTGCGCACGCTCGTGAACCTCGAACTCGGCCAGTCGATCGCCCTCGGTGGCCTGACAAGCCGCAGCACAACGCAGTCCCAGAACGGCATCGCGGGCCTCAGCCAGATTCCGATTCTTGGAGTGCTCTTTGGCACCAACACGCGCCGCGAAGAGGCGCAAGAGAACTTCGTGTTCGTCGTCCCAACGGTGACGCAGGCCGTCGGCCGGGCGCAGCAAGACCGCATTCGCGAAGCACTTCGCGTGTACGAGTCGTTCGGTAGCATCGGGGCAAGCGGCCTGGGTGATATCGAGCTCGTTGAGCCTTCGCCGCCTGGCTACACAGAGTAGGATTGTCGGTTTCCCTACCGGGGAAGGTTTCCCTGCTGGGAAAGAACCAAGAGTGAGCAACCCATGGCGCTGAGTCTGTCGATCGAACTCTCGGATGGAACGGTGGAGGCCCTCTCGGTGGACCTCCTCGGTGCCGTCACGATTGGCCGCGATCCGACGTGCCATGTCGTGCTTCCTTCGCCCGATGTCTCGCGTCGGCATCTGAGCATCGAGCCGCTTCAGAACGGGCTCTTCATCGTCACGGATAGCTCTGCCAACGGGACGATGGTGGGAAACCAGCGCGTTCGTCAGCAGAGCGTGCAGGTGCCTGCGCAGACGCCGATGAAGGTCGGCCCCTATTTGATTCGGCCGCTCCCGAGTCCAGGCCAGCAAGTGCAGGCGTTGCCGCAGGCGATGCACCCGCAGCAGGCGATGCAGCAGCAGATGCAACAGCCGATGCAGCAGATGCAGCAGCCGCAGCAGATGCAGCAGCCGCAGCAGATGCAGCAGCCGATGCAGCAGGCACGTACGGGAGCGCCGCCGCCACCGCCGCCGCAAACAGCTGTCGGAACGAGTGCTGTAGCGAAGGCGGCCCCAGTTGCGTCGGATTCGCCCTACGACACATCGGGTACGGCGATGGTGCCCGCCGAGGTGCGTAAGCGAACGCACCGCATGCTCCTTGAGAACCTGGATCTTGCGTCGCTCGATCGCGGCAAGATGGATGATCGCGTGATGCGCCCGAAGGTGCGCGCAGCACTTCGACGCATCGTGACCGAGCTTGGCCCCGAGCTTCCTGCCGGCACAGACCACGCGGCACTCATCGATGAGATCACCGACGAGGCGCTTGGGCTTGGTCCATTGGAGCGCCTGATTGCCGATGAGCTCGTCAGCGAGATCATGGTCATCGACCCGTACACGATCTATTGCGAGCGTCGTGGCAAGATCTCCAAGACGGCGCTGCGCTTCACGGATGATGAGGCCGTGCGTGCCGTCATCGAGCGCATCGTCACGCCGCTTGGACGCCGCATTGATGAGTCCACGCCGCTTGTC
>JBILQT010000194.1:0-14169 GCA_044373065.1 Sandaracinaceae bacterium
GAGCCACCGTGAGGCCAGGCCTCACCTGAGTGGCTTTGCCCCGATGAGCTTCACGGGTGCACGCCCGTAGGGGGAGAGGATTGCATTCTCGCGGCGCAGTTCCTCTCGCGATTTTTCGTGCGAAGCCAGTGCACGCGCATCGTCGTCTCTCGCTATCTGCTTTCGGATGGCGACCTCAGCAAAGTCGATGACGTTCGACGGCTTCATGTTTCGAGGATGCGGGACCGGGTACACCAGGTCAACAGGCACTCCACGATGTTGCCGGGAGCGACGACCTCTGAACGCTATAGAAACGGCGCCAGCCGTGGCAATCGCTCCGGGTCGGCTCGCTGCACGCGCTGCAGAAATCGCTCACATGCTCCGGCCCGCGCTGGAAGAAACGACGCTGCGGGCTTGGTGCTCATCAAGAGCGTGACCGCGAGTTCGAACTCGATGGTCTCCAGATTCGTTTGCTCAAGAAGAGCGTTCACCTCGTCCCACCTGCTGCCTTTCAGGGCATCGTCGATTCGTCCCAAGAGCAGTCGACGCGCGCCTCGATGGTCTCCCCACGCGTAGAGCGAGGTCGCCTCATCAAGCGCGGTTCTGAGTGGGCTCACGAGGCAAATCGTATCTCACCTGCGACGTAGAAGCATGCGTTCCAAGAGGTGCGCTTCACTAAAAGCTACTCCACCTCCGTGTGAACAAGTCGTGCTATTTAGTGAAGCGTGCCCCTCGCCCAACCTGCCCCGCCAAAGTCCGCGGAGCTCGCAAGCGCCCTCGCTGCGCTCCTCGGCGTCCCGCTGAAGCAAGTCTCTGTACGCAAGGAGGACGCTGGCTGGGTCGCATCCGCACTTCGTCAAACGTTCGCTCTGATGTGGAGCGCGTCATCCACGCCTGGCCCAACGGCAGCCTGCGCGGTCTTGGCTGTCGAACACGCGAGGAAGGTCTCGCGACGGGCCGTCCCGGTGGTGGTCGCTCCCTTCCTCAGCGACGCGAGTCGGGGTGCTTGCGAGGCCGCGGGTGCCTCGTTCTTTGACCTCTCGGGAAACGCCAAGCTCGTGGCGCCTGGGCTGCGGATTCTCGTGCAGGGGAATCCCAATCGCTTCACGCGGCCGGGCCGCCCAGCAAGCCTCTTTGCGCCCAAGAGTGCGCGTGTCGTTCGCTGGCTGCTCATGCACCCCGGCGAGGCTTTCACGCAGCGCGAGATCGCGCGTTCAACCGGCATGACCGAGGGCTTCGTCAGTCGCATCGCGGCTGGGCTTGAGCGGGATAGCTACGTCACGCGGGAGAAGGTGGGCACAGGTGCGGGGCCACTTCGCGTGAAGGACCCAGCGCTCCTCCTCGATGCTTGGCGTGATGAGTATGACTTCGAGAAACACACGCTCATCGCCGGGCACGTCGCCGCACGCTCAGGCGATGCACTCACGCGCTTTGTGAGCGACAGGCTCTCGGCATCGAAGGTCGAGCATGCCGCCACAGGGCTCGCAGCGGCTTGGCAGATGACGCACTTCGCTGCGTTTCGCGTCGCGACCTTCTTCGTCACCAAGCCTCCCTCTTCGTCGCTCATCGAGAAGCTCGGTTTTCGTCAGGATCCAAGGGGCGCGAACCTCTGGCTCGTCGTCCCGAACGATGAGGGCGTGCTGCAGGGAGCGTCATCGCGCGATGGTGTGCAGTGCGTGCATCCTGTGCAGGCCTACATGGACTTGAAGGGGCACCCTGAGCGCGCGGCGGAAGCGGCGACACGGCTACGAAGCGAGTGGATAAGCCCGTAGGCCCGCGGCGATGGCCTGAAAGCTCTCAAAGCGTGCCGCCGGGATGCCATCCAGCGCAGCGCTCTGCGCACCTGAGAGATACGTCGGCAACGTCACGCAACCCGGCGTGAGCTTCCGTCGGAAGTGGGCTTCGATCTCCGCGCGCGTGAGCGGACGCTGTTCCAACACAGCGCGCTGCCACGGCGCTTCGAGATGCGATTCACATCGCAACGACCATGAAGACATGCGGCCGTAGACGTCGATCACATCGTCCAACACGGAGCGAAGCGAAGCGCTCTCGTAGTCCGTGACCACACCGGGCGGCGGAAGAGGTTCCGCCTTGTGGACCTTGAACTCATCCCACACGAGACGATTCACGGGCCCGTGCTTCCACGCCTCGAAGGTGACCTCGCCAAGCTCGTTCGCGACGTCTAGCCCCAGCGCTACTCCATACGCGTAGAAGCAGAGCTTCTGCAGCTTGAGATGATCAAGCGCGCCACGTCGTATCGCGCGTTGCTGAACGCACGCTGCGAGACGAAGGGCGGGTGATCGCGAGTCCATTACCGCGCCTCGGTCAGCTCGATCTTGTGGCCCTCTGGGTCTTGGAGGACGGCACGATATCCCCACTCGCTCAAATGTGGCGCCGTCACGATTCGCGCCTCGCTTCCACACGCTCGCAGTGCTTCGTCGATCGACGAAACACGAAACCCGAGGCGCGCTCCCGATGTCGGCGGGGACGACGAAGACGCCGGGTAGATCTCAAGCACAGAGCCGTTGAGGTCGCATGCCTGGTGGAGCGGTCCGCTGCCATGCTGCTCGGCCCGAAACGAGAGGCCGAAGGCACCGTAGAAGCGAGCCAGACGATCCGGGTCGAGTGCACGTAGGACGAGCAGGCTCAGCGTTGTCATCACGCACCTCCTTTCGGGAGTTCGATCGCGGCCTCCCAGTCGTCAAAACGGACGCGTAGGTCAACTCGACCACCGAGGGCCGCGACATATGCCACCAGCGAACTCAGCTTCATGTCATCCCGAGTCTCAAGCTTGGAGATGGCGGGCTGGTTGCGGTTGAGGGCGCTCGCCAACTGGGTCTGCGGCGTCCCAGTGAGTGTGCGCAGATCAGAAAGCCAGAGCGGTGCGACCGCACCCGATGCCTGCCACTGGCCATGCAGGATGCCCACGCAACACGCAGCCATGTCGGCACGTTGAAAGAGATTGTCCGGGCGCCCTCCGTACATCGGCTCACCCGTGAACGCTCCGAAACCAACGCCCTGCATCCAACTGAGCGTGGCAAGGAAGCCTTCGTCACCGTGGATATCGATCCACCAAGTGGCAGCAGCATCGTCAGGCGCATCCACCAACACCTTCGCCGCAGGGAGGAGGTCCGCAACGCGCTCGACGAACTCATTGATCTCTCGCGGGCGGCCTAGATCCGCTTTCCGTTGCGTCCGGCCTTTTCGATCAAGCATTTGCCACCGACCTCTTCGATACGAATGGAACCGTATATCGATATGAAAGTATTGTGTGCGCGGCTGCGGTATCGGGCGACTCCGTTCTCCCCAGAGCGCCGATTGTCCGCTTTGGGCGGATACATTCGCCCGTCGTTGAGGGGATAGGTTGGATCGAACGGGATGCCCGAAAGTTCATCTTCCACCTCGATGAGAATCCGACCGAGGAGACCGAGCGCCTCTTCCTCACTGCCAGCTGGTGCAGCCGCTCCGAGCCTTCGGAGAAACTCTTTGTCTCTGCCATCTCGATATTGCTTCAAGCGAATAGTCGTTGCACGGAATATCGCTAAATCTTTCGACACACCGCGCGTGCCGTCTCCACATCAAACAAGCGCTCCGCCTGCAAGGCCTGAAGCGCTCGTGGTGTCAGGCAGGGCTCGAACTTGCTGAGGCGCTGCTTGGCCGCGACTGACGCAAAGCCCATCGCGTCTGTCTCGCTTGGCCTACCGCTTTCATGAAGCATGGCGATGCACGCACGGACGGCCGCGATGCTGTCTGCGGCTGTGCCCCGGCATGCAATGCGGAAGTTGCTCGATGTGACCGTGCCGCCGACTTCGGCTTCGAGGATGCGGGCGAGGAGGAGATTTGCGGCGCCTCCAGCGAACGTCCACCAGGTGATCTCGCCCGAGGTCTCGATGAGCGGGCTCGCAGCGTCGCGAAGGAACGCGTATTTGTCGCGCTCCATCTGCAGTGCGGCGCGTGCGCGTTGGCTGAGGACGAGCGGGAAGTCGTCGTCGCTCATCAAAATGCGATGAATCTCGGCGCAGAGCGCCGCCGAGAAGAAGCGTGCGCTGCCTGACCACCTCGGAGGGCGCGCGTCGGGTGCGGGCACCACGTTGGCCTGGCCACGCTCCCAATCGACGCGAATCACAGACCACGCACGACCCGCGAGAATGAAGCCTGCGAGGTGCGCGCCTTCGCCCGAGGATTCCTTCTCCAGCAAGCCTGCGAGAAAGCGCGCGTCGACCGTCCCGACCTCGGTTGCGCCGTGCGTGACCTTGATGAGACGAGGCGCATCGAAGACGGCGTAGAGCGCCCGAAATGCGCCGCCTCCGTAGCGACGCTCGCCTTCGGGGCCAAGCCAGAGCTTGCCGTCGTGATCGGCGAGGATGCCTGTAGAGAGCATGTGCGCGACCATCGAGGCACGCGCGGCTGCATCGATCTGGGTGAAGTTCGTGGCCCCTTGAAGTTGCGCTTCAATCTCCGCGAGCGTTGTGCCGCCGGTGGCCACGGCGATCGACATCACCTGCTGCGCGAAGACGTGACTCGCACGCTCGGAAGGAACGATGTCTTCAACCCAGCCACGCTCCGCGAGCGCGACGAGGGCGAGCGCCTGAACGACGAAGGATTCCTTCGTGCAGAGGAAGAGACAATTCGGGTTCGCACCATCGCGTCTCCCCGTGCGTCCCATGCGCTGAAGGAAGCTCGCCACCGTGCTTGGTGCGTCCAGTTGAATGACGCGATCGAGGTCGCCCACGTCGATGCCCAGCTCGAGCACGCTGGTCGCCACGATGACGCAATCGTCGCCCGTCTCGAACATGTGTTCCGCATCACGACGCTCTTTGAGCGAGAGAGAACCATGCGTGACGAAGGCCTTCACACCTTCGAGGCTCAGCGCCTTGCCCACCTCTTCCGCGCCGCGCCTTGAGTCGGTGAAGAGGAGCCGCTTCTCGCCCTTGTGAAGCGATGCGACGACCTTCGCCGCGTTGGGCACGTGGCCGACGAAGTCGACGCGAATCTCGCGCTTCTTTCGTGCGCCACCTGGGTCGACGAGCCGCATCGGACGCGTGGAGCTGCCCTGCATCCATTCGAGAATGCGCTGAGGGTTGCCCACGGTGGCCGAGAGCCCGATGCGCTGCACGTCACGCCCCGCGAGGCGTGTGAGGCGCTCCAGCACGGCTCCGAGATGGGCCCCTCGATCATCACCCGCGAAGGCGTGCACCTCGTCGATAACGACGTAGCGAAGGCCGCGAAAGAGCGCAGCGGTCGGGACGCGACTGCCCATCATCATCGCTTCGAGAGACTCGGGCGTCGTGAGCAAGATGTCGGTTGGATGATCCACGAACGAGCGACGTGCGGCCTGGCGGATGTCTCCGTGCCATTTGGCCGCCGTGCGCCCGACGAGCCCCGCGATGCGCTGCACGCGCGCTTCTTGGTTGTTGAGTAATGCGCGAATCGGCGAGACGTAGATCACCGAAACAGGCGAGGCCTGAAGGCGATCGAGCTCAGAGACGATCGGGAAGAACGCGGCCTCCGTCTTTCCACCGGCCGTCGGCGCGAGCACCACGCAGTTGTCTCCCGCAAGCACAGCTTCAATGGCCTGATCTTGAACGGGCCTCAGCGAGCGAAAGCCGAGCGTCTCGACGATTTGATATTGGAACGCGGGCGTGAGCCGATCGAGCCCGCTCATTCGTCGTCCATCGACACGGTGCTCGCTCCAGGCGGGCTTGTCAGATCAAGCGCAACGTCGTCGGGCGAATCCTTCTCCGAAGCAGGGCTCTCCGCAGCAGCCAGATCACTCGCGGCTTCTTCCGCGGAGATCACGAGACCTCCGTGCAACACGGGGTCGAAGTCAGCGTGCTCATCCATCGTGTCGAGGAGCTGAACGAGCTTGCGCAGATACACCCGTGGCGCGACGCCCATGCGGTGCCCGAGCGCGCCATGCACGCTCTGGGCGAGCGCGCGCAGTGCCGCGTCATCCAGCCTTTCGGGCCGAAACGCATTCGTCGGCTGGTAGAGCGCACGCACCTTCTGCCCGACCTCCACAAGCCGGTCGAAGTCGAAGGGCATCAATCGAATCTGCGGAGCCTTCGCGACATCGAAGCGAGGGTCCTTCTGGAAGTCGGTCGCAAGGCGCTGCGCAAGTGGTGGCAAGCGGCTGATCCCCTGCGGGCCCGTGAAGAAGAGCGGCGTGCCCGTGATGACCAAATAGAGGCCCGGAAAGCGCCCCGCGAGGAGGTCGTCGACCAAGCGACGCAGCTCACCGAGCGCACGCTCTCGATGGTCGGCGCGAATGCGCTGAATTGTCTCGACCTCATCGAGCACAAGCACGAGGCCTGCGCGTCCGCTCTGCTTCAGCACTTCGAGCACACCGCGCAAGAAGCCGGAGGCGACTGTCGAATCGATTTCGCCTCGCACATCGGCCGCGTTCTTGATCGCGGTGCCCACGTTGGGCTGGCCCATCACCCAGGCAATGATGCCCTCCTCCTTGGCGACATCGCCCTTCACGCGATGCTCGTATGCGGCACGCAGGGCCGCTGCGAACTGGGGCTGCACAAGGCTCACGGCGCGCAGGCGCTCTTCGAGCAACTTGGCCACACCACGCGCGAGCCCTGCCGCATCGTCAGCGCGTGCGAGGCCAGTTTCGGTGGCTTCCGTCTCCAGCCGAAAGAACCAAGCATCGAGCACCGAGCGAAATGCGCCAGTCGGAAACTCCTTCGTTGTCATCGCTGCGATGGCTGCGCGGTAGACCAGCTCGAAGCGATGAAGCGGCACCTCGCTGTCGGAGATTTGCACCTCCGAGGTGGCGAAGTTTTGGCTCTGCGCACGAGCCACAAGCCATCGCGCAAAGAAGGTCTTTCCCGATCCGTACTCACCCCGCACAGCCTTGAGTCGACCCTCTCCCGCAGCGCACATCGCGAGCTCTTCATCGATCGCCTTTTCAAGCCGCGTAAGGCCTGTGGCGATGTGCTCGATGCCGCGCGCAGGCACGGCACCAAAGCGCAGCGCGTCGATCACCTGGCGACGACGAAAGGGCGTGATGCTTGGCTCACTCATGGGGATTCCTCATGGGATTGCTCATGGCTCTTCGCCGTAGAGCGCTTTGAACTTGGCGAGGTCGAGGACGACGCGCTGACCCGCGTACTCAAACGAGAGCGGTTGCTCGCCATCAAGCGAGAGCTTCTCCGCAAGCGAGGCAACGAGGCTTCGCGCACGCATCGGCTGGTAGTTCATGTGCTGCGCAAAGGTCTCTGCGGGGGCGGCGCCTCCACGCCCCTTCAAGAAGCGAAGAGCACGCAACATCTCAGCTCGCTTCTCGACCGGAACCTGCTGCTTGAAGAGCTCGGACTTCGCGAGCGCACTCGCCTCCTCGAACACCGCGGGAGCCTCTGGAGAGAGCGCCGACGGCGGCTCCGAAAGGAGTGCCTCGATTGGCTGAGTTGGCCGAACCGAGAGTGGCTTCGATGCCTTCGTTGGGGCTTCAACGGGCTGCTGTGGCGGCTCCGTGCGCGGGGTGAGTGTGAGCTGCGGTGAGCTCTTTCCTGAGACGGAGACAGGCCCCTTGCGCGCGCGCTTCGCCTCCGGCTCCGTCACGTCGAGGCGGTACCAAGCGGGCGCGTAGCGACCCAGAAGACGAAGGTCACTCGATGGGCTCAAGGGTTCATCCCAGCCCACAAGGACACACGGAGCAACAACCTCCGCGAGCGAGGCGCCACCATGCTCCCCGCTGTGTCCGGAGGGCCCGTAGCGCGCGGTCTCGTCATGAAGAAGCACGACGCCATCGGCGCCCTTCGGCGTCCACACGGAGCGCCCCTTCAAGACGGTCTCGTGCTCGGTTGTGGCCATCCCGTTCATGTAGTGACGCCAGCGTCGCCCTTCCCCATCGGTGCGAACGTTGAGCGTCTCCAAGCCTGCGCTGCGCACATGCCCGTGATCGCTTGCAAAGAGCACATAGCGGCCTGCCTTGCGCGCTGCAGTCAGCAAGCTTCGCAGCGGAGCGATGGAGCTCAGATCCCAACGCTGACGCTGCGTTGGGTTGTTCTTGAGCGAGTCGTCGATGGTGTTGATCACGAGAGCAACGAGCCGCGAATCCTCGTCAGCGATCTCCGTCATGACCTCGTTCGCGACCACGCCGCCGCGCGTCTGCCCTTCTGCACGGAGGAACAAGCGAGGAGCACGAACTCCTTTGAAAAACGGCGCAATTGCCTTGTTTGCGCGAAGCCTGTCTGGGTCCTTCTCCGTGCGATGCGTTTCGCCGCTCTCCATGCGGCGACCTGCAAAGAAGGCCGTGCGACTCACCTCAGTCAGTGTCGGAATGCCTGCGAGCACGACGGGCAACTGGCTCGCGTCCGTACGGCCCGAGTTGAAGTGAAGCGGGGCCCAGCCATCTTCGAAATGCGCGAGTGCCTCCAGAAGCTCGCTGGCCTGCGTCCACGCCATTCCATCGAGCAGAATGACGAGCAGGCGTCGATCCTCGGCGGCCTCCAAGAAGGGCTTTGCGATGTGCGCCAAGGCGTCTTCGATCGCGAGCACAGCACCCTTCGGACGACCCGAATCGACCCACTCGGAGAGTGCCCGTGCAAAGCGTCTGTCGAGCTCAACGCGGCGCTCGGTCGCAACGTCCACGATGGCTGCGATCACGCGCCCTGTGCGGTCGACGCTCGGGCCCAGCGCACCTTGGCGTGCTCGGTCGAGATGACCGCCCTCATCAACATACCAACGCGCAATGCGGCCCAACTCCGGGCTCAGCGGGTCCAGGCGAAGTCGCTCATCGATGCTTGCGGCATCGAGGAAGAAGGCCAGCCGTAGGGCGTTGTGGGCCCGCTCTAGGAGGTCTTCCTCGGCATTGGCCAGTTGATGCGTCTTGATGGCCTCAAACGCGTCCACGCCCGCCCTGAGCGCCGCAACACGCGCGCGCCGGTCCGACCCGTCGAGCGTGGCGAGAACGGCCTCCAACCGAAGCGTGAGACGCTGCCAGTGGGCCTCGTAGTGCAGCTTCAAGCGCTGGCCTGGTGCCTCCGCCAATGCGCTGCGCACATCAGGGTCGTCCACGCGCGCATCGGCAGATGAGAGCCGTGCTTTCACGAAGGCCGAGGAGGTTCGTCTCTCCAACGCGAGCAGGGCTCGACCAAACGCTTCGCCAAGCTCGGGAACGGCCTCACTTGCAAGCGCCGCGTCCACGCCTTGAAACGACTTGAACGCAGCCCGCAACCACACTTCGACGACACGCTCTTTGGAGGAACGCGCGGACTCGCAGATAGCCGCGAGTTCAAAGAGTTCTTGGCCCTTGCGCTGCGACCATGCCTGAAACGCGATGCGCCCGACACGCCCTGCAGCCGCGCCGATCTGCCTATCGAGTTCTTCAATCAACCCCGGTGCGCTCGCGAACTGCGAGAGGAACTCCGCGCCTCGTTCATTCGAGGCGGCCCAAGCGAGCACACCGTCTCGTCCGAAATCATGCCCGGTAGGAAACTCCCAGTGCTCGGCAAGCCAAGCAGTGACCAGCCCACGAGGCGTCACCGGCCGAGACACACGACCTCGTGTGAGTGTGGTGCGCCCGCGCAACAAGAGGTCACCGAGGACGGAGCGAGACACTCCCTCTTCGAGCTCAGTCACACCCAACATCGAGGCCAGGCGCTGCTCACGACCGATGCGCTCGACACGCCCCAACGCGAAGAGCCCTTCGACATCCCTCGGCAGCGAATCAAAAGGCACGAGGTAGACGCAGCGCGGGTCGACGTCGGCAATGTCGGGAAGCTTGAGTCGCAGGTCGAGTTCGCTGTCGACGGGAACGACGGGATAGCACTCGCCTTTCACCTCGATCTGCATCTCAGTGCCCGTCCCCCAGAACGCGAAGAGATGATGATTGCGCCTCTTGTCGAGGAGCAGCCGCAGCGCCGTCTCGACTTCCTCACGCGAGAGCGTTGGAAGCTCCGCCATCGGGCTAGACATCATCGTCCTCGATCGTGACCTCGACGCGAATGCGCTTCCCCACAAGGGCACCCGCATCGATCGAAGCAAGAGTGGCGCGTGTCTCTTCGAGCGCACTCTTCGTGTCTCGATAAGTTCCCAGAAGCTTGGGGCGAGCAGCGAGAGGACGCGGCGCTACCCCCGGAGTCGGAGCAGAGGGCACGGACACGAAAGGAGCCGATGGATGGTTCGTCGGGGCACCCGTCGTCACGATTGGAGGCGCAACAGGAACCTCCTTCTCCATCTCGCTCAATGCCTCGCGTGCAAGGCGCTCCAGTTCGACGGCCAGCGGTAGGACGACCTCGTCTTGCTCCAAGAGCTTCAGAATGCGGTCGTTGATGGCCGAGAGACGCAGCGAGCCTTGCGAGCGCGCTGCATGCTCCAGAGGCTTGAGCGCGAGCTCATTCCGCAAGATGGCGTCCACGCTCTTCGCTGTTCGAAGCGAGACCTCTACGGCCTTGTTGCTGGTTTCCAGCTTGGCGTCTGCGAGTGCCTCGATGAGTGTGCGCCCGCGCTTGTTGCGAAGCGCGTCGACCAACGCCGCAGCGGATCGTGCAGTCGTCAGTCGCGCACCGGTCTTGAGCGATGTGAGCGCATGCAGTGCCGCCTCGATGCGCGCCGGCAAGGTGAGCACAACTTGCACGTGATCGGCGGTGAGCTTCTCAAGCACCGCACGCTCCAACGCGCGCATGTTCTCGGCGCCGAGGAGCACCTTCGTCGACGAGTAGCCGAAGAGTTCAGCCGCACGCGCACGCGCACCCGACCACGCCTCCTGCGATGGCAGGTCAGGCCGCTCCAGCACCACCTCGCTCGGCAATGTGCGGCCCGCATCAGCGTCGTAGGCGCGATCCAAGAAGACGAGCTCACGCCCTGCGTAGCGCGCGTAGCAACGCACTACGAGGTCTTCGAGTTGCGGCGGCAACCCCATCTGGCGCGACTCGTCGAGGATCTCTTTCATCTCCCCAACCGTCGGTCGCTCCAGCACGCGACGATGCCGCTCGCGCTCCAGCATCGCGAGTGCACGGTCCTCGACCAGGTGCACCGCACCTCCTTCGACGACGCGCGCGAGCCCAAGAGGCGCCAGAACCAGCTCTGCAATCTCCACGCGTTGCTTGCTGGTCACGATGCGGCGCTCATCCGTCTCGGCCACCTCGCCGAAGAGCGTCGCCGCCTCGCGGATGGCGTGCGACGTCACCTTCTTGCCGAAGTTCGGATGACGCGGATAGCGCTTGTCGAGAACCGCCTGCGCGTAGGCCTCCAGCGCGAGCGTGAGGCTCGCCGCAAGCCGAGGCTCCAAGGACTCCGCACCAGGTTTGAGCAGGTGAAGACTGCGCTCCGCCGCATGCGACAGATCCAACGTCGCCTCGTCGGGCGTCAGCAGCCCATAGGCTTGCTCCAAGGCCTGACGCAGGCGGCTCTGCTTCTGCGTTCGCAGGTTCTCCAAGTCGTGGAGCGCGCGTACCTGCTGCTCGCTCGCAAGGTGCGCCACAGCCTGCTTCTTGCGGTCCGTTGTGCCGAGGATGTGTTCGAGCACGACGTAGTCACCGAGGAGTTCTTTCGTCTGCTGACTGAAGAAGATTGGAAGCCACACGAGCGTCCAAGTTCCGTCCGTCTCCTCGCGAAACTTCCGCACCTGCTCTTCGTCGTGCGACGGATAGAATTCGGGCTCGTCGAAAGGGAAGTCGATGACGATGCGGTAGTCGTGCGCGGGGCCGCAGAGCAGTTGCTCATTCGGCATCTTTCGCACGTTGCCGAAGCGCACCGACCCCCGACGCGAAGTGCCACGCCACTCCGTCTTGTGCTCGACCTCCACCTCGGCTTCATCTGCAACACCGAGTCGGCTGAAGAGCAGCGAGCGCAAGGTGCGCTGACGCTGTCCGGGCGTGTCATGCGATTGATGCGCCGAGAGGATCGGGCGCACATCCACGCTCTCCAACTCGATGTGCACAAGCGGGTCGCTCGACTCGCGCACATGCAAGCACTCCAGGGTGCTCGCGTAGTCACGAAGGCGCTGCGCCGCAGCCGCTCCCTCGGTGCCCGGAATCGGTGTGCGCAATGAACCGTGATTCAGTGCAACGACACGCGATGCGGTGAGGTTCTTGAGCGGCTCCACCTCGGGCACGAGCGCCGCGATCACGAGTGTCTTGAGCAGCCGATTGTCCGTTCGACAGGCCTTCTGCGTGCAACCCGAACAACCCAGATGCACCGGATGCGTCGGCCGCATGCGCTGACACTTCTCGGCTGTCGTAGTCCCATGCTTCTGTTGGATGACGGGCAAGAGGCGATGTCGATAGAGCTGCCGCGCTGAATCAAAGCGCGCCTTCATCGGCCCATCGGCGGTGTCCTCACCACCCGCGAGAAGGTCGAAGAGATCCCCCACGCCGACCATGTCACCGATGAGCAAATCTTCGGAGTGCTCAACCAGAATCTCCGTCAGCAAACGAATCGCAGTTCGTTCACGCTGGAGGGCATTCGAGAGCCCAACGAGCGCGTGCACCAGCGAGGGGCTGAAGGGGTACAGCTTCCGAAACTCTGCTGGCTCGTACGCACCCAACATGGCGCGCCACGCAGGCTCACTCGCGCCACGGCGCATCTTGTCGAAGGCCTCGTCGAGCACCTTCTTGCTCGCCTCATCCTTCACCCGAAGGACTCGCTTCTCTGCAATCTCGACGAGGTTTCGGTCTTCGAGCCCGATGGTGTCGTAGCGGCCCTCGCTCCACTGAAATGAGTCGCGCACGAGGGCATTCGTGCTGCCTTCGAAGTCGCGCCCGACCATCTTCGAGAGGTCACGCTGGCGAGCGATGAAGCTGACGAAGGGGATGGGCCGAATCTCCTCGGCCTCCACGAGCTTCACCATCTGCTGCACCTCGTTGTGAAACCAAGCCACATCCGAAGCGCGTGAGGCGAGCCAGAGCACAAGCTCATCGAGGTAGAGAACGACGGCCTCGTAGCCAAGCTTCTGCGCATGACGCGAGATGGCCGAGAGGCATCCGTCGAGAGGAAGAAAGCGCTGCCCTTCCCTTGCGAATGCAGCGAAGTGCGTCTTCACGAGGTTCGAGAAGAGCTCCTCGCGTTCGCTTGGGTCCGTCGACCGGATGGCCGCATCGAAGCGACGCTTGTTCCAGAGCCCCTCCTCATCGAGTTCGCCCCAATCTCCTGCGTCACCCAGCTCGCTCGTACCGCCGAGCAAGTTCATCGGTGCAAAGAACTTCTCTTCACCCAGTGAGTCGAGGAGCCGAGCTGCGTCCTCGAAGAGCGCCTCGTCGGCGAAGACCGGAGGCACCGAGGCGTCCGGATGATGCTCACGCAAGTAGGCCAGGTAGCGCGTCGCCACGGCCTCCGAGAGGCTGTGCCTGCCCACCATGTGAAACACCAGCGGCAACACCCTCGCTTTGCCCGCAAACGCATGCTTCTCGCGCAGCGCATGCAGCTCAGGGTTCCGCCACGCGTGCACCTCACCCATGACCAAGAAGTGCAGCATCGCCATGAAGTGCGATTTGCCGCTACCGAAGCTCCCGTGAACGAACGCCGCGATGCTTCGCTTCTCCGCGATCGCACGCCCAACGATCGTCAGACCGCGATCGAACGCCGCCGCAAGGCCAGGCGTGACGACATAGGTATCGGCAATGCGCTCCGGCTCGTGCACAGCCTCGGCGAGCTTCTCAACGAAGCGCGCTTTGAGCACGGAATCAGGGAGTAGGAAGAGGTCTTGTACGCGGTTGTTTCCCATCGGAATGCGTGGAGGGTATCCAAGGCGGATGGGGATGGGAAAGCAAAGGTGCCAACCCCGACGCTCAACCCACCCCGGTGCCCACTCGGCTGTCGATGAAGTCCAACACCGACTCGAGCTTGCCCGTGCCGAAGAACGTCGTCTTTGTCAGCTTCAGTCGGACGCTCTTGGTCGCCTTCATATTCTCGCCGTCGATCGTCGCGACATCGCACTGAACCGCATACGCCACATGCATCAAGTCAGGCTCGGTGCTCGCCTTCGTGAGCGCCCGCAGTTCGTCTCGCACGATCGCAACGCGCATCGCTGATGCTGGTGCCGACACAGCATCAGCACATCGCTCTTTCGCATCGGGCCACGCATCGGGAGGGATCAGGCCAGCGAACCAAGCGAGCCCTTCGGTCTTCAAGTCCACGTGGTTTCGTAGCGCTACAGAGTCGAGCCCATGTCCACCGACCAACCGCATCAACCTTGAAGTTCCCGCTCGGACAAGAGGCTGCGCCCACGTTGGGAGCATC
>JBILQT010000546.1:0-3206 GCA_044373065.1 Sandaracinaceae bacterium
GCGTGTTGCTCATCGAGCATCAAACAACGTTCGATGACCTTCTGCGGTGGCCTCCAAACGTGCTGAACCGCGCGTGGGATCGACTCAGTCTTCGCGTTCAAGCGCCTGACGAGAGCAAGCCATCAATGACCGTGAGTTCGATCGAAGCAATGGTGGCAGACGTGGAGCGTCGTCTCGCACGGGAGGGACGATGAGCCGCATTCCCGGCACGTCAGCGTGGCTTCTCGCGCGTGTGGATCTGTGTGCGCAGGTGAAGCTGCGAGCCGAGCTTCGTGGCCTGCAACGCACGCTCGACGCGAGCTTCATTGGTCTCTGGGTCGGCCTTGAAGATGCGCTGCTTCTGGCGTTTGCCGGAGAGGCTCAGCTGGCGCCGAGCCCGTACCCGATTCTCACCAGCTCACTGCCATCGCACGAGTCTGTTCGCGACCGGACCGGGGCATCACACGAAGCACTCGTGTACCCACCGCAGCTTGGCCATGGGATGCCGAGATCGGGGCTCGTCGTCATTGGAAGCGAGTGTGATGTTTCGGTCGTGTTCGACGCGATGGAGGCGTGCGGGGCGAGGCTGGAGATGATCGTGGCGAAGGCGGTGCGGAAGGTGAGTGGATGATGTTGAATGCACACTTAGGAGGACGACGCTCGTTCATCCAGTGGGGGTCGAGACCGCACGATCTTCCGATCGCCTTCTTCTTGGCCGACTAGCGCCTCGCCGCTAGCCACATGGCCGTCCGCAATGACGCCGCTGCGAGCGGAGCGGTCGGCGCGGATTTGTTCTTGCCAAGCATGAAAACGAAGCCATTCGGGGCCCGCTCAGGGTCGCGGCCAAACCTTCTTGGCGTGCAGAAACAACGCGGCTCCGCGCTCCTGGATGTCCTGTTCCGTCCAGGTCGTTCGTCCCTGGAAGTGAGCGCTCAACCGCAACGCGGTCTTCTCAGCAATCTTCGGCAGCTTCGCCGAAGCGGGTCCATTGCTCACGGACGGATTGAGAACCGATGTGAGCAGCGTCAGGTTGCCGAAGTCATGCACCACCTCGTCGCGCCGCTCCCTTGCGGCGTCCGCGTCAACGTCGACCGGTAGTGGCCAATGCGTCGCCCACTTCTGCGGAAGCACGTGCTCAACCGTCAGCTTCCCGTGGATGGTGATCGACTCCGTGGCGGCAGTCGTCATGGATGCATCGATCGCACGAAGGATCATCTCAACGCGAGCGGGCTTGAGGTCTTCGTAGGCGTCGAGAGTCATCCACGCGCGCTCGAAGTCTGCGTCGGTTGGCCAGTCGACGTTCACGCCGGTCCCTGAAGCCAGCACCGCTCGGAAAGCTTCACGCGTGGGTTCGCCCCTCTCGAAGTCGCGCAGGATCTGGAGGAAGAGTCGGTTGTACGCCTTCGTCCCGCGACCGCAGACCATTCGCCGCACGAGAAACGATTCCAAGTCCGTGAAGATCCCGTCGCGGTCCTTGGTCGCCAACTTCGGGTTCCCCAGCAACGCGAGAACGAGCGGGTACGCCGTGCTGGTGTCCAGGATTCGGAGCCGCTCCGCGAAGCGACCGGTGGCTGTGTTTGGAAGTGGCCGAAGGAGCGCGTGGAAGTGGTCCGCGAACATTGTGAAGTCCTTGAGTTCATCCTCCAACGTTGCGAACTTCGCGTGCTTCTCGATCCACGTCTTGTACTCGGGGAAGAGGCGAGCACTCCCGATGTCGTCGTCGCTGCGCTTCATCGCCAGGTAGTGCTGGGTGAACAGGTCGAGTCGCGCGCGATTGAGTCGACCTTGGCGCTGCTCCACCTCCCAAAACCTGTCTCCGTCCGGCACTTCGTCGTCATCCGGCACCTCGAATCGTGTCCAGTATTTCGTGTGCAACGCGGTCGCTGCTGAGCCCGCGCGATGGAAGATGTGATTGCGAAGAAGGTCGGACGCGAGCAGCGGAACGCCGCGCGCATTCAGCGTCTCAAAGATCGCTTGTGGCTCTTCCTTCGGGCCAAGCTCGATCGACACAAGCTGCATGCGTTTGTCGAAAACGCGGCGAAGAGCACGTGTTCTTTCGGCGACCTGGTTGGGCCCAGCCATCCGAAGCCACTCATCGATCTTCTCGTAGAAGAACATGTACGCCTCAACCATCCTCGGCCGCGGGAGTGGTCGCTTGCGAAAGAACTTGAGTGGATGAACCTGCTCAATGCTGGCGCGCGATCCCGACGTCGCGACGAGTTGGAACTGCTCGATGTCGCGACTCGTTGGCCAGACTTTGAACTGCTCCACGTCCACGTTCGACATCGCGCTCGCGTTGCGCGTCCACGACGCGATCGACGTCGACATCTGCTTGTCGTCGCCCAAGCTCGCGATGTCGCGCAACGCGAAGAGCAGGAGCTGAAACGTGGTGAGGCGTTGCTGCCCGTCGATCACGTCGTGCGCAAGAAGCGCATCGCCCCATGACTCCTTCTGCTGAATCACCATCGCGCCCATGAAGTGCGGCGGCAGCTCCGCGTGCGACCCCTCGGCCTCGTAGTCGGCGCGAAGCACAATGTCCTCCCAGAGCGGCTCCCACTGCGCCTCTTTGGTCCAGACGTAGGGCCGCTGAAAGAGTGGGATCACGTAGCGACGCTCGCCGCTGAACACAGAGGAGATCGTTGGCTTGAAGACTTCCATGAGACGCTCCGAGTAGGCGTTCGAACCACGGCCCCTCGCGGCCCATCGAACGTGGGCAGATGGTCAAGGAAGAGCCCTTGAGCGTCAACCGTTTCCAGTCATCCGGAAGAGGGGTAGGCTGACTGCGTGATGGACGCTGAGGCCAAGGTTGCTTTCATGCCTGCCTGCGCGGGCGTCGTCCGGCTGGCTCGCGACCTCACGGAAGGGATATGGAGGGTGGGAGCATGAGTCGGCAGACCGAACTGAGTTTTTGTGCGCACGCGGTCTTCGCGTTGCTGCTCGGCGGGTGCGGGTGCCCGGTGCGAAGGGATGCAACGGCCCTGGCCCAAAGTACGACCGCGGCGACCTGCGTTGCCCCGGGCATCGTCTCACTCGAGGGGTTGCTGCCGACGGACTGGATCAGTGATGCGGATGGCCAGGCCGTTGCGGGGAGGGTTCACGGTGTTGTCGTTCACCGCGATGGGCTCCCTTCCGTGGCCACGGGCGCGACCCCCGCGCTACCGACGCGCGACGAACTGAACGTCTTTGCGGCAACGCTCCGCGATGCGCCCCTGCTCGACGGCGCGCGC
>JBILQT010000012.1:0-54808 GCA_044373065.1 Sandaracinaceae bacterium
GGGCTCGCGGCATCCAGTGCGGGCGCGTCCATTGTCGGCGCATCCATGCGTGCGCCTGCATCCATGTCGGGGTCGATCAGTTCGTCGCCTGGGTTGGCCGTGCGAAGCGTGCCTGGCTCGGTGAACGGAATGGCGACACAGGTGCTGCCCTCGCAGCTCTGGCCCTCGCCGCACACGACATCGGCGCAGGACGCAGAGAGAAAGATCGGAAGGCGCAGGCTCTGGTCCTGACGAAAGCCCGTGCGCACGATCCGCGTCACGGTTCGATTGCTCGGTGTGATGAGATCCTCGCAGCTGCGCAGCGCATGCGTACGTACCTCCACCCGCGCGGTGTGCCCCGAGGCGGGTGGGACGATGCCCATCGAGAAGGGAAGCGAGACCATGCGGGGCCCAGGTCGATTCACATGGAAGAGCGCCGGGCTCATGGTCGGAGTGAACGCTCCGCCTGTGTATTCGGCAGCCTCCACAAGGACGCATTGGATGTCATCTGCGGGCAAGTCGGAGTCGATGACGGGCACGAGCTGCGTCGCAGGGCGCGAGCACGCGGCGACGAGAACGCTGAGGCAGATCATCAAGGCTCGCGCGCGGTACCCACAGGACATCCAAGGACGGTACCAGTAGTCGCCTTCGGATGCGCTGTGCGGCTACTTCGAGCGCTTCTTTCCCGAGAGGGAAACCAGCTACTTCTTCATGCGCCAGGCATCGATCGTCTGAAAGACCATCGGGAACCACAGCGTCGTGGAGACATAGGTCGCGAACACGCCAATCATCGCGAGGTAGGCAACCGATCGCAGACCCTCATGATGCGTGAGTGCGAGCGCCGCGAAGCCAAGCAGGTTGGTCGCCGAGGCGAGCGCATTCGAGGCCGTCGTATGTCTCAGCACGGTTGGGATCGAACCCGGTCCGCCCTCCTTCCAGCGATGGAAAACATGGATCGCGTTGTCGAGCGAGATGCCCACGCACACCGGCAGAATCGCGGCGTTCATGAAGTTCAGCTGCACGCCGGAGAGGAACATGCAGCCTGCGATGCCGAGCACACCGAGCAGCACGGAGCCGAGTACACCGAGTGCCACGAGCGGCTTTCGGAAGTCGAGCAAGAGAACAAGGAAGACCGCGAGGAGCGTGCCCACGAGAAGGAAGCGCCCGTCGCGCATCACGCGCTCGAAGATCTCGCCCGCAATCCAGTTCTCACTGAGCATCGGGACATCGAGGTCATGCGCGGTGAACGACGCTGCGATCTCTCGCGCCTCTGCGGCCCAGCGCACGAGCACATCGGTGTTCGCATCGTCTGTCTCATGCATGCGCAGGTGCACGATCGAGCCCACACCATCCTGCGTGACGAAGGGACCGACGGCGGAGTAGGGCAGCTCGGAGAGGGCCACAGGCTGCGCCGCTGCGATCAGGCGTTGTCCCTCGGCGAGCCTCTCCCTTCCTTCCTCATCAAGCATCTCCGGGCGAATGCGGGCGAGCTGCACACCCAGCGCTTGCGCCAGCGCCGCACGACGCCGCTGATGCTCTGGCAGCGGGAAGGCCTGATGGAGCGTGTTCACCTCAGCGACCGACACCGGCACACCGCGCGCCTCACGGGCCTGGCGCACACCATCGATCACGCCGACCACGCGGTCGATGTCCTCATCGTGTTCGACGTAGACAAGGCCACCTGTGTAGAGCCCCGCGAAGTGATGACGCAGGTACTCCGCAAACTGCGTCGTCGGGCTGTTGCCCGTGAGCAAGCGCCAGTTGCCATCGAAGCGCACATCGCCCCGTGCGAGCACCACGAGGGAGAGCAGCGCTGCCACAGGCACGCCCACGACGATGCCCCAGCGAAGCGGCGTTGGCACCACGATGGGCTTCACGCTCTCTTCGCCATTCGCCTTTGCTTTCATGGGGAATCGTCGCTCGAAGAGCACGAGCAAGGAGGGCAAGCCGGTGAGCGTGACCACGAGCGTGAGCATCAAACCGACGGCCGCGATCAAGCCGAACTCGGCGAAGCCGCGGAAGTCTGCGAAGGCGATGACGCCGAACACGCTCGCATTGGTGAGCGACCCTGAGAGAAGCGCGCGGCCGGTCTTCGAGACGAGCGTCTCGATCGTCTGATCGAGAGGCAACCCCTCATCGCGCAGCTCGCGGTAGCGATGCATCAAGTGGATGCCGTACTCGATGCCGAGGCCCGACAAGATCGAGAAGAGAAAGCCGCTGATGATGTTGAGGTGGCCGACCATCAAGCGTGCGGCAGCGAACGTCCACACAAGGCCGATGAAGAGCGGAAGGCCAAGCACCACGAGCGCACGCGGCGAGCGCAGCGAGAGGACGATCAGGAGCACGACAGCGAAGAAGCCCACGATGCCCGCGAGCCGAAGATCCTCGGTGATGGCGCGCTCATCATCCACGCGCGTCGGGATGCCACCGGCAAAGCGCACCTCAAGATCACGCGGGAAGCGCTCGCCATCGCGGAGTGAATCGACGATGCCCTGCACGCGCTCGACGGCGGCGCGGCCGAAGCTGAGATCACCCGTGTTTCCCGAGAAAAAGGCCCAAATGCAGAGATAGCGGCCATCCGTCGTGACGACCCAATCCTCATGCGGAATGCGGTCCTCGCTCGCATCGACCTCCTGCAACAGCGATGCGGTCGACTCGCTCGAGGGCTCCTCCTCGAAGTCGATGTAGAGCCCGCTCTGCACGAGCAACTCGTGATCGATCGTCTGCTCCACGCGGGCATTGAGGCGCTCGAACTCATCCTCGGGGAGAAAGAGCAAGCGACGCTCACGAAACCAGTTCGTGTCGATGTGTCCACCGACACCAGCGACACCCTCTTCGTGCTCCAGCGCCTCCACCAGCCCCTCACCAAAGCGCTCTGCCATCGCGCGGTCTTCCGTGGAGACGGCAATGGCGATGTCACTCGCCGAGCGCGCATGCCCAAGCACCTCATGAAGCTGCTGCACGGGCGCTTCTTGCTCGGGCAAGAGGTCGAGAAAAGAGGCACGCACCTCGAGCTGCGAGGCAAGCCATCCTGCGGGCACAAGCGAGAGCAGGAGCAGCCCGAGGATCAGCCCAGCGTGCTTGAAGACGATGCGACCGAGTCGCGCCAACGCGCGCTCAATGGGCCCATCGGGCGTGTGCTCTTTGCCGGGAGGGGTGTTGTCTGTGCTCACGAAGCCATGCCTTCCGTCAGAACGAATCGCCAATATGGAATCCCGGCCCCCCAGGTCAACGCGTGCACTTCATTGCTCGCGTTCAGGCTGCATGCGATGGCTCGCGCGAAATGGACGTCGTTCCGTGGCTTGCGTTTGCCCTCGTGATCGTCGCGACGTTCGCGTGTATCCGCGCCGCGAGGTCGCGCGCCATGGCCCTCGTGTTTGCGTCGGTGGGCCTCACGCTCCTCCCCTCCGTACGCGACGCGGGCATCGTGCTCGCGCTCTTTGCGACGAGCGCTCTCTTCCTCTTGGCGATGCGCTGGGCCGAGACAAAGCGCTGGACGTTGCGCGCGTTTCGCCGCCTTCGCGTCGCGCTCTTCCGCCTCTCCAATGCAGCCTTTGGCGCCCTCGTGTTCACCGCGATGTTCGCGCTCTGTTGGTCGCTCTCGTGGCTGCTCTTTCACGGCGAGCCCGTCATCCAAGACTCGCAAGCGCAGCTCTTTCACGCGCGGATTCTCGCCTCCGGAAGATGGGTCGCCCCGCTTCCCGCGATGCCTGAATTCTACGCGGCCGAGCACATCATCACCGAGCGCGCGTTCTATTCGCAGTACCCGCCAGGACACATCGCCGTGCTTGCGCTGGGTGTCCTTCTGGGCGCGCCCTCCCTCATCAATCCGCTCCTTGGTGCGCTTGGATTGCTCGTGCTCCGTGCGCTTGGCGCAGCGCTCTACGGCGAGAAGACGGGTAGGCGCGCCGCGCTGCTGGGTCTTGCCTCACCCTTCGCGATTTTCATGTCGAGTGAGTACATGAATCACGCCTCGGGCTTCCTCGCGTTTGGTCTTGTCTTGCTCGCGACCGTAAGGATGACGCGCGGTGTGAGGCCTTCGAGCTCGCTTCTGGGATGGGCGCTTTTGTGTGGCCTCGCGATGGGTGCCGTAGTGCTTGTGCGGCCGCTGACGGGCGTGCTCTGCGTGCCCATCGCGTTCTATCTCGCGTCATGGTCCCTGGGCGATTTGCGTACGCGCCTCCTGCCACTCTTCGTTGCAGGAAGCCTCGCACTCGGCATCGCGCTCTCGCTCTTGCAGTGGAACCTCATGACCACGGGAGATGCCTTCTTGTGGGGCTACATCGTTCGCTGGGGACCTCAGCACACGCTCGGTTTCGGCATTGCGCCCTGGGGCGAGCCACACACGCCGTGGCTGGGGTTGCAGCACACGTTGAGCAACTTCGACGCATGGAATCTCTTCTTGCTCGGCGGCCCCTTGCCCGCGCTCTTCTTCGTCGCGTTGGGTGCAGAGCGTGACCGCGAGCAGGTGTTCACCTGGGCATTGATTGCCGCTCCCTTGGCCCTCGTCGCGATTCACTTCGCGTACTTCTTCCAAGACCTGACCTTCGGCCCTCGCTACCTCTACGAGGGAAGCGTGATCGCGTTCTTGCTTGCTGCGCGTGGCATCGAGACGCTCGCTGCACGCGTTGCGGCCTGGCGAGGATTGTCCCTCCTGCGGTCCAATCGCCTCGTTTGGGTCGGGATTGTCCTAAGTGCCGCGCTGGCACTCGGCACCGTCTTTCCAGGCCTCGCGTTCGAGTACGCACGCACCTACGCGGTCTACGGTCGCGTGGTCGAGCCGGCGCGTGCGCTCGTACATGGAGAGCGCGCCATCGTCTTCGTCGAGGATCTGCAGGACGCCGGTTACGCGATGGACCCGGACGCCGCGGCACCCATTCTCTTCGTGCTCGACCTGGGCGATGCAAACAACGCGCGCTTCGCCTGCGCACATGCAGACCGGCAGGCCTTCACGCATCGCGCAGGGCACTTCGCGCGCGTCTTCTGCGATCGCTAGCGCACCTCGTAGAACTCGAAGACCTCGCTCGGCGCCATCGAGACCGTGTACGGCAGCCCTTGCCAGACCGCGTAGTAGCCAGGTCGATCGGTCGTCGTGCGCAGGGAGTCGAAGAACCCCGCGGGTGTTGCGTCGGTGCGCAGAAGGACAAGTTGCTCTTGGTCTTCCGCTGTGATGGCGGGCTGGTCCACAAGGCGCGGTCGCACCAAGCGGTCTCCATGCTCAAGCCGCGTGACCTCGGGCTCGTAGGGCAAGAGCCCAGCCTCTGCGGCGTGCCACTGCCAGCCCCAATGGCCAACGAAATACATGCGTCCGTGATGCCCGCGCGCAGCCTCGGCGACCTCGCGGTACCGGCCTGCCCAGCGCCTGTCCGAGATGCCCAAGAGCACGCCGAGCGATGCCGTGAGCACGAGCGCAAAGGCGATGAAGGGGCGCGCCGAAGGTGCTGCGAGTGCCTCTCTGTGAGCCCGCGCCACGAGCAACATGCCGAAGGGCAACACAAGCAGCACGTGCCGCACCGCGACGAAGGGTGAGAGCACCACCACAAAGAGCGTGGTGAAGACGAAGAGCGCACCGAGAACGCGCATCGCCCGCGCCTCGTCGGGGTCTGCCTGCTTGTGCGAGCGGACCGCACCGGCGACAAGAACAAACGCCGCGATGCCAACGACGAAAGAGAGTGAGCGCATCAGCGAGACCAACACGTGCTCACCTGCGAGTGCCTCGATCTGCGTCGCGACAAGTTGTGTCGCGAGCGTGAGTGCAAAGACCACAAGGGCCCCGACAAGCGTGCCGCGTTGCCATGCTCGGTGAGCGCGCAGCACCGGGATCATCACGATGCTGAAAGGCAGAAGTGCACCGAGGGCGACGACCCAGAGGGCCCCGCGTCCGAGCGTGATTCCGAACGCCTCGAGTGCGCTGAACTGCGCCGTCGCGATGGGCCTCCCAAGCAAGTGAACGCCGCCGTAGTCGACCACATTGAAGAGCGACCAAAGCCCAAGTGCGCCGAGCGGAACGAGCAGAGCGGCGAAGTGCTTTCGCTGTGCAGGGCCACGCAGGAACACATCGAGCGCAAGCACCGGAAGAAGTACCAGTGACGTGTATTTCACGAGGCATGCAAGGGCTGCGAAGAGGCCAGCGAGCCAGAACCCACGCGCGACATTGGCTCCGCGCGCGTGCACGAGTGAGGCTGCAAACGCGCACCAGAGCGCGAGCAGCGGCGCGTCGGTCATGATGTTCTGACCGGGGATGAACGCGGGCCCAAGGAAGAGAAGGGCAGGGCCAAGCACGCTCCCAGTGCGACCCACGAGATCGCGCCAAAGCCTGTAAAACGATGCGATTCCGAGCAAGGTGAAGAGTGAGACGAGGAGCTGTGCCGCGATCAGCGAGGGCCCGAAGAGCACGCGGACCAAGGCGAGCAAGTAGAAGAAGAGGTGCGGCTGGTTGAGGTGATGAATCGGCTCGGCACGGACGCCCCAGTGCACCAAGCCCTGCATCGGATGCAGCGGGTGCCCGGCAATCCAGCGCGCGATCTCAAGGTGTGCGGCATCGTCAATGTGGGCCGCCTTGCCGACATTGATGAGCGTGCAGACGAGCCACACGCAGGCGAGCGCGAGGTGGGATCGATCGGGTCGCGGGTCTGTCTTCACCGACGCGCTGTGTACCCCGATCTCATGCGAAGCGTTTCTTCATCCACGCGATGAACAAGTGCACAGGTGCCGTCCAATGCACGAATGCCACAGCAGTGTGAAGCGGATTCACACCGAGGCGATTGGGGCTGGAAGCGAGCTCACCCGCCGCCTCGCTGCGCAGAGAATTTCGCACTTTCTCGAACCCATCGCTTTGCCTGCGATTTGAAGTCAGTGCGCCTGCAAACATTTTTGTCACGGCGCGCACGCACCTCTGCACCAAGCGGAGAGCCACCCTGCAACACGCGGCGAGGCCCGTGGCACGCGTTCTGTAAGAGCAGAGGGAAAGAGGCTTCGATGCAGAGAGACAACGCCGACGGGCAAGACTGGCTTGGCAACAAATTGGGCGCTTCCGAAGAACCATCTGCTAAGGCTCGGCCGCGTTCGCCCGAGTTTGGACGGCCGCTGGCCGACGAGCCAAAGGGCAAAAGCATGTTCGCTGCGACCTCCGACCTTCGTGCGCTCAGCATCGTCATCCCCTCCTACAACGCGCGTGCGCTCCTTCGTCGGACGCTTCGAACGCTGGAGGTTGCTGCGCCCGAAGCCGAAGTGATTGTGGTGGATGGATCCTCGAGCGACGGCTCGGGCGACATGGTGCTCGCAGAGTTCCCGTGGGCGAAGTTGGTGATGCAGCCGAACCACGGGTTTGCCCATGCGGTGAACCGCGGTCTTGAGCAGTGCACGCGACCCTATTTGCTCCTGCTCAACTCCGACCTCTTCGTGACGCGCGCAGCGCTTGAGTCGATGTACTCGCGCCTGAGTGCCGACCCGCAGCTCGCGGCGACCGCACCAACGCTGATCAACGAGGATGGCTCCAAGCAGCGCACCTTTGGTGCGTTCTATTGGCCCAACTGGGTCGAGGTTCGAAAGGCCACGCGCGTGTGGCTTCTCTCCGCGGCCTGCTTGATGACGCGTCGGGATGTGGTCGATCGCATCGGCGCGCTCGATGAAACGTTCTTCCTCTACAACGAGGAATACGACTGGTGTGCCCGAGCACGCCGCGCCGGGTTTCATCTTGAGGTTATCCCCGATCAAGTCGTGCACGTGGGCGGCGGCTCCACGGGACGCAATCCGCTCATGACACTCGAAGAGCAGCGCGGCTTTTTGTACTTCTCCGCCAAGCACGGCTCGCCGCTCTTTCACGAGGGCATCCGTCGCTTGATGCACCTTGAGAGCTACTGCTTCGCGCGCGTTGACCCACGTCCGCAGCACCGTGAGATGTGGTCGAAGTTGGAGTCGATCACCCGTCGCGATGCGTTTCTGGAGAGCCAATTTGCCGTCTCCGGGCGCGGTGATTCGGTCGCACAACCACAAGGGCTCAAGCTCAAAGAGGCCGAGCAACACATCGTCGCCCCGCCTGTCTCTTCGGTTGCGGCTGAGGACGCCTCCGTGACGACAGAGAGCGGCCCGCATTCGATTCCCACCGAGTTGGCACCAGACAACGTGCGCCCGATTCGACGTGATGTGCGACGACCCAATCGCGCGGCGATGTGATGCCTCAAGCTGAGCCTGCGCAAGCGCCTTCGCGCTCGTTGGCTCGCGTCGCGCTGCTGGCCCTTGGTGTTGTCGTCCTCACCGCGGTGGTGGTCTCGACGGGCGTGGAACGCGTTGTACAGGCACTCATCGAAGCACTTCCGCTTCTGCCCGTGCTGCTCGTTCTCGATGTGCTCTACGCCACCTCGGAGGTGTTTGCGCATCGTGCGGTGCTCGGCCCACGTGCACGCGAGGTTCCGCTCATCTCGCTCATCCGCATCTCGATGGCGACGTACTGCACCTCCGCCTTGGCACCCCTTGGGCGCGCTGGTGGTGAGGTCATTCGTGCGATGGGGTTCACACCCTTT
This sequence comes from Sandaracinaceae bacterium, assembly GCA_044373065.1. Lineage (GTDB taxonomy): Bacteria > Myxococcota_A > Polyangia > Polyangiales > Sandaracinaceae > JAFLCL01. The sequence continues at coordinate 8,502 of JBILQT010000012.1, forward strand.
GTCGGCGCCGGACGCGCGACGGCTGCGGGCGCCAACATGCAGGGCTCCGTGCTGATCGCGAATTCCATCATATCGATACCATGTGCCATTGCCGTGGGCCGCGTCGTGGGTGCGACGCACGCCCTCACCTGGCTCATCACGGCCAATGCCCTCGGCACGTTGGTCCTCGGCAGCGCGACGTGGATTCTCTCTCGCTCGAAGCTCGGCACGCGCATCGGCGCACGCTTTCCCAAGCTCAAGAAGCTCGGTGCAGAGCTGGATGAGGGGGCACGCGCAACCCGCGCTGAGTTGCTCTCCGCAACCGCCTTCGCGACCCTTTCGCGTGTGGTTCAGGTGGCGCAGTACAGCGTGCTCCTCTTTGCTGTCGGCGGCGCTGTGACCGTGTCGAGCGTCCTTGTGACGATGGGAATTCACCTTGTGGGCGCAGGGTTTGGCGACATGGTGCCCAGTCAGGTCGGTGTGCATGAGGCGACGTATCGACTCTTCGCCGAGGTGATAGGGCTCGCCGACCCAGCACGCGCGGTCTCGATCGCCTTGCTTGCACGCATCGTCTCCTACCTCGTCGCTGGCCTGTGCCTCGTTTGCATCCCGTTGCTCACGCGCGTGGAGTCACGTGAAGTGAAGGCTTCGTGAATCAACGCGCACTGTGTAGCGTCCGCCCAACATGACCTCACGCGCTGCCCTCATCGCTCTTGCACTCACGTCGCTCTTGGTTGCGGGTTGCGCCGCGTTGCGCGGAGCACGATGGCCGCTCGCGACGACCCGCGGTGGCACGCAGCAAGACGCACTTCGCCCCTCGCCGCCGACCGTGCGCCTCGTCGAGACGCGCTTGGCGCACGCGCCGACCAATGAGCAGATCGGGCTTCACTACTGCACCGTCTACGCATCGCGGTCTCCTGCAGGCGCGTTCGGCGCGATGGCATGTCGCGCATTCGGCCCACTTCCCACGCGTGAAGATCTGCAGTTTCGCTTCCAGGTCGAGATGGACGCAGCGAACCCAGGCCGCGTTCCACTGCCGATGGTCGAGGCGCTCGTGGCGTTCAAGGCCTTCCCCGATTCGGGCGACACCGCGAACCTTGGTGCCGTGTGCTTGAGCCTCTGCGAGGACCCGGCGAATTGTCCGCAGGGGCGCGCAAATGCCTGCGAGAGCAACGAGCCTGAGATTCACGACATGGATTCGTTCGCCCGTGCGGCAGTGGGCTTCCTCGTCTCCGTTGCGGTGGGTCAGCGCCGCTTTGAAGACCTTCGCATTCGCACGATTCAGCCCAACGATCACATCCGCTTTGTCGCTGAGCTCTCGCTCGATATCGACCAGACGCTTTCGCTGATCGAGCGCACGGTGCGTGGCGCGGTCGATGGAGCGCAGCGTGGCCAGACGCCCAACATTCAGATCCCCTATGAGGTCGAGGGCTCGGTGTTCGTCGAGGTGGAGAACTTTGGTCGCTTCGCCGCGAGCTTTCCGGGTGTGCGCGGCAATTGGGATCTCGCGCAGCTCGCACAGAACACGCAGCGGACGACGCGCTGAATCCAAGCTTGCGTGGGCGCGCTGTGTTGAACTGCGACCATGAAGCGCATCGTCATTCCGGTCCTCGCTCTGGCTCCAACCATCCTTGGCTGCATGCACGGGTGCGGCGCGACGGCCTCGCAGGGCGCGTTCGCGCCGGTGGTACCCACGACGCAAGCGAACACCGTGATGCTTGATCCGAGCGAGTCGCAGGCGGTCGGTGAGAGCATCAACGGCCTTGCCGCACCGCTCTTCGCGCGCCTTGCATCCGCGAGCCCGGGCAACTTCGTCTTCTCGCCCTCGAGCATTCACGGCGCGTTCGCGATGACGGCGATCGGAGCCCGTGGTGCAACCGAGTCTGAGCTGCAAACCGCGCTCGCGATTCCAAGCGGCGCTTCGGATCGTCTTCGCCACGAGGGTGCGCTCCAGCAGCGTTGGAATGCGCCCGTCGAGGGCCGCAGGATGCGTGTCGTCAATCGGCTCTTTGGTGAGGCCACCACGCACTTCGAGGCGCCCTATCTCGAGACGCTTCGTGCGAGCTTTGCCTCACCCCTCGAGCCCGTCGATTTCCGCGGAGACGCAGAGGGCGTGCGCGTGCACATCAACGCCTGGGTGGATGAGTCCACCGAGCATCGCATTCAAGACTTGCTGCCTCCGAACGCGACGACCGCCGATACGCGCCTTGTGCTTGTGAATGCCGTCTACCTCGACGCGCGTTGGGCACAGCCCTTCGAGCAGAGCAGCACCTTCCCGCAGGTATTCACACTCGCCTCGGGTGAGGTCATGCAAGCGCCGACGATGCATGCGCGCGTGATGGTCTCGTTCGGTGAACTCGATGGCGCGCAGATCGTCGAAATGCCCTACGAGGGAGGCGATTTGGCGATGCGCTTCATTCTGCCGCCGGTGGGCTCGGATGCCTCGTGGATGAGCGTCTCGCACCTTGGTGCGTTGCCCTTGGAGCGCACGCAGGTCGACATCGCACTGCCCAAATTCGAGATGACACCGACCGAGTCGCTCTCGCTCGTCTCGCACATGCAGGCGCTCGGCGTGCACCTCGCGTTCGATGCAGAGCAGGCTGACTTCACCTCGATCGCCACGTTCCCAGACCCATCGCATCGCCTCTATATCTCGAACGCGTTTCACCGCGCCTTCATCCGCGTGGATGAGCTTGGGACAGAGGCCGCCGCCGCGACGGCTGTGGTGATGGCCGAGGGCGCTGGGATGCCCACCCCCGCACCGAGCGTGATGTTCAATCGCCCCTTCTTTTTTCAGCTCATCGATGTCCCCTCGGGAGCCACCCTGTTTCTTGGTCGTGTGACCAATCCACTGAACCACTGAGTCGCTGAACTGCTGCGTTGGAGCCCCTTATGAAGTCGTCACGTTTGTCTATCGCTGTCCTTGGTGCCGCATCGATCCTCGGAGGATGCGGTGCGCAGTCGGACTCCACATCGAGCGCGCCTGTGCAAGCCGACCCGCCGAGTGCGCCTGTGCAGGCCGACCCGCCCGCGCCCGTTCAGGCCGATCCGCCCGTCGCAGTCGAAGCGCCTGCACACGCGGCTGACGCGGTTGAACCTCTGCCAGTCGTGGCGACTGCGAACGCAGGCGAGAGCATCAACGCGATGGCCGCCGCGATGTATGCGCGGCTCGCAACATCACCGAGCAACCTCGTCTTCTCGCCCGCGAGCATCCACGGCGCGTTTGCGATGGCCACGCTCGGTGCACGCGGTGAGACGGCCGCGGAGCTGCAGCGCGCGCTTGCGGTGCCAGCTGGAGATGAGGCGCGTCTTCGTGCGGATGGAGCGCTTCAGCAGCGCTGGAATGCACCGCGCCAGGGTCGAACGTTCCGCGTGGTGAATCGCCTCTTCGGCGAGCAGACGATGCACTTCGAGGATCCCTACCTCGCAACGCTTCGCGAGAGCTTTGCCTCGCCGCTGGAGCCGACCGACTTTCGTCAGGGCTTCGCAGCCGCGCGCACGCACATCAACGATTGGGTCTCCACCACGACGAATCAGCGCATCCGCGACCTCCTGCCGCCGGCGGCACTCGATGCCTCGACGAGCCTTGTGCTGGTGAACGCGGTCTACCTCGATGCGCATTGGGCGCAGCCTTTCGAGCAGAGCGCGACGCATCCTGCGGCCTTCCACACGACGCAGACGACGAGCGTTCAAGTCCCGACCATGCACCTGCGGGGCAGCGTGCAGCTGGCCGAGGTCGATGGCGCGCAGGTCGTGCAATTGCCATATGAGGGAAATGATCTCGCGATGCGCTTCATCCTTCCGCCTGCGGGTCAGGAGAACGCCTGGGTGACGGCTGCGCACCTTGCGGCACCGAGCTTCTCGGAGCGTGAGGTCGTCTTTGGCATCCCCAAATTCCGCATCGAGCCGACCGAGTCGGTGGCGCTGCGTGACCACGTCGAGGCGCTCGGCGTGCATCAAGCGTTCGATGAACACGCGGCGGATTTCACCGGTATCGCGACCTTCCCCGATCCCGGGGAGCGCCTCTACATCTCGCAGGCCTATCACCGCGCGTTCATCCGTGTGGATGAAGCAGGCACCGAGGCAGCCGCGGCGACTGCGATCGTGATGGCGCGTGGTGGCGGCATGCCGATGCCTTTGCCCGAGGTGAACTTCGACCGGCCCTTCCTCTTTCAGTTGGTCGACGTCGAGTCCGGTGCGACGTTGTTTCTTGGTCGCGTGACCAACCCAAGCTGAATCTCGCGCAATCGCTGAACACACGTTCTCTTTTGTCGCCCAATGCTGCTACGTTCGCGGCCGTGCTCGGTGGCTTTTGCGCCGAGCTTGGACGTGAGGAGCGAACGTGATTGGAAGACTTCGTGGGCTCTTGGTTGAGCGCGGTATCGACGGAACGGTCGTTCTCGATGTGAACGGTGTGGGCTACGACGTGGCCGTCCCGCTCGGCTCCCTCGCGAAGCTCCCTGGGCCCCCGACGGAGGTCACGCTGCATATCCACACGCACGTGCGTGAGGACGCGTTCTCGCTCTTTGGGTTCGCTTCGCTCGAAGACAGGGCCGCGTTTCGCACGCTGCTCACGGTCACGGCCGTCGGCCCCAAGCTCGCGCTCAGCATCCTCTCGCACCTCGACGCACCGACGCTCGCCGCCGCACTCTCGCGTGAGGATCGCAAGACGCTGCAGAGCATCCCGGGCCTTGGAAAGAAGCTTGTCGATCGCTTGATTCTCGAGCTCAAGGACAAGCTCGGCTTTGTGAGCGCGGCCTCGCACATCACCTCGGGCGGCACCGTGATGGCGCCCGGCCCGATGCTCACGGGCCCGCTCGCGCAGGTCGCGAACGTGCTTGTCTCGATGGGCTTTCGATCGGTCGAGGCCGACCGCGCGATCGCTGGCATCGCGAAGACTTCAGAGGGGAAGACGGTCGATGTGCTCTTGCGTGAAGCGCTTGCGGCGATGGGCTGAACGGAAGGGAGAACGCCATGGCTCAACCACGCAAGAACGCCGCTGAACGCCGCGCCAAGAAGGCCTCCGAGGCACCGCCGAAGGTGGTCGTCGAGAACCTCCTCGACCCAACACCCGAGGCCGAAGAGGCGCGCGTCGAGGCCTCGCTTCGTCCCTCGCGGCTCAAAGAGTTCGTGGGTCAGCGCCGCGTCACGGAGAACCTTACAGTGTATGTAGAGGCCGCGCGTCAACGTGCAGGCGCGCTCGATCACGTGCTCTTCTTTGGGCCACCAGGCCTGGGAAAAACGACGCTCGCGTTCATCCTCGCTGAAGAGCTCGGCGTGACGCTGCATCTCGCCCATGGCCCCGCGATTGAGCACAAAGGTCAGCTGGCTGCATTGCTCACCAAGCTTGGCGAGCGTGATGTGCTCTTCATCGATGAGATCCATCGTCTCTCGAGCGTGGTCGAAGAGAACCTCTACACCGCGATGGAAGACTTTCGCATCGACGTGGTGCATGGCGATGGGCCGATGGCGAGCACGCTGCAGATCCCAATCTCGCCCTTCACGTTGGTCGGCGCGACAACCCGCACAGGCCTGCTCACAGGGCCACTTCTCTCGCGCTTCGGCATCGAGTGCCGTCTCGACTACTACGAGCCCGCAGACCTCGCGACGATCGTGAAGCGCAGCGCGGGCATCCTGAATGTGCCGGTGGATGAGGCTGCCGCGACTGAGCTCGCGTGTCGTGCACGAGGAACACCGCGTATCGCGAACCGTCTCTTGCGACGTGCGCGCGACTTCGCCGAGGTGCTTGGTGACGGCAAGCTCGATGGGCCGAGCACGAAGAAGGCGCTTGAGCGTCTTGAAGTCGATGAGGCTGGCCTCGACGAGATGAATCGCCGCTTTTTGCGGGTGATTATTGATTTTTACGCCGGCGGCCCTGTCGGCGTCGAGGCCATCGCCGCCACACTCTCCGAGCCGCGCGACACGCTCGAAGATGTGATCGAGCCCTACTTGCTGCAGAACGGCTTTCTCGCGCGCACGGCACGCGGTCGCATGGCCACCGACAAGGCCTACGCGCACTTGGGCATCAAGCGTTCGGGCACGCAGCGAACGCTGTTTTAGTTCGTGTTCAGCTTGGATTGAGACTGCTCAGATTTTGGTTTCAGCCTGAGCGCGCCCGGAAGGAGTGACTGAGGCGTAGCGGAGCTACGTCGCAGGGAACGACTGAGGACGTAAGCCAGGATCAAACCAAAAGATGAGCAGTCTACGGCGAGCGAGCGCACGGGATCGATGCATCGTTGGTGGTAGCGTCGGTGAAGTGACGTCGACTCCACCAGCGAAAGCTTCACGCCTCATCGAAGGCAGCTTCGCCAAGGTGCTGCTCTTCGCGTTCGGCTACCTCGCTTGTTACGTGCCCTACTCAGCGCTCACCAAGGCGATGACAGGTGGGCATCTCGGCCTCGGTGTTCGACCGAGCGGCATGTCGATTCTGCCGGTCACTGCGCTCGCATCGATGGTCTCGATGTTCGTCACCATCGGCCTCTTGGGCGGCTTCTCCAAGGTGTCGCGCCGCGAGGTGTTTGGGCACGCGATACCCTTTCCTTCGATGGGCCCACTCGTCTCGGGGACGATGACAGCGCTGATCATTCCGACGACGACGTTGGCCTACACCTTCGATGGCGTGAGTGTCCCGCTCGCGATGGTCTGGATGCGGGCGAGCGTTCTCGCCGTGGCGCCATTGGTGGATGTGCTCACAGGGCATCGCATCCGTTGGATGTCGGGCCTGGCGGTTCTGTTCTCCGTGCTCGCGGCGACGACGAGCCTCATCGGTCAGCCGCTTGAGAACACCTCGATGCCGATCGGCGCACTGATCGATCTGAGCGTCTACGTGCTCGCCTACGTCGTGCGGCTCACCTTGATGAGCAAGTTTGCCAAGCGCGCCGGGGCCGAGGGAGCGCGGCAGTTCTTCTATGAAGAGCAGATGGTCGCGACGCCCTTTCTTGTCGTGATGCTCCTCGTTGCCACGCTCACACCGGGCACGATTGGCGAGGCGCTTCGCATGGGCTGGAGCTACCTGACGATGCCCGCGTTGCTGGGTCTTTTGGTGCTCACGGGCGTGCTCTCTCAGGGCTCGGGCTTCTTCGGCGGCCTTGTGCTGATCGATGCGCGTGAGAGCTCGTTCACGGTGCCCATCAACCGCGCAGCGAGCCTGATTGCAGGGGCGCTTTCGGGCATCCTTCTCTTCGTCATCGGCCTCGATCGCGCGCCGCACAGCGGTGAGCTCATCGCGACGGCGATCCTCGTCCTTGTGATCTCGATGCTTGGCTATGGCGAGTCGCGTGCGAACAAGGCGGCGAAGGTTGCCGCGGGGAAGGCTGCCGCCGGCACAGTCGACAACGCTACCGGCTGAACTCTTTCTGTTTCGCTTCGGCCAGCGAGAGCTCGGTGAGCGCGTGCAGCTGGCGAAGGAAGCGGAAGGTGTAGATGCCCGTCGTGTGGCCGTCGCTCCATCCGAGGCGCAGCGCGTAGTTGCCCACCTCATCGATGTCTTGGATCGGGAGGTCTTTCTCCGGAGCGCTGTCGGCCCAGCGAATCGGGCCCTGATGGCCCTGGCAATAGGCACACGGACAGAAGCCGCGGAGGAGGCGATGGGGGAAGGTCGAGACGACGCCATCGTCCCAGGTGATCTCAAGCACGAGCGCACCCTGAGGCGCGCGCAGTTCCGTCGGTGAGGGATGGGTCATCGTCTGCAACTCATGGGTTCTGAAGGCCCAAAGTGCGTCGGATTGCTCTCAATCCAAACGCACTTCGCTGTAGGATGACCTCTATGATGGAACGCGTCCTCATCGTCGATGACTCTGCAGCCATGCGGCACTTTCTCCGGGCCAGCCTGGAGCGGCTCGGCTTGGCGAAAGAGATCCGCGAAGCGTCGAGCGGCTTTGAGGCCATGCGTGTGCTCCCGCGTGAGCCTCTCGACTTGATGCTCGTGGATGTGAATATGCCGGATATCCATGGGCTTGAGGTGATTCGCTGGGTGCGGGCCTCAGCAACGCATGCGCAGCTTCCGCTCATCGTCATCTCCTCGGAGGCCTCGTCGAAGGATAGGGCGCGCGGCCTGACGCTCGGTGCAGATGCCTGGCTCGACAAGCCGTTTAGCGATGAGCAGCTCGATGCGACCGTGCGCTCGGTGGTCGAGAAGCGACGTGGAGCGAAGACGCCGTGAGTGATGATACCGAGCGCGTAAGAGACGAGTTTCTCGCGGAGTCGCAAGAGCTCGTCGAGTCTCTCTCGCGTGACCTGCTCTTGATCGATCACGGTCAAAAGCACGGCTCGCTCGATCCTGATTTGGTGAACGCTGTCTTTCGCGGTGTGCACACGCTCAAGGGCATTGCGGGCATGTTTGGCTACGGCGAGCTCTCGGAGACAGCCCACGTCCTCGAAGATTTGCTCGACCAGATTCGCCTCGGAAAGATCGCACTCGAGCAGAGCTCGCTCGATGTGCTCTTCGAGGGTGTTGAAGTCTTACAGCGTCTGCTCGGTTCGGTGCGTGGTGAGTCGCACGAGGTCGACGTCGCGCTCTTTCGCGACTCGGTGCGTGCGATCACTGGAGCGACCAAGGCTCAGACGAGTGATCCCCTTGCGGCCTACGACATTGGAGACGACGTCCTTGGGGTGCTCACGGAGTATGAGGAGCATCGTCTTCGTGCGAACGCGGAGCAGAAGAATCCGCTCCATCGCCTTCGTGTTCGATTCCCCCTGAGCTCGATCGACTCCGACCTTGAAGCCGTGAAGCGGCGCCTCAAGCCCGTCGCAGAGATCATCACGTACTTGCCCTCGATCGAAGGCAGCGGCGATGACGCGATTGAGCTCGAGGTGCTCTTGGCATCGCGTGCAAGCATCACGGAACTGCGCGCACTCGCGGGCACCGACGCGATCGAGACGGTGCGAACGCGTACGACCGAGTCGCGGACCGTGCCGCCGCCGAAGCCAAGCGACGCGGAGAGCGTGGCCGTGCGTGCCTCCTCATTGCCCCTCTCCGCTGGGATCATCCCCGAGCGTGATGCGCATCGTGACCTTGGTGCCGAGGCCATCGCGGTGCGTGCGGTGAGCAAGACGGTGCGCGTTGACATCACCAAGCTCGATCACCTGATGAACCTGATTGGCGAGCTCGGCATTCTGAAGAGCTCCGTTGGGCGCGTGCTTGAGCGCATCGCGCATCACACCGAGATGCGACCCATCGGCGCAGACTTGCAGCGCGTGCATCGCTCCTTCGAACGCCATCTGGCGGCGCTTCAAGATGGCCTGCTCGATGTGCGCATGGTGCCGATTGGGCAGACCTTCGAGCGTCTTGCGCGTGCGGTTCGTCAGGTCGCGCGTGAGCACGGCAAAGAGGTGCGGCTGGTGGTGAACGGTGGCGATACAGAGATCGACAAGCTCATTGTCGAAGAGCTGATCGACCCGCTTCTCCATCTCATCCGCAACGCAGTGGGGCATGGCACCGAGCTGCCGCAAGAGCGCCTGCGCCTTGGCAAAGACCCAAGCGCCATCATTGCGTTGAACGCGTATCAGAAGGGCAATCACGTCGTCATTGAGGTCGAGGATGACGGCGCTGGCATCGACACCAAGCGCGTCCTTGCGCGCGCTGTGGAACGAAATCTCGTCAACGCCGAAGCCGCGCGCGACCTCGATGAGCACGCGATACGGCAGCTCGTCTTTCTGCCAGGCTTCTCGACGGCCAATGCGGTGACCGACCTCTCGGGGCGCGGCGTGGGCCTCGATGTGGTGCGCACGAACATCGGTCGGCTTGGCGGGGTGATCGATCTGCACAGCACTGTGGGTGTGGGCACCAAGTTCACCCTCACGCTCCCGATCACGCTGGCCATCGTCAGCTCGCTCGTCATGCGGGTCGCGTCGCATACCTTCGCCATCCCCCTCACGGTGGTGCAGGAGGCACTCGCGCTCACCGAGTACGAGCAGCGCGTGGTGGACGGCCGCGAGATGATCACCCTGCGAGGTCAGAGCCTTCCGATCGTGCGCCTCGCGTCGCTCTTTCGTCTTGGAACGCCCCCGAATCCCAAGGCGTTTGTCGTCGTCACGGCACTCGGTCAGCGGCGTGTGGGCCTCGTCGTCGATGCGCTTGAAGGCCAGCAGGACATCGTCACCAAGCCACTTGGCAAGAGCCTGCACCGCGTACGTGGTTTCTCCGGCGCGACCGATCTTGGCGACCAACGGGTGATTCTTGTGCTCGACGCCCCCGCGCTTCTCGATGAGGCCCTGGAGAGCGAGTCACTCTCAGAGCGTCACCGCATCTCGAGTGGAGGCCCCTCATGACGCGCGTGCGTGCACCCGGTCTCTCACCCGCAGCGCTTGCGCGCCGATCCGAGAGTGCGCTCGCGCGCTCCGAGGGTGTTCGCGAGTACCTCGTCTTCCGCATCGGCGACGACGCGATGGGCCTGCCACTCGCGAGCGTGAAAGAGATTCTGAAGCTCGCGCAGATCACCGAAGTGCCGCGTGCGAGCCCTGAGATCGTCGGGATTCTCTCCGTGCGCGGGCGCATCACGACGATCCTCGATCTGCGTCGCGTGCTGCATCTCCCCGATGCACCCGTCCCTCGAACGGCGCGCATCCTTCTCGTCGAGCATGGCGATGAGGTGCTTGGTCTTCGTGTGGACAGCGTGACGCAGGTGGTGCGTCTGCTGGAGAAGGAGATTGAGTCCGCGGCAGTGATCGGCGGTGGGCTCTCGGAGCACGTCACCGGCATCGGTCGACCCTCGCGCGAAGGTCTCGAGGAGAACGTCATTGTCCTCTTGGACCCGGTCGCGCTGCTGCGCAGTTAGGAGACGAGATGCGGGCATACAGACAGCAGCGAAGTCGCAATGCTGGCGTGGGCAAGAACCTCGTCGGTTTCCTCGTCGGCGATATCCAATACGCGGTCGACATTCATCGCGTGCGCGAGATCATTCGTCCCCTCCCGCTCGTTGCGCTTCCCCACGCGCCAGAAGGCATTGCGGGCGTTGCCGATCACCGCGGTGAGGTCGTCCCCGTGATTGAGATGCGTCAGCGTTTTGCCCTCGCACCGCAGACCGATGAGCGTCGTGCGAAGTGGATTTTGATCACCATCGGCAAGCGCACCGTGGGCCTCTGGGTGGATTCGATCACCGGTGTGCTTGGAGCCACCCAAGCCGATCATCGCCCGCTTCCTGAGCTCGGTGATGGCCAAGCTGCACGCGGCATTTCCGGTGTCTGCGCGCACAGCTCGGGCCTTGTCTTCGTGCTCGATGTCGATCGTGTCGCTGCGCTGGCCAATGCCGTTCAGGTGCCCTCGCTCGGGGCGGGGAGTCCGTGATGGGAGTGTCTTCTGGTTCACCGCCCGATGAAGGGTTTTCCGGCTCTCCTCACGGCGAGATCGACATCTCCCTCCTGCGCGCGCAATTGAGCGATGACGATTGGCGTGTTCGCAAAGAGGCAGCGCTTGCCGCGTCGCGCAGCTTGGTCATTCCAGCCGTGTGCGACCTGCTCGCCGAAGGGCTCTTGCAGCCTGACGACGTGGGCCTACGCAACGCGTGCGTCGAGGCTTTCTCTCGCGTCGAGCCCAAGGGCCGCGCGTACGTGGTCAACACGCTCTCGGCCGCCATGCTCCGCGCGACGCCAACCGCGCGAAAGTTTGTTGCTGCGGCGCTCTCGCATGCAGGAGGCGATGCGATTCCTGTGCTGCTCCCGCTCGCGCGCGATGCTGATGTGATGACCGTAAGCGCTGCGCTCGAAGCGCTCACCGCGATAGGCAATGACGAACCAAGTCTCCGCGATGAGATCAGCGGGCTCTTGATCGAGGCGCTTTCTCGCTCGGAAGACGTCGTGCTCGCGGCTGCACTCACGAGTCTGCACACGCTCGGCGGGGATGTCCCGATTGCGTCGGTCCGGCCTCTTCTTGAGCGCGCTGCACTCCGCTCGCTCGCCGTCCTCACGCTCGCGCAGGTCACGACCTCCGATGCCCGTGCGCACATTCTCTCGCTGCTTCGCTCCCCCGAGACGGTGCGTGAGGCTGCGCTAGCCCTTGCTGCTCAGCTTGAGCGTGCTGAGCCAAGCGCGGCTGATCTCCACGCCGAAGCCGTGGCTGCGATCCATGACCTCCCCGAGCCCGCGCGCGCCAAGCTTGTGCAGGCTGTGGGAGGTGTCTCGGTGGTGGATGCGCGTCGCCTGATCCCGCTCTTGCTTGAAGGTGGCGTGGTGGAAGCGCTGCCCTTGTTGATCTCCAGAGGCCTTGATTTTCAAGGCGATTACGCACTTTGGCAGTTTCCAGCACGGGAGATCAGCCAACAAAGTCTTGCTGCACGCGGGCCTGCAATTCTTCCCGCGCTGGGTCTCTTTTTGGAAGGCGCGACGAGTGAGCTCGCAGTCTCGTGGGCCCTTCAGGTGGCCGTCGAAATTGCCAACGACGATGAGACCGCTGCGACACGCGAGGAGGTCGCGGGCTATGCGCGTGGGCTCATTGTTCGCAATCTCTGTGTGGCCGAGGCGTGGTCCACGCTCGACGCTTGGGGCCTCTCTGGAACACGCGGGCTCGTGAAGACGCGCATGCTGGACACAGCGCCAGCGCCAGCGTCGATGCAGCACTCCCGTGTTCCCGCAAACATCGACGACGTCCATGCACTGCTCTCCTCGCCCCTGGTTGAAGAGCGCATGGCATCGCTTGAGCGCCTCGATCTCACGACGGATGAAGACCGCCTCGAGCTCGCCTCGATGGCACTCGCCGATGAGGATGAGCGCGTTCAACTCGGTGCACTTCGCGCCCTCTCGCGCATCGTCTCGCAGCCCTCGCGCCAGGCTGCCCTCGAGCACGTGCTTGCGATGTCGTCGGCCTCCTCGGAGGAGCTTCGCGTGGAAGCGATTGCATCCCTGGCGCGGCTTTGGTTCACCTCGGAAGACTTCAACGCGGTGACGGAGTGGCTTCGTCTAGTGAGTGATGCGAGCCCCCGCGTTGTGATCGCAGCCTTGCGTGCTGCACGTGCGATCGAGGTCGCATCCGCAGACCGCCAGCGTCTGCTTGAGGCCGTATTCGCGCGCTGTGTTCGTCACGCGGATCCGGAGGTCGTGAAGGAGGCGGCGAGCTCGGCTGCCGAGCTTCTTGTGCTTGACGGCAGCGCGTTCGGTCGCTTGTTGGGCCACGTCCACTGGAGCGTTCGCCTTCGTGCCGTGGAGCTCGCATCGGCCTCATCCGCGCCCTCGCAAGCCGTCATGGATGCGCTGCGCGCACATCGTGAGTTCGAGTCGGATGAGCTCGTCCTGCAAGAGCTTGGTGCGCTCTTGGATGCGGGGCCGATGTGACCTCGATGGACCCAAGCCCGAAGATGAGGCGTGACGAGTTTCGCTTGCTGCGCGATCTCGTGAACGCCCGCGCGGGCATGTTCTTCGATGAGGCATCACTCCACGTCTTCGAGCGTCGCCTCCGTGATCGTCTGCGCACACGTGGGCTCCCAGATTTCACGGCCTACTACCAGTTCCTCCGCTTTCATCGCGAGGGCACAGAAGAGCTCGATGAGGGCATCGACGCGCTGGTCACGAACGAGACGTACTTCTTTCGCGAGGAGTACCAGCTGCGCGCCTTTCGCGATGAGCTGCTCCCACGCCTGCGCGAGAAGGGTTTGCAGAGCGCACACAAGCGCTTGGTGATCTGGAGCGCGGGCTGCTCCACAGGCGAAGAGGTCTACACGCTCGCGATTCTGCTGCTCAGCTCTGGGCTCTTTGACGGCTGGGATCTGCGCATCTTCGGCAACGACATCTCCAAGCGTGTGCTCGGCGTTGCGCGTCGTGCTGTCTATCCAAGCCACAGTTTTCGCAACACACCACCGGAGTACGAGCGGTACTTCGAGAACGAGGGCGGGGGCCGCCGCGTGATCGAGAAAGTGCGCGCGCTCTGCCAGTTCGGGCACTTCAACTTGATGGAGCGCGAGCGCTCGTCGGTGCTTGGGCGTGTCGACGCGATCTTCTGTCGCAACGTCCTCATCTACTTCGACCTCGCGAGCCGTCGTCGCGTCATCGACACCTTCTTCGACCGCCTGCATCCCGGTGGCTATCTGATGCTCGGGCACAGCGAGTCGCTCCTCAATGTCTCCACATCCTTTGAGCTCGCACACTTGAGCACCGACATGGTCTATCGAAAGCCTGCGCGCTGGGTGACGCAGATCTCGCCCCCAGAGACCGGGAATTCGGGAGGTGGCAAGTGAGGCCGCTTCGCGTGCTCGTCGCCGACGACTCCGCGTTCAACCGACGCACGATCGCCGACATCCTCCTTCAGCTGCCGAACGTGGAGGTGATAGGCAAAGCCTCCGATGGCGATCACGCGTTGCAGCTCGCCCTGCTCGAGAAGCCAGACCTCGTCACGCTCGACATCGAGATGCCGCGGATGGATGGCTTCACGTTCCTCAAGATCCTCATGGCGCGCCAGCCCACGCCCGTGATCGTCGTCTCGGGCCGCGCAGCAAAACTCGACGTCTTTCGCGCACTCGAGCTCGGTGCCCTTGAGTTTGTGGTGAAGCCCTCCGCGGGCAGTCCGCAAGAGCTTGCCTCCATCCGCGAGGAGCTCTCGTGGAAGGTGGAGATGGTCCGCCAGATGCGTGAGCTGCGGACGCTCGATCGTCCCGTCACCGCACGCTTTCGTGCTGTCTCACCCGACGCGGCAGAGCGGCCTTTTCCCAGTGACCCGACGCCAAAGAAAGTCTTTGTGGTCGGCGCATCCACGGGTGGTCCACCCGCACTCGTTCATCTCTTCTCGCGCCTGACCTCCGATCTGCCCATCAGCGTGCTCGTCGCGCAGCACATGCCCGAGCGTTTCACCCGCACATTCGCCGAACGCTTGGAGCGTCTCGGAGGCTTGCGTGTCTCCGAGGCAGAGCATCGCGCCATGCTGCGTGCCGGTACGGCACTGGTCGCGCCAGGCGGTTTTGCTCTTGAGGTGCAGGGCCGCGGGGTGAGTGCCACCTCTGCGGTTGTGCCAACGAGCGCAAGCGACAAGTACGTTCCGAGCGTCGACCGACTCTTTCGCACGGCAGCGGAGAGCCTTGGGTCACGCGCAGTCGCTGTCGTGCTCACGGGCATGGGCGATGACGGAATGCGAGGCGCACAGGCCATTCGCGATGCGGGCGGCACCGTGATCGCCGAGTCCGAAGAGACAGCTGCGATCTTTGGCATGCCAGGCTCGGTGATTCGCGCAGGCCTCGCCAACGCCGAACTCCCCCTGCACCTCATCCCCGAGCGCATCATCAAACTGGCCCGCGAGCCCTAAAAGCGCCCCGCGGATTACGGCGCAGTTTCACCATCGGGCTCGTGCGTGACTGGTGCGTCGACGACCGTCTCGTCATCGCCACCCTCGCCAGCGCTCTCGCGTTCCGCACCGACAACATCGGCCGGCGGCGCCTCGCCACGACGCTGAAACTGCGGTGGCTCACCTGGCCTCGACCAGTCGATCCAGTACGCGCTTCGTTGCCTGACATCCACATGCACAAAGGTGCTGCGCGGGTAGTAGCCACAGCCGACGCGCTCGAACGTGCGCACGAAGTCGCGGAGCTCGGTGTTCGGCACGCCATCGATGTGGATATCCATCGCGTGTCCGCTCGTGTGCTGGCTTGTCTCGCGCGTGTAGCCACCGGCATGACGAAACCCGCTGATGACATGCACGGTGCGTCCACCGAAGTGATCGGAGATGCGTGCGATGACTTCGAGCAAGCGCGCGGGGGGCGTTGGAAAGCGCTCGCTCCGTCGCGCATCGCGTGGACGCATGACCTCGCTGATGCGTCGGATCGCATTGCGTGATGCACGGCCGCGCGGGTCAACCAAGCGCAGACGTGTTCGCTGACGTGTCGCGATGCGATAGAAGTTCACGACGCCTGGATTGCGCGTGCGGCCCCAGCGCGGCTGATCGGAATGTCGACCTCGGCCTCCGCGCGGTGCCTCATACCCTGGCAGCACAATGCGCTGCCCAACGCGGAGGCTCGTCGCACTGCGAAGACGATTGAGTCGCACCAGGTCATCCACACTGCACCCCGCGCCACGCGCGATGTCGCTCAACGTTTGCCCGCGCTGCACATACGCGACACCTGACTCGGGGATGGTGAGCTCTTGTCCCGCCCGAAGCGACGCACCCGTCGCAAGCCCATTCGCCGCAGCCAAATCGGAGACACGCACGCTGTAGCGTTGCGCGATGCGGGCGAGGCTCTGACCGCCTCGGACGGTATGGACGCGCTGCTGCGCAGAGAGCGAACCGACGTCGACCACGACGATCATCGTCAGCAGCAACAGGGCACGAACGAGACGACTCATATGCCTTCGCTACGCTGCCTCTCGCTTCTGCGCAACGTCGTCCGCGTCGCAAGCGCCCAGGCCTCAAGAGAGAAGACGTGACGCTTTTTTGATCTCTGCGCGCGTGGGTGCGAGCCTTCCCTTCGGTTCTTCGTTCGTTGACAACCGAGAGTTCGCAAAACGTGTTCAGGTGAATGCGCTGGATCCGTCGTGGACGGCCAGACATACACGATATATATACTAATTACGCATAACTTATTCTCAATTGACTTCCAGTTATCCTGAATTGCTTGACGATTTCGCGATTTGAAGGCACACCGGGAACGTCATTGGTTTCCCGCCAGGACGGTCATTGAGACAGTCGTGAGAGCGTTCGCTACCCCCATGAAGCACGAAGAGAACACAGCTGCCGAAGTCGAGCGCACCAAAGGTGCGTCGACGGTCACATCCGCCAACGATGGGACCGCGCCGACGACGGCGAGCTTCGGAGGTGAGTCCGCCGAGCTTCATCTCATTCGCACCGACGTTCGTGTGGAAGAGAAGGCGGAGACGCTGAAGGCAGCTGTGGCTGCAGCTGTGGCAGCAGAGGGCTCCGAGAAGGCGCCCGAAGCGGGGAAACGACAAGCAAACAACCTTCGGAAGCTCCGGATTGAACGGATGATGTCGAAGGCTGAACTGGCACGGCGAGCGAACCTCTCGGTTTTGACGATTGATCGAATCGAGAAGGGCTTCGGGTGCCGCATGGATTCCAAGCGGAAGATTCTCGAGGCCTTGGGTTTGAGCCTCGGCGATCGCGTACGCGTATTCGGCGAGGAGGAGTGATGCTCGCCGATGTCGGAAGGTAAAAACCTAGTTGGAGTCGACATTGGGTCGAGCTCGATCAAGGTTTGCGAAATCAAAGAGAACCGGAAAGGTCAGCGAACGCTTGTTCGCTTTGGCTATCACCCGCTTCCTTCGCAGACCATTGTCGACGGCCATGTCATCAACAGCAACGCGGTTGTTGAAGGGCTAGACAAGCTCTTCCACAAGCAGAAGAACCGTGACGTTGCGCTCCGCGTGAGTGGCCACAGCGTGATCATCAAGAAGATCACGATGCCACTGATGTCCGCGAATGAGCTCAAGGAACAGATCACGTGGGAGGCGGAGCACCACATCCCCTTCGACCTCGCTGAGGTTGAGATGGATTGGCAGATCCTCAACTCGCGTCCTGAGCAGCGTCAGATGGACGTGCTTCTCGTCGCAGCGAAGAAGGAGGAGGTCAACGACCTCACGAACCTCGCGCTCGAAGCGAAGCTGAAGCCGAAGGTCATCGACCTCGACGCGTTCACTGTCCAGAACATGTTCGAGACGGGCTACGGCCCGCCGCCGACGGGGCAGACGATTGCGCTGCTTCACGTGGGTGCATCGCTCACGACGCTCAACATTTTGAGCCAGGGCACGACCGCCTTCACGCGCGACATCGCCAACGGTGGCAACACGATCACCGAGGAGATTCAGCGCAGCCTTGGCATCACGGCCGAGGAGGCTGAGGCGTACAAATGTGGCGGCGATGGACGTGGCCTTGTGCCGCGCGAAGTGCCGGACATCGTCCAGCAGGTTGTCGAGCAGCTTGCGGGTGAGATTCAGCGCTCACTCGACTTCTACCTGACGACGAGCGGCGACGCGGAAGTTGCGAAGGTCTTTGTCTCGGGCGGTACCGCGAACATCCGCGCGTTGATTGACGCGATTGAGAAGCGCGCACGTGTTCAGGTTGAAGTGATGGACCCACTCAAGGTGGCCTCGCTTGATCCCAAGACCGTAGACGGCGCTCTCTTCCAGCAGCGTGCTGCCCAGTCAGCGGTCGCCCTCGGGCTCTCGCTCCGCAAAGACAGGGAGAAGTCGCAATGATTCGCATCAACCTACTGCCCTCCGCACGCAAGCAGGCCAAGTCTGCTTCCGGTGGCGGCGGGGGCGGCGGAAACACGCCTTGGTTCATCGCGTATGCGGTTGGCGCGGCCGTGGCAATCGTCACGCTCCTCTTTGTCTACCTCGCCTACCAGAGCGACCTTGCGCAGCGTCAGGCGGAGAACGCAGAGCTTGAGCGGCAGGTGGCTGTCATCCAGCGCCAATCTGCAGACCTGGAGAACGTGCGCGCACAGCTCGCCGCGAGTCATCAGCTTGAGGAAGTGGTCGGCGAACTTCAGCGCGCGCGCTTTGGACCCACGCGCGTGATGATGGAGCTCTCTCACATCCTCTCCGAGGCGGGTGGGCCAACGATTGACCCGCGTGAGCTTGAGCAGCTTCAGCACGACAACCCGCTCGCAGGCTTCAACGCGGGCTGGGATGGCCACCGACTTTGGCTTCTCTCTTTCGAGGAAGAGCAGCGCCAGGTGCGCATCCTTGGTGTGGGTCGCACCAACGATGACGTCGCGGAGTTCCTGCGTCGCCTCACCTTGTCCGACCTCTTCGAGAGCGTCGCGCTCGACAAGACCGAAGCGCTGATCGAACCGGATACGCATCTCGACGTGATTTCGTTCGAGCTCAGCGCGACCGTTCACTACTGAACTCGCCCCCATTTCTTCGATTTCCCGAACGGGAAACTGCAACCAACTTCGCGAGGAAGCATATGGCACCTCCAGCTCAACCCAAGGCCGCCTCGTCGCAATCTGCGGCGAATAGTTTCGGAGCACTCCCCTCCGCAGCGAAGGCCTTCATTCTTGTCTTCATCTTCGCCGTGATCGGCGTCTTCTATTACGTCGCGATTCACACGCCTCTGGAGGAAGACATCGCTTCGGCACAAGCGCGACACCAGCAGCTTGAGCAGAACATGACGACGGCGCGCAGTCGGCAGCAGGAGTTCCTTGCGCTGCGCGAGGAGCTCGCGGGACGTGAGGCCATCGACCGCGCGAACCTGCGCGTGTTGCCGGAGGACACCGAGATGGCTGCCTTCCTCGGTGACCTCAACCGTCTCGCAGAGATGAGCGGCTTGAGCATGCGGTTGGTCGAGCCACGGGCTGAAGAGCCGGGTGAGAACTACATCCGGTTGCCCGTCGCGCTTCATGTGTCTGGGCGCTTTCACCAGCTCACGCGCTTCTTCTACAATGTGAGCCACCTCGACCGTGCGATCAGCATGGAGGACATCCACCTCGCCGACCCCACGCTCACGGGGGAAGACGTCATCATGCGGGTTGAGGTGCTTGCGACCACATTCAGGCGTCTCCCAGAGGAAGCGCCTGCGGATGCTGCTGCGCCTGCGGCAGGGGGTTGAACTATGGAACGTGTACGACTCCAAACGCTGCTCTCCGTTGCCTCGCTCTGCCTGCTGAGCGCATGCGAGGGTGAGACGATCACAGTGGGCGCGAGCCCAGGTGCGGCGCCGCCCCCAGGCGGTCCTGCCACGGAGGTTGCTGCGCCAGCGCCCGAGGCAGAGGTTGTGGCCGAGCCGGCTGCACCCGCGGCGACCACGTACCGCGACGAAGACTTCGTCGAGGCTGCGACCAACCGCGACCCCTTCCGACCTTTCGCGCATCTCTTCGTGCCTGTTGTTGGCGGCGGCGCCATCCCAGTGCAGCGTCAGGTTCGTCTGGATTCGACGGCCATCGATGACATGCGCTTGATCGCCATCGTGAGCGGCGTTCCGAACCCCTCGGCGATGATCCTCGACACCGAGGGCACGGGCCACACGGTGCATCGCGGCGACTACATCGGGCGCCCCGACTACGTCTCGACGGGCGGCGCAGAGTCCGTTCCGATGACGCTCAACTGGCGCATCGATCGCATCTCGCCCGCGGAGGTGATCCTCACGCGCGATGACCCAAGTGCACCCAACCGCATGGCGCTCACACGTGTGATGCCGCTTCACGCGGAGGACGGTGTGATCAACATCCCGGGCTCAGTCAGCCCGATGGTGCGCGTGAACCCCTAGCTCGGGTTGGCTCGGATCGGTTCAGCGACAGGGCACTCGAATCGAGTGCCCTTCTTCGCATCTGCCGCCCACACAGGCGCGCAGCTCACCGCAGCTGAGGCCGAGGTTGCAGTCTTCGGTCGTGGTGCAGGGGTCACCGGCGGCCGGGGGTGCGGCCAGCTCGCGCGGGCATCCCGAGAGCGATGCGCCAAGAAGCATGCTGATGCCGAGGGTGCGTGCGATGGAAACCACGCGCCGAGGGTAGCCGATGCGCCACGGGTTGGCGCGCAAAGCCTCCTCGAAGTCGCGCCGGATGCCTCTGCAAGCGTGGCAAACCCATCCGGGAGAGTGTCGGATGCCCCTTCCACACGTGGCAGAGCCATCCCAGAGGCCTCGGGGACGCCTCGACCACCGTGGCAAAGGCATCCCGGGGTCTCTAGGGAGGCTCTACCCGGGCGTTCCGAGGCATCCCAGGCGCCGCCGGACGCCTTTGCCTCCGTGGCAGAGGCATCCGGGACACCGCGGAGGGCGTTTGCCACCGATGCGGAGGCATCCGGCGGTGCGGCCAAGCGTGTTTGCCAAGGAAAGCGAGCCCTTCGCTCACTCCCTACTCAAGGATCCCGTACTCCTTGAGGCGCCGATAGAAGGTGCGTCGGGGCATCTCAAGCTCCTGGGCGGCCTTCACGCGGTTCCAGGCGCAGGCCTCCAGCGCGTCGAGAATCTTTCGCTTCTCCAGCGCCTTCCACTCTTCTTCGTTGCTCGGCGGTGCCTCGACTGCGGGTGGCGGCGTCGAGGGCGTCTCCGTCTTCTGCGTCGGGGTGCCCTCCATCGGGCCGAGCAGGGTCAGGTCCTCGGCGTCGATCGTCTCGCCATCGGTCATCACGCAGGCGTTCACCAGCACATGCTCCAGCTGACGCACGTTGCCCGGCAGTGGGTGATCGGAGAGGCGCCGAAGGGCCTCGCGCGTGAGGCGCTTCTGGGGCGCCTCATCCTTCTTGGCGATGCGCGCGAGGAAGTGATCGGCCAGGAGCGGGATGTCCTCGCGGCGCTGGCGAAGCGCGGGCAGGTTCAGCTCCACGACGTTCAGGCGATAGAAGAGGTCCTCGCGAAAGAGGCCGCGCTTGACCAGGTCGGTCAGCAGCTTGTTCGAGGCCGAGACGATGCGGACATCCACCGACACGTCCTCATCGCTGCCGATGGCGCGCACTTTTCCGTCCTGAAGCACACGCAGCAGCTCGACCTGCATCTTGGCCGGCATGTCGCCGATCTCATCAAGGAAGAGCGTGCCACCGGAGGCCTGCACAAAGACGCCGGGGCGATCCCGATCGGCACCCGTGAACGAGCCTTTGCGATGCCCAAAGAGCTCGCTCTCGAGGAGGTTCTCCGGCACGGCCGCGCAGTTGAGCGCGACAAAGGGTCGACGGCTTCGCTCGCTGCCGAAGTGAATCGCGCGTGCGACGAGCTCTTTGCCGGTGCCGCTCTCGCCGTGGATGACCACAGGCACGCTCGTGTCGCGCACGCGGTCGATGACGGAGAGCACTTTGCGGATCGCATCGCTGCGTCCGACGATGCCCTGGCGGTCGTACGTGGACCGCATGGCTTCACGCGTGCGGTTCAGCTCTTTGCGCGTCTCGTCGAGCTCGGAGGTGCGTGCATCGAGGAGCTTCTCGATCGACTCGCGTGCAGCTGCCAGCTCCTCGTTGAGCTTCGTAAGACGCTCCGCTTGCGCCTCGAGCTTGGCGAACGTGGTCGCATTCCCGAGGGCAATCGCGGCCTGATCGGCGAGCGCGAGGAGAAGCTCGACATCGCTTGGACCAAAGCGCCCCTTGCGCACGCGATGCTCGACATAGAGCACGCCGCGAGTGCCCGAAGCATCACGGATCGGAAGGCATGCGACCGACTGCAGCATCAGGTTGTGCACGGAGAGGAAGTCACTCACCCGGCCATCCGAGCGCGCATCCACGGTGACGAGGGGCTCGCCATCGATGAGCACAGCTTCGGCGATCGATCGACTGAACGCGACGTGCGGATCATCCGGATGCGCAGCGTCACGCACCGCGCGCGGGCTCAGCGCGCCTTGCTCATTGGTGACGAGCACAAAGCCACGCTCGGCGCCGGAGAGGTCCACCGCACTCTCGGTGATGCGCTCCAAGAGGCGCTCGACATCGTGCTCGGAGGCAAGGCGTTTGGTGATCTCCACCAGGCGAACCCAGCGCGCATCACGCCCAGGGTCTGAGCCTGTCGGGCTCGCACGACGCGCGCCGCCTCGAAGCGATGCACGCACGAAGGCACGTTGCGGGTCGGCCCAAAAGCCCTCGCGCAGCTGACGTGGAAGCGAGGTCGCGGCGTCCTCCAAGAGCTCCATCGCGCGCTCATTCGCACGCTGTGCCTGCACTTCCGAACCGCGATGCGCATGAAGACGCGCGAGGGCCGCATGGGCGCGCCATGTCACATCGATGAGCGCAGGGGAGCCGCGCAGCGACTCCAGCAACGTGTTCAACGCCTGTGTTGCACCCTCGCTGTCGGAGGTCGCGCCGCGTGCACGATCGAGGAGCATGCGCACACGGACACGGAGCGGCTTGTCCTCCGAGGTCTCAGTCAACACAAGCGAGGCATTCGCCTTGGCGCCCTCGCCCAAGAGGCTCGCAAGAAGACCGCGTGCTGTGGCCAAGCGTGCTGCCGCGGCAGAGATGTCGGCTGGGCCATCACGATCGAGGAGTGTCTCGGAGGCATCGATGAGCGCACGAATCGCCCAGCGTGGCCTTTGTGCACGCAAGCGCGTGACGGCTTCATCCCAGCGCTGCACGGCATGCTCGAGGTTGCCTTGCTTGGCATCGGTAAGCGCGAGCAGGGCCAGTGCCTCGCCACCGCGCGTCTCCCCAGGCTCAAGCTCTGCGACCTCAAGCACCTGCTCAAGACCGATGCGCGCATCATCGAAACGACCGAGCCAGATCAGCGCTTGAAGACCTGCGTGCGTCTCATCGGGATAGATGGCGCCGGTGCGCCGGGCATCCTCCTCGCGCACATCGGCAGGCTCCACACTCACTCGTCCTCCTCGGAGAGCCTCCGCTCGAGCGACTTCATGAACGCGCGCTCATCCGAGTCTTCCATCGAGACGACCGGCGGCTTGGTCTTGGGCGAGCCGAGCAGAAGGATGGGGCGCTCATCGTCGCCCTCGGTCTCGAGATCGAAGTCGTCCAGCGCGAGGGCCTGCGCGCCGGAGCGAGCGGCCTTGTCTTGCGCAAGCAGTTGATCGAACGCGTCGTCGACGGAGATCGGCGGCTCCTGGCTCATGTCGATCGGCAGATCGAGCGGATCGGGGATCTCCTCGGAGCGCCGTGCATCGGGTGGGACGCCAAGCAGCGCGAGGTCGTGATGGAAGCTGTCGTCATCCACCATCGCGTGGCTTCCGCTTGGCTCGGACTGCGCGAACGAGACGATGTCGAAGGCACTCGAGCGCGGCTCGACAATGCCAAGCGCCTCATCGCGCTCGGGCTCGGCCGGCATCACCTGGGTGACGTAACGCGCGACGGTGCGCGGCCCAACCAGGATGCCGTGACGGAGCGCGTGCTCTTCAAGCCGCCATGCCAGATGCGCTGCGCTCGGAAGGCGCCTTCCGCGATCGCGCTGCAAGGCCGCGAGGACGATCTCATCGAGGTCTGCTGGGTAGCCCGGCACGCGCGTCGAGGGCGGCGGGACATCCTGCTCGACGATCTGCGTCATCACCTGCACGTCGCCACCGCGGAAGAGACGACCGCCTGTGCTCAGCTCGTAGAGGATCACGCCCAGCGCAAAGACATCGGCGCGCTTGTCCAAGGGGCGTGCACGCACTTGCTCTGGCGCCATGTAGGCGAAGGTGCCGCGCACCGCATTCGGGTCGGACTCCTTGCGCGCGGCTGTCAGCGCCACACCGAAATCCATCAGCTTCGCCACGCCATCGCGCGTGAGCATGATGTTCATCGGCGTCACATCGCGATGCACGATGCGAAGCGGACGGCGTGCTCGGTCGGTGCGCTCATGCACGTGGTGCAGCGCCTCGCAGATCTGAAGGACGATCCCGATCGCGACTGGGATGGGCATGGGCAGGCCGTTCTTGGCGCCCTGATGCCAGATGTCCGAGACGGTGTGCCCGTCGACGAGCTCCATCGCGACGTACCAGTACCCGTCTGCGAAGCCGACCTCATAGACCTGCGGAATGTTCGGATGCGCAAGCTCAGCAAGGAGCCGCCCCTCATCCTGAAACATGCGCACTTGGGCTTCTTGCTCACCGAGGTGGCGAAAGAGTCGCTTGATGACGACATCTCGAAAGAAGCCACCTTCACCGCGGAGGCGCGCCAAGAAAATCTCGGCCATGCCGCCTGCGGCAATTTTTCGAACGAGCTCGTAGCGACCGAGTCGCGGCAGGTTGGACATATCGGATTCAGATCAGCGCAGTGCCGAAGCCAGCACGTATACTCCCGATCGTGCACGCCATGAAAGGTTCTCCGCGTTCTTCGTTCGCCTTCGCAGCGTGCATCGCGCTGCTTGGCTGTGACCCACAGCCGCCGAACACCGAGGGAGACAGCGGTACACCGGCGGATGTCGGCTCCGCGCTGGTCGGCGCGCCCTGCGACGCGACGCGTCCCTGTGGCGCAGGTCTGATGTGCGAGACGACGTTTCCAGGCGGCTATTGCACGGCCGATTGCACCTCCACCGAGTGCAGCGAGGGCGCGATCTGCGACGGGACCTTCACGCCCTTTCTCTGCCTCGACGCCTGCGACGCCACTTCCGATTGTCGCGACGGCTACCAATGCTGGCGCGGCGGATGCCGCCCTCCTTGCGACTCAGATGAGTCGTGCGCAGTCGATGGCGCAACCTGCGACGGAGGCCAGTGCACAGGCGGCGGGCTCCCCAACGGAGAGGCGTGCAGAGCGGACACCGAGTGTGCGAGCGGCATCTGCTTGAGCGGAAGAAACGTGTGTTCGATTCCGTGCACGAACGTTGCCGGCTGCCTTGATTTCAACGTCGCCTCCAGCTGCGGGCCCGTCACGCGCAACGGCACCGTCGGCACGTATTGCCTCCCGCGTCGTCCGACAGGGCAGCTCTCCGGCGACGCCTGCATGACCAACCGCGATTGCGCGAGCAACACCTGTCTTGCGGGGCTCTGCACAGAGGCATGCGGGGCGAGCGAAGACTGCCAAGCCGGGCTTGAGTGCGGCACGCTCAACTACGAGGCGGGAACCTTCTCGGGTTGTCGTTTCCCGTCGGGAAGCGGCTATTCCGTCACGCTCCCGGAGGTCACCATCGCCGCAGGTAGCAGGCTCAGCGCGGGTCGCATCGCGCTTCCTCCTGACGTGCTCAGCGCGACGCTGCGTGTGCGCCAATCCGGTGGGACGGCGCTTCAGATGTCATTTGATGGCGTCACGCAGGGCTCCACGACGTTCTTCGATCTGACCGCACTCTCGTCGCTCATGGACGTGCCGAATCGCTGGATTCCCTCGGACTCCTTCGAGGACATCACGATGCTCATCCCCAACTCGACGGCCGATCGCGTTGCGCTGCGCGGCGCGAACCTGCGCTTCAGCATTGTCGCGTTTCCTCGGACGATGGGTGACAGCGCGAGCATCACCGTGACGCCAAGCGTGTTTGTGCGCCGAGGCGCGGACACGGGCAGTGCGACGTTTGATATCGCTATCCATCTCGTCTCGGTCGGTGTGACCGCAGCCGCAGCGCCGACGGACGGACGCGTTCAAGCCATGCTCTCTCGCATGCGCGAGTTGCTCGGCGCGGCGGGCTTGAGCATTGGGGATGTGCGCTACATCGACACGCCCTCGGCCGCGCTCTCCATCATCAATTCCGCGGATGGACAGGGCAGCGAGCTCGCGCAGCTCTTCCGCATGTCCACGTCAGTCACAGGCCGCGTGGTCTCGCTCTTCCTTGTTCGCGGGATTGATACGGGCGGCGGCGGCTTCAACACGTTGGGCATCGCAGGCGGCATCCCCGGCCCTGTGGATGTGCACGGCACAATGCACGCGGGTGTTGTCCTCGCCTTCGACCCAGGCGTTGTCGGTGGTGGCAATGCTGGAGGTCGCTTCGCAGGGATGATCGCATCCCACGAGCTCAGCCACTTCCTCGGCCTCTACCACGTCACCGAGAGAGTCCGACCCTGCGCCGCAGGAGAGGATCCATCCATGGTCTCCTGCGCGCCCTTTGGCGGTGGCGACACGCTCGCGGATACGACGCTTGGTGACATGACGAACCTGATGAACTGGTCGGTCGTCGGCAGCGGGTCGAATACGGCGATCAGCGCGGGACAAGGCTATGTGCTGCGGCGCAGCGGGCAGATGCGAACGCCATGAGTGAGGGTCGATTGCAAGGTCGCGTCCTTCTTGTGACGGGCGCTGCACGCGGCATCGGACGCGCGTGCGTGGATGCACTGGCGGCAGAGGGCGCATCGCTCTTCCTCGTCGACTCAGGCTGCGAGCTCGACGGCACGGGCGGCGACACCGGACTCATCGAGGCCGTCGTGCGTGACCTGAGCGCGCGCGGTGTTGCAGTAGAGGGCCGTGCGGACGATGTGGCAGCACCCGATGCAGCGGCCTCGATGGTGGCGCAGGCAATCGCGCGCTTTGGGCGCTTGGATGGTGTCGTTCATGCGGCCGGCCTCTGGGCCGATCAGTCTGTGCTCCGACTCGATCCCGCCGTGCTCGACCGTGTGATCGCCACGCAGCTTGTGGCCGCATTCGCGCTCGTTCGACACGCAGGCGAGGCGATGGTCGCGCAGAAGTCAGGCTCGATCGTGCTCATGGCAGGCACCTCCGCGTTCTTTGGTGCACGCGGACACGCAGCGATGGGCGCGGCACAGGCGGGTGTCGTGGCCCTTGCGCGAACGTCAGCACTCGAGCTGCGTCGTCATCACCTGCGGGTGAATGCGGTCTGCCCAACAGCGCGCACCCGTCAGACAGAGCAGCTGCCCACCTTCGCAGCGATCGACCCTGCGTCGATGTCGCCTGAGCATGTCGCCCACGTCGTCGCATTCTTGCTGAGTGACCTCGCGGCCGATGTGAACGGCGAGGCGGTTGGCGTCGCGGGTTCACGCGTCTACGCCATTCGCGCGCGGGAGACGCCCGGGGCGTTTGGAGAGGGCCCGCCACTCACCTTGGATGCCCTCGCAGCGCTTTGGCCCTCCGCCATTCGCGCGTGAGGCCCAGGCCGTCAGTGACAACGCGCTGCGTCGTCGCGCGCGCGCGTGAAAGCCAAACTTTACAGTGGTACCAGCATTGCTATACGTGCCCTCAGCAGTGCATCTGACCAGAACCCAGTCGCTCCTGGCGTTGCTGGTTTCCCCCGCGGGCGAGTTGCTGGTTTCCTTCGCGGGCGAGTTGCTGGTTTCCCTCCCGGGAAAGAAAGGAGCGGTAGTCCCATGCTGCCCCCCTTCATCATCGAACAGATTCGAAAGCGCGAAGAAGAAGCGACGCGACCAGAGTATCGGCCGGTCGTTGAGATTCACGTCCCACCGGCACCTCGGCGTACCGATCGCGAGGCGGAAGATCGCGACCGCGGCGTCGTCGTGATCGATTTGTAGTCCACAAGGCGGGCGCACTTCGCGGGAGGTGCGCCCTGTCGGCTCACGACATCCGTGTCGCGGGGAGAGCCGACAATCCCTGGCTCTTGCACCGGTTTGGAACAATGCGTCGGAACACTTCGACGCGGCGCGTATGCTTGCGGGCATGGCGCGCCGCGCGCACTCGCTGTCCCTCCACGTCGTTGCAAAGCTCGCGTCGCTTCTCGTCGCTGTCGCGCTCACGCACTTCGCTCCGAGCGTGCTCTCTGCGCAGGACAGCGCGAACGATGATTTCAGCACGATGAATGTTGGCTGGAACGGCCTCTCCGAGTTCATCGAGGTTGCGCGTCGCGAGGGCGTGACCGTCGAGGTGACGCAGCACCTCGTGCTGGGTGAGCTCGCCGCAAACGACGCGGTCATTCTTGTGCACCCGAGTGAGGAGCTGCCGGCGATGGGCCTGACCGCCTTCTTGCGCGCGGGTGGTCGCGTGGCGCTCGCCGATGATTTTGGCCATGGCGATTCGCTGCTCAACGTCTTTCGGATCGTGCGTGCTGACCCTCTGCGAAGCCCCGCGGTCCTGCGGCTGCGTGGGAACCCCGAGTTGCTCGTTGCACGCCCGCAGCGAGGTCATCCGCTGGGCGAGGGTGTCACTGCGCTTGTCACGAACCACCCGCAGGTGCTTCGGCATCCCCAGCTTGAGCCCATCTTCCTGCTCGAAGGAAGCGACGCGGTCGTGCTCGCAGGGGCCGTGGGTGAGGGTCGGCTCGTCGCGGTAGGTGACCCGTCTGTCTTGATCAACAACATGCTGCAGCTCGCTTCGAATCGACAGTTCGCCGCGAACCTCGTGCGCTACCTGCGCGGTGAAGCGGGCGGTCGCGTGATCATCGTGGAGGCGGGTGGCGAGGTGACGGGCATGTACGGCGACCCCAACGCAGACAGGCCGCTTCACGATTTGCGAAGCGCCCTGGAGCGCGCAGCCAGCCTTGAGTTGCCGCCGCTTGTGCTTCGCATTCTCGCGGTGTCGCTGCTGGCGATCATGCTCATCCTCATCGCAGGTTCGACGCCTCGGACCTCGCCCTATCATGCGGCTGCGATGTTTCGTGAAGAGCCCGTTCAGGGAGGGCTTGTGGGGCGTGTCGAGTGGTACGGTGCTCGTCCCACGGACCTTCTCGACCCAACGCTTGTCTACAAGCTTGAGCTGGAGTCGACCGTCGCCTCCCTGCTCGGCCTCTCCGTCCGTTCACCGACACACGAGATGCAACAAGCCATGCGTGCTCACTCCGTTCCACAGGCCGTTCAGAATGACGCCCGGTCGCTCTTTGAAGAGCTCGGGCAGCTCGCGTCGTCCGCCGCAAACGGCATGGCTGCTCCCGTCACGGAGGCCCGCTTGAAGAACATCGTCGAGCGTGGCGAGGCCCTGACGAAAGCGCTGCGCACGGCGACAGCACAGAGCTTGAACGCGAGCGAGCGCCCCTCATGAGCACCTCGCCGATTGATCCACGCACGCTCGCGCAGGTGACGGAGCGCACCGAGGCCGTGGTGGCCGAAGTGCAGCGCGTCTACGTCGGGCCACGCGCGATCCCAGAGCTTCTGCTCGTCACGCTCTTGGCCCGAGGTCACGTCCTCCTCGAGGGTGTTCCCGGTGTGGCCAAGACGACGCTCTGCAAGGCCTTTGCGGCGACGCTCGGCTGTCATTTTCGTCGTATTCAATTCACACCGGATTTGCTCCCCTCGGACATCACGGGCACCTACGTCTTCTCGCCGCGCGATGGACAATTCTCTCTGCGCGAAGGGCCTGTCTTCACCAACGTCCTCTTGGGCGACGAGATCAACCGCGCACCCGCCAAGACGCAGAGCGCGTTGCTGGAAGCGATGGCCGAGTACCAGACGACGATCGAAGGCGAGAGCCGTCCGCTGCCGAGCCCCTTCATCGTTCTCGCGACACAAAACCCGGTCGAGCAGGCGGGCACGTATCCACTGCCAGAGGCGCAGATCGATCGCTTCCTGACGCGGGTGTTGATCGGCTACCCGGCCGCGCGCGATGAGAAGGCGCTCCTGCGTCGCTTCCTCGAGGGCGCGCCCTCGGCCAAGCAGATTCTCGACCCGGGGCAGATCCTCGCGATGCAGAACCTCGTGCAGCAAGTGCATGTCGAAGAAGACGTGATCGACTACGTCGTGCGCCTTGCTGTCTACACGCGAAGCCAGGCCCGCGTGCTCCTGGGTGTCTCGCCACGCGCCTCACTCGCATTGGTTCAAGCAGCACGTGCGAGGGCGCTCTGCGCAGGCCGCGGCTACGTCATCCCCGATGATGTGAAGGCACTCGCAATCTCTGTCCTGGCGCACCGCTTGGTGCTCACGCCAGAGGCGGAGATGGAAGGCACGAGCCGCGAGCAGCTGATTCAAAAGGCGCTCGAGCAAGTCTCGCATCGCGCAACGTAAACGCCGTGCTGCCGATCCCCACACCCTCTGCGCTCTACGCCTTCTCGGGTGCCGCATTCGCACTGATCTTGTCGGCGATGGTCGGCTCACCGATCGGCCTTGTGGTGAGCGGCGGGATGCTGCTTGGGCTTGCCCTCGTGTTCACGTGGAGCATCCCCGTGGGGCGCCGTGTGCGCAGGCAAAAGCTTGAGTTTGCATGGTGGCTTGCGCATGGAGAGCCGGGCTCGGATGCGGGCGCCGCGACGCCCAACAAGCCCTTCGAGGTGCGTTGCTTTCTGCGGCATCGCGGCGGCCAGGCGCTCTCGCTTCGCGCAATGGAAGCGCTGGTTCCAGGTGGCGCGCGCATCCTCGATGATGAGCCGGACGCAGTCCTCACGGTGCCTGCAGGCACACGCACCGAGTTCTCCTTTCGACTCGTTGCACCGGCGACCGGGCGCGTTGTGCTTCATGGCCTCGCCGTGCGCCTGGGCGGCCCCTTGGGCCTCTTTGAGGTGCCGCTCTACTTCCCGAATCCACTCATCATCAAAGTGCTTCCGCAGGCGGCTTCGATGCTGCGCGGAACGGTGCGTGCGCTCTCCGGCCCGCCAGTGGAGCGTGCGGGTGCGAGCTTGATGGCCAGTGGTGGTGGCACCGAGCTCAAAGAGCTTCGCGACATGCAGCCAAGCGACTCGTTTCGCTCCATCGCGTGGAAGCCAAGTGCGCGCCGCGGAAAGCTGCTCGTGCGCGAGGTCGAGCAAGAGGTGCAGGAGACACGCTGCGTGATCCTCGATGTGAGCGGGACGATGCGTGGCGGTGAGCCCGGCAAGCGCAAGCTCGACTTCATCATCGAGACAACCGCCGCAGAGGCGCGGCGCACGCTGCGCCAGGGCGATCAGTTTGGGCTCGTGACGGTGGATGGTCGCGTGCTCACCAACGTCGCTCCACGTGATGGCAATGCGCAGCTCCTTCGCGTCTTCGATGCGCTCTTTGCCGCAACGGAAGTCGTCGATGCGGATCTCACCGATGCCGACGATGAAGATGTCGTCTCGATCGTCGGTCGCTATGTGCGTCAGCAAGACGGAATCGACTTCCGCACCAAGCGCGGCGATTGGAATCTCACGCTGCTCGCCAAGCACGTAACGCGCGCGCTTGAGCTCTCGAAGGAAGACGAGCGAGGCGCGACGGCCGTTGCTGCGCAGACGCCTGCAGGTGTGCTCTTGCGTCGCTTTTGCCTTCTCCGCGGCATCCCGCTCACGCATCGCGCAGACCCGCGTGGAGGCGCGAAAGCGGCAAGCTTGGCGCAAGCACTTCACGGCCTTGCTGGCTCAAGTCGCGCGCCGATGTCGATCGCCCTCGTGACGGATCTCGATGGCATCGGTGACCCTGAGCCCTTGCTCCAGGCGATCAAGCTTTTGCGTGGCCGCGGTCACGCCATCGTCATGCTCGTGCCGGATGCCGCCTCGTTTCATCCACGCCCGAAGACGCCCGCGCTGCAAGGGCAGCTCTGGGATATCTATGTGCGTGGCGAGTCACGACGCCTTGCCGACATGACCTCCCTCCTTGTTCCACTCGGTGTGCGCGTCGCGATTGCACGCGCTTCCGATTCTCCCGTTTGGTCCCTTTCGCGTGCGATTGAAGGCGCTCGCCGGAGTCGCGCCGCATGACCGTTCGAGTCTCTCTCCAGGCCTCCACCGAGCACAGTGAAATCCCAGCGTGGGAGGACCCGCGGCGTGCGCTTGCCCGTCACGGCCTCGTTGCGAAGCGCTCGTTCTCGCAGAACTTTCTCGTCGCGCGCAGCATCGTGGAGGGCATTGCGGATGCGGTGGGCATCACGCCTGGCGCGCCTGTCGTTGAGCTCGGGCCAGGCCTTGGAACCCTCACCTGTGCGCTGCTTCGTCGCGGTGCATCGCTGCTCGCGATCGAGCGCGACCGGGACATGATCGCGGTGCTCCAGAGTGATGTTGCAGACGCGGCATCCCCTCTTCGCCATGGCCAAGCGCTCGCGCCCTCCGCCTCGTTCGTCGTCGAAGAAGGCGATGCAACCGACATCGATCTCACGCAATGCCAAGTGCGTCTTGCGGGTGTGGATGGTCCCAAGCTGCGCGTCGTTGGCAACCTGCCTTACTCGGTCACGGGCTCGATCTTTCGCAACTTGATCGCGCATCACGATGCGCTCGATCGCGTGGTCGTGATGATTCAGCGCGAGGTGCGCGACCGCATCGTTGCCCAGCCCGGCACGAAGGAATACGGGACGCTCACGGTCTTCCTCCAAGCTTCGTTTCGCATCGAGAGCGTGCTCAAAGCACCCGCAGGGGCGTTTCATCCGGCGCCCAAAGTCGACAGCGCCGTGGTGCGTTTGACGCCGCGCGCGAATGCGATTCCTGAGACCGATGCGCTGCGTACGATCGTGCGAAGTGCTTTCGAGCAAAGGCGAAAGACGTTTCGCAATGGGCTTGTCGCGACCATCGGAGGCGAGCGCGCGGATGCGATTCTCTTGGCAACCAACACGGACGGAAGGCGCCGCGGTGAGACGCTGACGCTCGATGAGATGCACGCCCTCGCGCAGGCGCTGGAGACACTTACGGTGTAAGTGTGCCCGTCGCGGGGCGCGGGCATGTCGCATCCACTGCGCTCGCGGCTTGTGCCTCGGCCTCGTCGAGAGACTCAGGCACAGGGCGCCCCGCTTGCGTGAGTGCCGTGCGCGCATCGGCGAGTGAGCGCGCGAGGCAGGGTGCCACCGTCTCGTAGGCAAACGAGCGCTCGCCCTCCCAGGTATCGACCGCACGCTCAGCGCGACGAAGCCAGAGGTCCGCCTCGTCCAATGCGGACGTGAGCTCCGCGGGTGCTTCACCGCCGCTCGATCGAACTTCGGTGATGGCCTCTGCCGTCGTGCGCACATTCTCTTCGGCGCGCACACGCAGCGCACTTGGCCCGCAGCCAATCATCAGAAGCGAGGTGGTGACGGAAACGAGAAGAGGCTGACGCATGTGCATTCCTACACCGAGCGGCAGCCTCCTCACCAGAACGACGATTCTCTGAATGCGCGACTACAAGATGCAGTCGGCCATTGAGCGCGCTGTGTTGTTCGCCTCGCGGCACTCGGAGATGAGTGCGCGCTCGTCGGCTGTGGCCTCGAAGATTCCGTCTGCGGGGACAGGGGCGGTGCAGCGCACGGTTGTGCACACACCAGGTGCTACGGGCTCAGTCGTGCGCAGATCGCAGAGACGCGTCCGCGCACCTGCGCTGTCGATTTGATCGAAGACAACTTGGATGCCTGTGTCGAGGAAGACGCCACCACGGTTGCAGATGGTTGCCGCCATCTCGGTCGTCATCGACCCAACGCCACACGTCGCATCGACGCGCTGAATCGTGAGGTCTGGGCCTGGCGCAGTCGCCGTTCCCTGCACGTTCTGCCGGAAGTTGTTGAGGCCCGGTGCAGACCAATTGTCGACCATCGCGCTCGTGCGCGGGATCGTCCCGTCATCGTTGATGTTGGTCACGTGGTAGGCGTGTTGGTTCCACACATCGCGTGAGCCTGCCCAGCGGTCGCGGCCATCACGATAGACGCGAAGCTCGGCCACGCAGGCCTCGTGTGCAGCGAGACAACGACCACCGTTGCACTGGTAGCCCGTGTCGCATTCCGCCGCGCCTGCGCACTCGCAGAACCCGCCTGTGCAGCGCCCACTCAAGCAATCGCTCGCGCCCTCGCAGCGAAGGCCGGGAAAGATCGGATCGACCGCGGGGCAGTAGCCGGGGCTGCACGGGCCGCTCATGCCCACAACGAGCTCGGCGGAGCCATCGCCATCGACATCGGCCACGATCGGGTTCTCCGTCCACGTGCTGGAGAAGCGCGCCTGCGAGAAGAGCACGCTGCCATCGCGACCATCGTAGATGCGCACAAAGCACTCATCGCCGTAGACAACCTCGGCGTTGCCATCCGCGTTGAAGTCGAAGACCGAGGAGCCCGTACGCGCGCTTGAGCGATCTTGCGAGGGCTGCGACCAGAGCCGGTTGGCGGTGATGGTTCCGCCGGAGGAGGAGATGTTGAACACCTCGTAAGCACCACCGAATGCGACGCCGATCTCAGGCACGCCATCGCCATCGAAGTCGGCGATCGTGGGTGGCCCGCCGCCGTTGCCCGGCGAGGGTGAGAACTGCTGAATGATGCCGCCACCGAGGGTGTAGACGCCCACGCGTGCCGCACCTGTTTCGCCCACCACGATCTCGGGCATGCCAGGCGCATCGCCCGCAATTCCGGGGAAATCACCGAAGTCCGCGAGGGCCGCATAGCCTTGCCCTGCGGGAATCATCGCCTCGACGGTGAAGGTACGCGTGGTCGCGTCGTACTCCCAGCGCCTGTTGTACTCGACTGCCTCGATGCGACCATCACCGTCGAAGTCACCCATCGGCGTGGGTGCACCGTGCGAGACGTGCACGTGCCCGGGAAGCGTTGTGACGCGCCTTCCGCGTGAGTCCCAGATCACACCTTCGAAGATGGATTCGGAGAGGCCGTCATCGTCGATGTCGTAGAGCGAGACAGCGCCCCACTGGCAGCGTGTCGAGCCCTCGTTGTCGTCGGTGCCATCGGCCAGTGTCGTCGTCCAAAGACGTGTGAGCGTGCCGTTGGGCATCACGGTGTAAGCGACCAATCCGCCGCGTTGCATCGCCGCGACAATCTCCATGCGGCCGTCACCGTTGATGTCGCCGACCGCAGGGGTGACGGGCGAGTTCAGCGGTGGGTCTGCTGCGGGCATCGTGCCTTGCTGCACACACGTCGCGCCGTCGATCACGCGCAGGAAGCCCTCGGCATCACAGACGCGCGGAACGCCTTCGCGGTACGAGCGATTGCTCACCATGATGATCGACGGTCGCGTCGGCGCATCGGGCACGGTCGCGATGCCAAGGTCGGCCACGAGCGGCGTGTGAAGGATGGCCACCGCCATCGGGAAAGGGTCGCCCATCGGCGGCGTCGTGAAGGTGCACTGCGTCTGCGGGATGACAGGCCCCGAGCTCGTCACGCGCACGCACTCTGGGTCCGACTCGCCCATGCCCCAAGGCAGGCAGCGACCCATCACGCAGCGGGCATCGCCTGGGCACATGCCGCTCTCGCAGGGAGGAAAGTTGGTGTCGCGGTCGATCGGCGCATCGCCGATGTTGGTATCGGTGCCGGGCGTGAAGACATCGAGCGGCGTGCCCGTGTCTGTCCCCGCCTGACACATCCCGTCCGTGCAGACTTGCCCCGCTGCGCAGTCCGTCCGCGTGCGACATCCAGAGGGGGTTGAGCCGCAGTCGCAACCGGCGAGCGCAGCTGCGACCAACGTGAAGAGAGCCGCCTTCGACAAAGTGTTCATATCGAAAGCATACGGGAATGTGCGGTCCCAATTGAAGCGCTGTTCACTTCAGCGCCGCGAGCCCCCAGGCGTTGTTCGCCCGCGCCTCACGCGCTGCGGCACCGAGCAAGAGAATCGCCTTGTCGCGCTGCCAACCGATCGAGGCCTCATCGTCCTTTTGAAAGAGCGCTGAATCGGCCTCGCCGAAGAAGCGATGCACAAGCGCGAGCGTGCCCGTGAGCGCCACGTCGAGCGCGGGCGAGGGCATGTGCGCATGGGCCTCGAGCGATAAGAGAAGGCTCGTCCCTGGCTCGATCAGCGAACGCGCAAATACCGTCGATTTGGCCTGTTTCAGCAGATACGCCATGACGCTTGCGTGCACGTGGATGTCCTCCAAGGTGCGAAACGGCTTCACGTAATCGGCGTAGCCATCACCAGGCAGCAGCGCGGATTTCGGGAGCGTCACGTCGAGCGCAAGGCGCGTATGCGGCACGTCCGGAATGAAGCGCGTAGGCGGCATCGCGATGCGCTCAAGGCCTGTCGCGGAAGTAGGCACGCGCACCAGACGCAGCGTTGGGCGCGCCTCGCTTGAGCCCTCTTCTTTGGCCACGATGAGGAGCGTCCCCTCGCCATCCATCGCCCACTTCTTGGCGCCGTGGAGGTGGAGCTCGTCGCCTGCGAACGAGAGCGATGTCTCAATGTGCTTGGGGTGTTGTCCCTTCTCCTCTGTCACACAGAGCGCGATGAGCGCGGTGCGCTCGCTGGGCACAAGGGCTTGGAGTGCCGCGCGATATCCGCCTTGAAATGCTTGGCCAACGCTCACCGCACGCACGCCGTCGATCAGGGCGCGTGCAAAGGGAGAAGCGCCCTCCGATGCAGCGAGGGTGTCGTCGCGAAGCGCCTGAATGAGGAGCGGAATTGCGGAGCGCGAAGTGGGCATCAAGCCATCGTGCGCGATGTGTGCGCGCATCGACAAGGCGCCTGGTGAGTTGTGTAGAGTGCGCGCGTGGCAGCCTCCAAGAAGACGACCGAACCGGACAAGACCAAGGTGCACGAAGCGCTCCGCGCGGCATTGCATGCGGCGCTTGGCGTGATGGCGCACTCCGCCGAAGACGCGCGCAAGGGTGCGGTGCACGAGGAGAATCGCAGCGAGGGCGACAAGGACATGCGCGCCACCGAGCAGAGCTACGTCGCGCGCGGCCAGGCGATGCGGACCGAGCAACTCGCCGAAGACGTTGCCCGCTTTGAGACGATCACCGTGCGGAAGTTCGCGCCCGAGGCGGCGGTCGGTATCACCGCGCTGGTGAAAGTGAGCATCGATGAGGAGGCGCGCTGGTTCTATCTCGTCGCACAGGGTGGCGGGATGGAGCTCGATGTGGACGGCACTCGCGTCACCGTGCTCACGCCCTCCTCGCCCGCGGGGCAGTCATTGATCGGCAAGTTCGAGGGCGATGAATTCGAGATTCGCGCGGCAGGAAAAGTGCGCGTCTGGGAAGTGCTCGCCGTTCGGTGAGTTCAGCGCCGGCGTCGGCCCGTGCGACCCGGCCGTGCGGGGCGCGCAGGCGTAGAGCCTCCACCACCGCCGGAGAAGTCGTAGGTCTGCGTCTGCGCGGGAGCGACATCCACATCGGGCATGCCGTTGTGCACGTTGAAGAGCCAGAGGCCGGGCTGGCCCACGTTCGAGTCGCGGCAGAGATTCAAGATCGCACTTGAGCCCGAGCCGGGCAGCGTGCGCGCGATGTGTCCATCCCCGGCATCGAAGCCGGCCTGGGCGGGGGTGCCACCAAAGCCGCCTTGTCCACCGCTCGCATCGCCCGTCGTCCACTCGCAGCGCGCGTAGCGAAACTCGACGCGCCAGATGTGATCGAGGTCGAGCAGGGCGCTGCTCTCGATGACGATCTGGAAGGTGTTCTGATGATCGTCATGCTGCGCGTAGTAGCCGACGTTGTGCCAGGTGATGACGATGCGGCCGGGGCGCACATCCCAGTAGACGCCGTTCTGTGCTGGGCGTCCGCCAGAGCGCGTATCCACATCGCCCCAGAAGGCCGCGACCATGCGGTTGCCTTGGAGCGGGAAGGGCTGCGGTGTGAAGCTGCCTGTCGGCCCGCCAAACGTGATGCTCCCGTTGTTGTTCACGTAGAAGCTGTTGAAGCGCTGACCGAAATACTCGAGCCCGTTGGGGAAGGCCGTGCGCATGTCGATCTCGGAGCTTGAGCCATCGTCGTTGTACTCAAGCACGCCCGTACCGAAGCCCGCAGGGCCGCCGAGGCCGGTGAGGAGGGCACCCGTCTGCGCGGAGGCGCTGGAGGCGCTGAAGAGGCCTGCAAACGCGAGCGCAGCACAGAGGAGGAGCGGACGAAGGGTCTTCATGGTGTGTCACTCAAGGGTAGCGGAGGCGACGTCTCTCAGACGAACAAGCGTCTGGGCTATTCGACGCATGAAGTTCCGGAAAGGTTGGATCCACGTCGCGCGCGCTTCGGCGCCTCCCCCGCAGAGATGAAATGGATACGATGGAAATCATATCTTATTGACTGCGCTGCCTTCAGTGAAGGGCATCTCAGCGCCTGTTGTGCATGGGGCGTGCACAAGAAGAGCCTCCCGAGCATGCCCGAGCGTTACGCTGCGCATCTCATGCTCCGCCGCATTGCTCCCGCCCTCCTAGTGCTCGCGCTGTCGCAAGAGCACGCCCTCGCACAAGACCGTGAGGGGATGCGCATCGATAGGTTTCGTCCACCGCCGAGCACGCGTGATGGCGTGGGCATCGAGCTTGCGCCGACGCTGGGGCACCTCACGCCGAGCTTTGGTCTCCTCATCGACTACGCGAATCAACCCCTCGTGGTGCGCTCGGGACGAAGCGCTGCGGCGGGGGCGATTGTCTCGCATCGCATCGTGGCGCATGTGCTCGCAGCCCTCGGCGTGACGGACCGCTTGCAGTTTCATCTGCGCATCCCTGTCGTCTTTCAAGTGGGCGACAGGCCGACGATTTCAGGTGTTTCGTTCGGAGCACCGGATGTGGCCACGCTCGCCGACATGTCGCTTGGAGGCGCCGTGCGCTTGCTGGGTGATGCGCCGGAGGACTTTCATCTCGGTGTGATGGCCGAGGCGCTGATCCCCTCGACGACAGCGACCAGTGGCTACGCGAGCGATCGAGAGTTCTCCGCGCGCGGCGCGCTCTTGGCGGACGCTGCGATGAGCGGGCTGCGTCTTGAGCTCTCGCTCGGTGCCTCGTATCGGCCGGAGCGTCAGCTTGAGTCGCTTCGCACGGCGAGTGAGCTCGATGCGCAGTTGGGCTTGCTCGTGCCCGCGCATCCCGCGGTGGACCTCTTCTTCGAGCTCACCTTTGCGAGCGGTCTGCGCGGTGATTTGATCTTTCAGGCGCAAGGCTCCTCGCTTGAGTTGATGCTGGGCTCGCGCATGCGCCTGGGCGGTGGCGCGTGTGTGGACCTCGGGGTCGGTGCGGGCTTTCTGCGTGCGCCAGGCACACCCGCCGTGCGTGCACTCGCCTCGTTTCGTTGGGAGACGCCGCCCGCAGGGCCGGGGGATGTCGATGGTGATCTCATCCTCGATGACGTGGATGCCTGTCCGAGTGAGCCCGAGGATGTCGACCAATGGCGCGACCTCGATGGCTGCCCCGAGCCCGATGATGACGACGATGGTGTGCTCGATGCGAGCGACCACTGCCGGCAGGAGGCCGAAGACGTGGATGGCTTTGAAGATGCGGATGGCTGCCCCGACCTCGACAACGATGCGGATGAGGTCGCCGACAGCAGCGATGCCTGTCCGAACGTTCCGGGCGATCCCAGCGCGCGAGGATGTCCGGTCACGCTGCGCACAGAGGGGCATGCGATCACGCTCCTTCGCGTCATCGAGTTTGCGCTTGATCGCGCAACGCTTGTCCCCGCAGACGGAATCATCCTCGATGAGCTCGCGAGCTTCATGCAGTTCGATCACGGCGCGCGCTGGCGCATCCTGGTGCGCCCCGAGGCACGCGGTCGTCGTGATGATGGTGTCGAGCTAGCCCGAGCACGCGCCGATGCCATCGTGCATTCGCTCGTGGCGCGCGGTGTCTCGGATGAGGCGCTGGAGGCGGGCGCGGCTGCAGCGGATGCGACGGAGTTTGTCAGCCTAGAGACGCTGGAAGGAGCTTCCGAATGATGTGCTCATTGCGACGCCTGCTTGTGCTCTTCGCGGTTCTTGGGGGCACCCTCTGCGGCCTCCCAAGCGCCCATGCGCAGGCCACGCTTATCTCCGATCTCGGCGGCCCCGTGGGCTTTGGAACAGCGACGTTGATGCGCGATGACGACAGTGTCTTCGCCGACGTCGACGTGTCTGCTGCCTTCCCCACGGGCATGCAGTTCTTTGGAACGAACGCGACGCACATCTTCGTCAACAACAACGGCAACATCACGCTGAACGCGGCCGTCGCGACCTTCACACCGACGACGTTTGCCCCGGGCGCACCGCAGCCGATGATCGCCGCTTGGTGGGGCGATGTGGATACGCGCCGCGTCCCGACCGATGTGAATGAGAACCTTGTCTACTACGCGGTGCAACCCTCGCGCGTCGTCATCACTTGGTTCCTGGTCGACTACTTCGACCGCCACGGCGACCTTCGAAACGCCTTTCAGATTGTGCTGACCCAAGCGCCGGGTGAGCCCGCGGGCACGCTCGATGTCGAGTTTCGCTACAACCGCTGCGAGTGGACGACGGGCGACGCGAGCGGTGGTTCAGGTGGCTTTGGCGGTGCGCCTGCGGCCGCTGGTGTCGATGAAGGAAATACGACGCCCTCACCGAGCTACCTGACCCTTCCAGGCTCGCGCACGATGAATGTGCTGCGCCTCTGCACAACCTCGAACGTGGGTGAGATGGGCGTCTGGCGGCTTCGTCCGCGCGGGGATTCGATCATCGCGGTGTGCGGCAATTTCTTCGTCGACCGCGATGAAGACTGCGACGACGGCAACACCATGAGCGGCGATGGTTGCGACATGACCTGCCGCATCGAGCGCCCCGATGCGGGCGTCGATGCAGGCAACGACGCCGGGCTCGATGCAGGCAACGACGCAGGGCCTCCCGATGCGGGCAATGACGCTGGACGCGATGCAGGCCCAGACGTCTTGAGCATCGGCGGCGGTGGCTGCGTATGCCGTGTGGGTGTGATGCACGCCCGAGGCGATGCGCCGATGCTCGCGGGGCTCGCGCTCTTGTGCCTAGCCATCACGCGTCGGCGACGCCGATGACTACATGCGGATGACGGCCGCACCCCACGACACGCCTGCACCGAGCGCGCACATCATCACAACGTGACCAGGCTTGATCGTACCGGCCTTGATCGACTCATCGAGGAGGATCGGAATCGACGCGCTCGAGGTGTTGCCCACCCACTCGATGTTCGAGAGCACCTTCTCGCGTGGGTACTCCGCACGAGAGACAACCTGATCGATGATGCGCAAGTTGGCCTGGTGCGGGACGACCCAATCGACCTGCGTGTTGAGCAGGCCTGCATCGCGCACGACGGCTTGGCTTGCGGAGAAGAGGTTCTTCACGGCCGCGCGGAAGATGTCCTGGCCACGCATCGCGACTTTGTTTCCCGCCTGTTCGATGATCTCTTGGGTCACCGGCATGGCCGAGCCACCGGCCTGGATCATCAGCGACTGCGCGAGCGAGCCATCGGAGAAAAAGTTCGTCCCAAGGATGCCGCGATCGCCGATGGCTGGGCCGATGACCGCCGCCCCTGCGCCATCGCCGAAGAGCACGCAGGTCGTGCGGTCCGTCCAGTTCACGACGCGTGAGAGAAGCTCCACGCCGATGATCAGCACGTGCTTTGCCGCGCCGGATCGAATGAACTGATCGGCGATGCGCATGCCGTAGATGAAGCCCGCGCAGGCCGCGCTGAGGTCGAATGCGGCGCAGGTCGCGCCAATCTTCTGCTGCACAAAGACGGCCGTAGCGGGCATCGGCATATCGGGCGTCACGGTGCCGACGATGATCAAGTCGAGGTCTTTGGCGGTGATGCCTGCGGCCTCCAATGCGCTCTTCGCGGCCTCGGCGGCCATGTCGCTCGTGACCATTCCCTCAGGTGCAATGCGACGCTCTCGGATGCCCGTGCGCTCGCGAATCCACGTGTCGGAGGTCTCGACCATCCGCTCGAGATCAGCGTTGGTGCGGATGATCGGAGGAAGGAAGCGGCCTGTGCCGCAGATGCGCGAAGCGGGTTGCATTGGCGCGCACTGTCGGGTGAAGGCGGCCTTCGTGCAACGCGAAATGGTCTACGCAGTGCGCAGCGTCGCGCGGCACTAAACGCCGAGGTCGAGACCTTCTGCTTCGAGTGCCCGGCGTGCCTCCGAGGCGCGCCTCGTCGGGCCGATCACGAAGGGCATCAACACCGCTGCGGCCCAGGAGAAGCAGAGCGTCCCGAGCTGCATCACGGAGAAGATCATGAAGTGCACATTCACCCCAATCCATCCCGCGACGACGAGCGCGAGAAGGATGTTGAAGGGCACGGCGATGAAGACGTACGTCGGTCGCAAACGAATCGTCTGCGCGGCGAAGAAGACTTGCAGCGCACCGCTCAGTGCCAGCGCCCAGTTCGCGTACTGCACCCATGCGAGCTCACCGTAGAAGGTGATGCTCATGAGCATCTGAAAGGCCGAGGCCGCGAGGTAGATGCCAGAGACGGCTTGAAACGACGCAGCGGCCTTCACCATCAAGGGTGGGTTGAGGGCATGGGCGGGGTCGGCGGCGTCATCGCGTTGCATCGGGCCGCGTCTAGCACGCTAAGGCGCGTCGGGACTCGTCCTGGCGTCGCTCATCGAGGCATCGAAGCCCATCGCGGCATCCGTCGGTTGAATGCCCGCATCTGTCTCTGCACAAACGCCCGTCTGGCAGACGAGCCCGCTCAAGCACTCGTTGCTTCGCGTGCACGCCTCGCCCACGACCTTGTCGCCCGCTGTAGGGGAACACTCACCGACGCCCATTGAGCCCACGACGCTCGCCGAAAAGAGCAGCGCGCCCACCAAGCGAAACGCCCATCGTCGTCCTTCTGGAGCGAGCGATGGGCGTGTGCGCGGGTTGTTCACCGCGTGAGTGTTACGCGGGCGTTCGTGTTCCGCAATTCGCGCAGAACTTCGCGCCGGGCGGATTGATCGTGTTGCATCCAACGCAGGGCTGCGGCTGAGGTGGTGCCATCGAGGCGCCGCACTCTGCGCAGAACTTCCCTGGAGAGACCTTCGCGCCGCATGCGGTGCAGCACTTCTGCGCCATCGCGGGCTGTTGCGGCATGCCCTGCTGCATCGGCATGCCCTGCTGCATCGGCATGCCCGGCATCCCAGGCTGCCCCATGCCGCTCTGAACCTGCTGGCCGTAGGCGTTGGCCATCGCCATGCCCATGCCAAAGCCCATGCCGCCCTGCATCATGCCACCGCCCTCGCCGCCGCCTTTGGCCATGCCCTGGCCTGCGCCCATCATCGCCTCGGCTGCTGCGTACTGCATGTAGTTGCCGCCACCGAGCTCATCCTTGGCGCGCTTCTTCGCTTTGATCTCGGCGTATTTGTCCTGTGCGTCTTGGATGCGCTTGAGCTCGTCTTCCGAGAAGTTGATCGAGAAATCACCGAGGCCGATGAAGGCCGCGCCGATCTCGCTCAGATCATCGCAGCGCGCGATGAAGGTCTGGCCAAGCTCGTCGTGGTAGGCGCCGAGGTTCTGCACTTCGATCTTCTGGCGGATCACGAAGTTCGGGACGGCCTTCTTCACCGAGTTCATGAACTTGGTCGTGATGAAGCTCTCGACGCGGTCGTTCGTAAACTGATCGCCGAGGCCGAGGTAGTTGACGATGAACCTGTCGGGCTCGGCGATGCGCCACTGGAAGGTGCCGAAGATGCGCGGGCTCACCGTGATCTCGAGCTCAGGGTCTTTCATCGCCTGAAGCGGGCCGCCGAACTTCGTGTCGCGGATCGGGCGCGTCGTGACGAAGTAGAGGTCGGTGATGAAGATGTTGCCGCCCGTGACCGAGTCCACGAGGTTCGAGAGGAAGGGAATGTTGCCCGTATCGAGCGTGTGGCGTTGGCCAACACCTGCGGTGCGCAAGACGCCGACGAGTGCGCCATCGCGGAAGAACACAGCCGCCTCATCGGCATCGATGGTGAGCTGCGACCATTTGGGGATCGTGCGCTCTGGATGCTTGTAGACAATCTGCTGCTTCGCCGCGTCCGGGCGCGCGATGATCATCTCGCGTACGCCACCCTTCACGAAATCGATGATGCTCATACTCTTGGCTCCTCTCGACGCGCTTCATGCTTCGCGCTCTGTTTTCCGCCACGACCTTCGCGGGCGACTGAAACGCAGCCGCGAACAGTCGAATGAACGCAGGATACCTCTCGTCCATTTCGTCACGTGATGAAAAGCGAAGACAAAGCCCGAAGTACGATTGCAACGGGAGCGGAACTTCACGCGCGCGCGGTTGTCGGGCTCTGTGTGAAACACGCCATCTCGCTCTTCGTTGGTTGGTCTCTCCTGGCGAGTGTCCCTGCACTCTTGGCGAGTGCGGAAGCCCAAGCGGATGCGGGCGTGGATGAGGCCGCGCAGCGCTTTCGTGAGCTCGTGAATGCCGACCCTTTCGCGCATGACCCGCCGATCGCCGAGACGCCGGATCCCCTTGCGACAGATAGCGATTCATCGCTCACCGATGCCGAGATGCCTGGCGAGGATGAGGTGATCACGGAGCGTTTTCCGGTCGTGCACGGCGAGATTGTGGAGGCGATAGCTGGCGTGCGTGAGCGTGAGCATCGCGTGGCGATTGAGCTCACCTCGGGCCTCGCACTGATTCGTCACGAGCTCACGTTCGAGTCCGTCGCGACGCATGCGGCCGAGATTC
This sequence comes from Sandaracinaceae bacterium, assembly GCA_044373065.1. Taxonomy (GTDB): domain Bacteria; phylum Myxococcota_A; class Polyangia; order Polyangiales; family Sandaracinaceae; genus JAFLCL01. The sequence continues at coordinate 52,757 of JBILQT010000012.1, forward strand.
GCTACCGGCTCGCGATTCCTCCAGGCGCGATTCCCTATGCGCTCGAGGTGTGTTCCGAGACGCAGGGCTGTCGCACAGGGCAGCTGAGTGACCCGACCTCGCGCTTCTCCGACTACGACGCAGCGGTCATCGCGAATGGCCCCTTCGATGCAACGCAAGCGCCCGTGGCCGCGGTGGATCGCAGTGAGGATGGCGCGTCGCTAGTCCTGCGTGCGAGTGCGATCGCAGCGCTGGCGACGAATGGTGAGGGCGTGCGCGCACCCGCTTCGCTCGTCGTGCGCGTTGCCTATTCACTGCCTCTCGAAGCGCGCGGAAGTCGCGTCCGATTCACCCTCCCATCGCGTGGGACCGATGTGCGCGCAGCGAGCGCAGAGGTTCGCATTCACGCGGAGGATTGGGTGCTCCCGCGCATCGACGGTGTGGAGACCGAGGCGAGTACGGCGCTGAACCAGCGGGCCAATCAAGCGCTGGCGATCGACGCGATGGTGCCGCGCACTTGGACGACGCATGCCGATGCGTGGACGACGCCGTGTCGTGTTGCGCCCTGGTCCTTGCGAAGCCGTGCGGAGCACTGCACTTGGGTGCGTGCGATGTCCTCAAGGAGCACGGTCGATGCCGTGAATGTGGTGCTCGCGCTCGACGTGAGCCCCTCGATGCATGCGGGCGCCTCAGGGCTTGTGTCCACCACTGCGATGGCTGTGCTCGCGCAGCTGCCTGAGCATGCGCGCGTACGCCTCGTCGCATTTGCCGCGAGGGGTGAGCGCGTGATCGCAGAGGGCGTGGCGCCATCCTCGATCACCGAGGAAGCGCTCCAGCGCGCGATGGAACTTCCGCTTGGGTCGGCGACGCGCTTTGAGGCGCTCTTCGGAACGATTGAACCCTGGCTCGGCGAGCGTGATCTGAGGGTTGTGTGGATTGGCGATGGAGGTCTCACGCGCAGCGAGAGCGCGATGGCGCTGGCTTCGCGCGCACGTGCTTCACGTGCCTCGTTTGAACTCGTCTCCGTCGCCTCACGTCCTTTGACCGCATCGCTTGCCCAGCTCAATGAGGCACTCGGAGGTCATTGGATTTCCGCGCATCGGGAAGCGCTTCTCAGCACGCGCGATGAAGAGGGAAGGGCGGCTTTGCTTGAGTTGCTCGCAGCATCGCTCGTGACGCGTGCACCTGAGCGATTGGTGGTCTCGAATGCGGAGCCGCGTGCGCTTCTGCCTGGTGCATCGGTCGCCTTGGCGACGCACGGCGCAGCCGTCTCGACGGTGCAGCTCAACGGCACCTCGGTGCGTCCAGCACGTGCCTCGGGGGATCTCGCCTTGGCGATCGCAGCGCGCGTCTCCGATGCGCGTCGTCTCGTGGCCGCGGCGCCGTCTGCACCGCTCGTGTGCGCGACGGAGGGCTCACTCGTTCGGCCGAGCACGGCGCGTGTCACGCGGCTCCTCTCGCACTTCGGTTCAGCAGAGCGTCGCACTTGCGGCGCGCCCCAAGTCGCTGCCGCGGTTGTGGAGCAGCGCGCTGGCTTCCCCTCACGCGCGCTGCATCGCAGCTTGTTGCGCTCGGTCGTTCCGCAGCTGCGTGAGTGCTTCCGTGCAGACCGCCGAGGTCGTGCTGCGTACTCCACGCGTGCGCAGCTCACGCTGCTCATCGCCGACCAGGAAGTTCAAGACGTGCGCGTGGAGGGTGAGATCACCGATGCGCTCCGAGCCTGCATGGTGAGCGCGATCGATGCGCTCGATGTGCCTGCGTTTGATGGTGCGATTCTCGCGCGCTGGCCCGTGTTCACCGAGGCGAGCACGCCGCCTCCACGCATCGAGCTCCATCCTGATCTCTCCTCGGCCATCGATGAACTCGCGCCCCAGGTCGCGATCCCCAATCGCCCCGAGGATTTGTAGCGGCCTGCGCTTTTGAACCGCCTTTCAGTCCTCACGTCGCTTCGACGGAAAGAAAAGCGCCACGACCTTGCGAGTCGTGGCGTCCTCGTTGGCTCCATGAGCCGCTGAAATCAGCAGTGCGTGCCTGCGCCCGCGCCGTCCGTCGGATCGCTGTCCGAGCAGCCCG